>NZ_JAFCLR010000048.1:0-60792 GCF_018131065.1 Bradyrhizobium sp. AUGA SZCCT0431 | reverse complement strand
CAATGAAATCATCAAGGCATTCGGGCAATAGCGTCCACTGCCCACGATCCGCCTGCTCAACGAAGCGCCGCATCAGCTTCCCCCGCAGAATCACGAGAGAATCATAGCAAAGCAGCGGCGTTTTCACACAGCCAGGGTCATTTGCGGAAGTCGGCACTGGCACCGGTGAGGTCCGCTCTGACATCGTGAACGGACATCGTCAGATCAGTCGCATAGGTCCGAAAAGTGCCATGAACCGACTTCGCGCGGCTATTCGATCACCTAATCTGCGGTCTTAGTCGCCACGTCGGCGGCGAGGATCGCAGCGAGGCGACGGTCGTGGTCATTCGGGCATTCCCGCGAGCCGAAGGCCTTCCTTGAGCTTCGCTACATGATCGGGAGATCGAAGCCGCGACAGCTGCCAGAGGTTGCCCAACCGCGCCTGCGGGTGAATGGCCAAGTACTTTGTGAGCGCCGCGGTGGCGTCTTCCTGACGCTGAGTAAGGGCGTAGCTGGCAATTAGCGCAAGCATTGACGTGTCTTGGCCGTGCGGAGACTCACGCATAGCCCGTGTGCTCCACGCGATAGCTTCGTCCAGACGTCCGGCATAAAAGCAAGCCCGGGCCGTCGTATGCATCATAAGATGAAGGCCGATGTCTCGTGGCGAGAGGCGCATGGCCAGCTCGTTGTGCTGGATCGCTGTCTCCGGTTTCCCTATGAAAATGTGGACGACGGCGCTCAGAGCCCATGCGCGCGCGAGATTGGGATTGAGACTGACGGCGCGATTGATCAGTGCGATCCCCTCGTCAAACGCGCCGACAACCTGGGCAAGCGAAAACCCTGCAAGACTGAGCACATTAGCATCGTCCGGAGCGAGATCGACTGCCTGTCTCGCAAGCACTCCGCATCGGGCAGCATCTGTCGCAAGATCGTTGGTCCAGTCATTCACGAGCCGCCACGCTAAGCACCATGTGGAGTTGGCATATGCTGCTGCAAATTTGGGGTCCAGTTCGATCGCTCTCTTAAGCAAGACTTCCGCCTCTTCGAGGTCCCTGCGGCCCCATCTATAGATGCAGGCCTGAGCCCGCATGTAAAAGTCATAGGCATCCAGGCTGTCCGTCGCCTTCGCCACTGCCCGGGCAATCTCCGCTTGTTCGACCTTGGGTGCGATTGCGTTTACAACTGCCGAAGCTGCGCGGTCCTGCAGATCGAAGATATCGTCATGCTCGCCTTCGATGCGATCGGACCAGACCTGCACGCCACTCGTGGCGTCGATGAGTTGTCCGGTGATCCGGACCCGGCCTCCGGCCTTGCGGACGCTGCCCTCGAGCACGTAACGCACCCCCAGTTCGTGGCCGATCTGGCGAACGTCCACGGCCTTGCCTTTGTAGGTAAAGCTCGAGGTGCGGGCGATCACGAACAGTTCCCGGAACCGGGATAGTGCTGTGAGGATTTCGTCGGCCATGCCGTCGGCAAAATACTCCTGCTCCGGATCGCCGCTCATGTTTTGGAACGGCAGCACCGCGATGGATGGCTTGTCGGGCAGCGCGAGGGGCTGCGCAGTCTCGGTCTGCGTTTTTGTTGCCGGCGAAGAGCTTGGGCCGATGCGCACGCGCCAAGCCCGCATCGGTTCGGCGATATTCTTGAGAGTTTGAGCGCCCATATCCTCTAAGGTGCTCTCAACCTTGCCACGAACCTGCCGGTGAGCATCGTCGGAAATGCAAATCCCACCCGGCTCTGCGATCCCTTCGAGACGCACTGCAATATTGACACCATCACCAAAGATATCATCGTCTGCGATGATAATATCACCGAGGTGAATGCCGATGCGAAATTCGATCCGCTTGCCCTGCGGCACATCGGTATTTTGTTCTGCCATGCCGCGTTGTACGTCGTCGGCACATCGCACGGCGTCCACCACGCTGGCGAACTCAACGAGAGCGCCGTCCCCTGTGTTCTTGACGATACGTCCGTGATGCTGAACGATTTTGGGATCGAAAAGCGTCTTTCTGAGAGCTTTCAGTTGCGCCAGCGTGCCTTCTTCGTCGATCCCTATTAAGCGGCAAGAGCCCACGACATCCGCCGCCAGAATAGCAGCCAATCGCCGCTCTACGTGCTCGCTGCTCAAGATGCACCCCCGGGTTCGGGGAAAACTGAAGGTTCAATAGCACAATTGTGGGCCGATGTCCGGCTATGCCCACGTCCGAAACGGGTCATTCGCGTCGGTTTGACGGTAGGCCGGCCACTTCCGATCCACCCCAGTCAACGGAGATCGTTAGACCGGCCTGATTGGTCCGGTTCGTGCCAACACGGAAGTCAGCGCTGCTATTCGATCACCTCGTCGGCGCGAAGGAGTAACGAGGTCGGCACGGTGAGGCCGAGCGCTTTTGCAGTCTTCATATTGATCACTAGCTCGAATTTGGTCGGCTGCTCTACCGGGAGATCGGAGGGCTTGGCGCCTTTGAGGATTTTATCGACGTGTCCGCCTGCACGGCGGAACAGATCGGCTAAATCGGGGCCGTAGACGATCAATCCGCCATTGGCGAATCGTCGAAAGAAATAAATCGCAGGCAGATGATGTTTCGCCGCGAGCGCGACAACTCGGGGGGCCTCGACAACGGTCAGGGTATCGCCAAAAACAATGATTGCATCGGCGCGCTGGGTGGCGGCCGAGGCAAAGGCGATGTCGAGTTCCTCGGCCGTGGTCGCCTCGACTATCGGCAGAACCACGCCTAGCTCGCGGGCCGTGCGGGGTATCTCCTCGGCTACTGTCAGCCTGTGCATTGGGTTGCCCCGATTGACTAGCATCGCAATCTTCGAGGCGTCAGGAACCAGCTCGCGGAGGATTTCTATGTTTTTTGCGACGAAGTTTCCTGGCACGTAGGTCGCAAGCCCCGTTATATTGCCGCCCGGACGCGACAGGCTTTGCACGAGGCCGAGCCCCACGGGATCGGCCACAGCCACGAATACAATCGGAATGGTTGCGGTGGCCGATTTCAGGGCGAGGGCCGATTGCGGCCCCGAGGCAATTATCAATTCGGGAGTTAAGGCGACCAGTTCGGCGGCTAAAGCGGGCAGGCGGTCGGGGGCATAACGATATTCGATAAGCAGATTCTTGCCCTCGATCCAGCCCTTCTCGCGCAAGCCGCTGAGCCATGCGGCGTAAACTGAGTCGCGAGCCGACTGATCTGCCCAAGCGCCGAGGAAACCAATTCGCCGAGGCGTCCCTTGCGCCCACGAACGCCTTGGCGAAACGAGCAGCGCCGCAGTGCCCGCTATAAATTCCCGTCGCTTCATTCGATCCTCATCGCATCCTGAGGACGACAGGGCGCAGAGTATCACTTCTCGATCATCGGCGCACTCAGTAGCGCATCGATCTTACCGGGCGCATCTCCGGGCGATGTCGCAGTTGGGTCATCAACGGACATAACCGCCCCGAAATTCGATTTCCGAACTTCGTCCGTAACCGGACTCAAGTCGGACTCGGATCATGTCCGCTTCGTGCCCCAGAGCGGACATGGGGCGTCAAGAGATCCGATCGTCCCGGTGATCGATCTTGAAAGTAACGAGGAACTACCTTGAAATGCCGCGCTACTGCTAATGGAGGGCGATATGCCAAAGGGCTACTGGGTTGTATTCGCGGATGTAACCGATGCTGAAGGCTACAAGGGATACATATCAGCGAACGCCAAGGCGCTGGCCAAGTATGGCGCACGTTTCCTTGCGCGCGGCGGCAAGGTCGAACCAAAAGAGGGCAAACCTAGGTCCCGCGTGGTAGTCGTGGAATTTCCGACCTACAGCGCGGCATTGGACTGCTACAGATCGCCCGAGTATGTCGCCGCGATGAAGGAACGCGAAGGCCGGTCAGTTTGGGATATGGTGACTACCGAAGGCTATGAAGGATCCCAGCCTACATGAACTGTGCTCATGTCCGCTGTTGGTGCCCGAAGCGGACACGACAGGCGCTCAGGCGGTCTCGTCGACCACTCGGCAATTACTCCGATGGCTTGACGCCAAGGTCGCGCAGGATACCGAGCATCACATCACTGTCGCGCTTGAAAATGCGAGCCGTCGTTTCAAGATTGGCCGGGTAACTCAGCAGAAAGTTGTTCAGCATCTGCTGGACCTTGGAGTCGGATCCGGCCTGGATCAATAGCGCCGAGATCTGCTGGACGATTTCCTGCGGTGTTCCGGTTGGCACGGCAAAAGTGGTGAATGCGCGCAGGTCGTAGAAGTCGCCGACGGCGCCCTGTTCAGTCATTGTAGGCGTGTCCGGATAGGGCGGCAGGCGGCTGCCTACCACGCCGATCAGGTTTCCGGTTCCGGCCTGTATGACGGGTGCTGCTGCGGCATAACTTCCTGCGGCGCCATCCAGCGTCTGCCCCGCAATGTCATTCCACATCGGCGCCTCGCCGCGATATTGGATGACCTGAAATTGAATGCCGTATTGCTTCGCCATTGTCGCGATGAGGACGTGCGGCGTCGAACCCACGCCGTACGATCCCCAGTTCAGGCTGCCGACTTTTTTTCCATATTCAATGAACTCTCGAAGATTTTTTGCTCCCGTCTTCTTCGCCGCCACCACCGGACCCCCGGCGCCGCTGACCATCGTCAGATAAATGAAGTCTCTTTCAGGATCGTAGGGAAGGTCTTTCACCGTAAGACGGTTCTGGATCAGTGACGAAGAAATCGTGCACAGGATGGTGGTACCGTCAGGTTCTGCGCGTTTGGCTTCCGCCACGCCGATGACGCCGCCCGCGCCGGCCTTGTTTTCGATGATGACCGTCTTTCCCAACTGCCGCGCCAGGTAGTCGCCGAAAGCGCGTGCGATGCCGTCAGTCTGGCCGCCCGCCGGATACGGCACCAGGATACGAATCTGGCGTGTGGGCCATGAGGATTGCGCCTCGGTTTTCACGGACGGGGCGCACAACACCGTCGCCGAACCGGTCACGAACGTTCGCCGTGTCAGCTTTTTCATTTTCCCTGCCCTGTTGGTTTCTTGTCTGTCGTTCGACTGCGAAGACTAAGCGGGGGTGAGAAGTAGCACGGAGCCCCCCGTGGCTTGGTGGACGAGTATAGCGACAGTGTAATTCAGGCGAAGCCCGTTGAGGTAAGACTGATATTCCGCACGGTGGACTGTGTCCGCTTGGCAGGACGCTAACTGTGGACGATCACTCTTTCTGGCCGAGGCATGGTGGCGGTTGCCGCCTTGCTGCGGAAATCATTCCCTGTAATCTGGCGGAAGCAAAAGGGAAAAGATCGATGGGGGGAGTTCTGGAGGGCGTGCGCGTCCTGGATTTCGGGCGCTATATCGCAGGGCCGTATTGCGCGACATTGCTGGCCGAGTCTGGCGCCGAGGTCATTCGCGTGGAAAAGCGCGATGGCAGCGAAGATCGCTTTGTGGCGCCGGTCGGCGAAGGTGGCGAAGGTGCGCTGTTTCTGCAGATCAACCGCAACAAAAAGTGCATCACGCTCAATCCGATGAAGCCGGAGGGACAGGAGGTGATGCGTCGGCTGGTTGCAACTGCGGACGTGGTCGTCGCCAACCTGCCGCCGCAGACTCTGCGCGCGATGAAGCTCGATTACGATTCATTGAAGGCGATCAAGTCCGACATCATCCTCACGACGGCAACTGCATTCGGTGGCCCGGGCCCTTGGTCCGATCGCGTCGGCTTCGACGGTGTCGGACAGGTCATGTCGGGTTCGGTATACATGACTGGCGCCGGCGATCCGCCGTACCGGGCCGCGGTGAATTGGGTTGATTTCGGAACCGCGCTGCACTGCGCGTTCGGGACGCTTGCTGCTCTGATTGAGCGCGGCAAATCCGGACGCGGACAGATCGTCGAGGGCGCGTTGCTTGCAACCGCGTTGTCGTTCACCAACGCAACCTTGATCGAGCAGGCAGTGATCAAGGCCAATCGCGTTCCGACCGGCAATCTCGGCCAGACCGCGGCGCCAGCCGACATTTACCGCACCCGGGACGGCTGGGTGCTGTGCCAGGTCACGGGTCATCCGCTGTTCATTCGCTGGGCAAGATTGATGGGCGAAGAGGACCAGTGGCTAAGCGATCCGCGCTTTGCGGACGACATCAAGCGCGGCGACAACGGCCCTGTCATCAGCGAACGGATGGCGCGCTGGTGCGCCGAGCGCACCACGCAGGAAGCCGTCGACACGCTGGGCGAAGCGATGATTCCGGCGGGACCGGTGCTCAGCCCGCAACAGGCGCTGGATCATCCGCATATTCGCGCCGCCGGCTTCATGCAGGATGTCGATTATCCGGGCCTGCCGGTGCCCGCGCCGGTCGTACGGGCTGCTGTCCGGCTGTCGGAAACGCCGGGTGAAATCGTGGCGCGCCCGCCGATGCTCGGCGAGCATACCGATCTTGTCCTGGCTGAACTCGGCTATGACCCCGCCGCCATTGCGGCGCTTCGACAAGGCGGTGTCATCTAGCGGCGAATTCGCTGGGATTCCGGGCCTTCGCCAAGGCGCACACCCCGGAATGACGACTCCTTAACCCCCCATTAACCATAACCGTCCCAGTGTGACGCGGTATTGGGCGCTGATTGCGATTTTCGCACAGGCCGCGCGGTCGTTTCGCGGGGAGCGGGGCACCAGAAACATGTCGGTCGACACATTGAACGCCACGGCAGGTGTCGATCCCACGCGCGCGAAGATCGCGGGCTCGATCAAGCAGGCCGCCTCGACATCAGGCGCGAGCTTCGAATATCTGCTCGCCACCGCCAAGATGGAATCCAACTTCAACCCGAAGGCGGCGGCGACCACCTCGTCGGCACGCGGGCTGTTTCAATTCATCGACCAGACCTGGCTCGGCACCGTCAAGGAAGCCGGCAGCCAGCTCGGCTACGGCAAATATGCCGACGCCATCACCAAGAATCCGTCCGGCAGCTATTCGGTCAGCGACCCGACCGCGCGTGCCGCGATCATGAAGCTGCGCGACGATCCGCAAGCCGCGTCGTCGATGGCGGGGGTGCTGACCCAGTCGAACAGTTTCAAGCTCACCGGCAAGATCGGCCGCCGCCCGAGCGACGCCGAACTCTATATGGCGCATTTCATGGGCGTCGGCGGGGCGGGAAAACTGATCTCGAGCGCCGAGGACAATCCGCAGGCTTCCGCTGTGCAGATGTTTCCGGCCGCCGCCGAGGCCAACCGCTCGATCTTCTACGATCGTTCGGGCCGCGGCCGCAGCGTCTCCGAGGTTTATTCGGTGCTGAACTCGCGCTACGCCAGTGCCGCCAGTTCGCCGGCCACCCGCACCGCGATGGCGGCCGTCGGCGGCGACCTGCCGCGCCGCGTGACCGTCGCGAGCGCCACGCAAGCGACGTCCGCGACGCCGGCTGCACCTGCGATCGATAACGCGGCCTATCTGTCGAGCTTCCCGAATTCCCGCAGCGTGACGCCGGTCGCCGCGACATCGCAGACCGCCTCCGCGCAGCCCGAGCCGATCTTCCGCTCGCTGTTCCAGGCCGGCGAACGCAGCCAGCCGATTTCGCCAGCGGTGCAGGAATTGTGGGGCAGGGGTTCTTCGCTCACCACCGTCGCCTCGGCGACACCATCGATATCGGGACAGAAGCCCGAAGTCCGCGCACCCGGTCGGCTTGATCTGTTCAGCGATCGCAACGGCACGTTCAGCAGCTAGCCGACCGAGGACGGTGTCCGGATGGAATCCAGGGTACGCACGCTTTCGGACGTGCCTGTCACGACGGGATTGCCGAGTTCTTCGTCCGGTCGCGTCAAGCCTGAGTTGTTCATCGGAAAGCACGAAGCAGGTTTGGCGCGCGCCGTCGATATTACCCAGTTCGGCGTGAATCATGTCACGCTTGAACCTGGTTCGATATCGGCGTTGCGGCACTGGCATGAGGCAGAAGACGAGTTCGTTTACGTGCTATCGGGAACGCTCACCCTGATCGACGACTATGGTGAACATACGATGGAGCAGGGTTCCTTCGCGGGATTTCCTGCCGGATGTGCCAATGCACATCATCTGGTGAACCGCTCGAACGCTGCGGCGATCTTCATCGTCATCGGGTCCCGGAATCCGGGAGAGGAAACGATCCAGTATCCTGACGACGGCATTGGACCGATCCGGACGTAGACTGAAAGGCGCGCTCGCTGGCGCGTTTGAATATCGGAACGCGGCCAAAACATTAACGAGGCGTTTGTGCGCCCTTAACGAAACGTCAATAATCCCAAACGTTTATGGTGAACCCTTTGTTAAGCGTCATGGTTTATTTTCTATGACAGTGGCACCGCGTCACGGTGTCGTTTCGGGTTGCGTAGGCCGGCTAGACCATGATCGTTCGGCAGTTCATCAGTTGGATACGTACCGCTCCGGCAGGCGAGCGGGCAGAGGCGACGCGGTCTTTGGCGCGGGCCTGGTTGATTTCCGATCTCACTGAGGACGACCGCGCCGCCGCCGAAGGCGCGCTGTTGATGCTGCTCGACGATCCATCCCCGCTGGTCCGCCAGGCGATGTCGCAGGTGTTCGCGCGCAGCGCGGAAGCGCCAGCCGCGATCGTGCAGGCGCTCGCGCTCGACCAGCCGTCGATCGCGCTGCCGGTGCTCGAACATTCCCCGCTGCTGATCGACGCCGACCTCGTCGACATCGTCGCGACCGGCAACAGCGAGACGCAATGCGCGATCGCCCGCCGGGTCAATCTGCCGCCCTCCGTATCCGCCGCGATCGCCGAAGTCGGCTCGCCGGCCGCAGCCCTGGAGCTGATCGAAAACGCCTATGCGGAGCTGGCGCCGTTCTCCTGGGACCGCATCGTCGAGCGTCACGGCCATCTCGCCGCGATCCGTGAATCGATGCTGGTGCTGGAGGGCTTGCCGTCCGCCACGCGCCTGGCGCTGGTCGCCAAGCTTTCCGACACGCTGGCGCAATTCGTCGTCGCGAAAAACTGGCTGAGCCCGGACCGGGCAGGGCGGCTCGCCAGCGAAGCGCGCGAGCGCTCGACCGTGAACATCGCGGCGCGTTCGCGCGGCGAGGACATGCAGGGCCTGGTGCAGCATCTGCGCGCCACCGGCCAGCTCACCGCGGGCCTGATCCTGCGCGCGCTATTGTCGGGCAATCTCGAACTGTTCGACGCATCATTGGCCGAATTGTCCGGCCTGCCGCACGCCCGCGTCACCGCGCTGCTGCATGACCGCGGCGGCGCCAGCCTGCAGGCGCTGTTGATCCGGGCCGGCTTTCCGGAATCCACCTTCGCCGCCTTCCGGATCGCGCTCGAGGTCAGCCACGAGACCGGCTACGTCGACACGTTAGGTGGTGCAGCGAGATTGCGCCGCCGCATGGTCGAGCGCGTGCTGACGCATTGCGAGACGGACCGCAAGGCCGCCGAGCCGCTTCTGATCCTGCTGCGCCGTTTTGCAACTGAATCGGCCCGCGAGGAAGCCCGCCTGTTCTGCGACGAGCTCGCCGCAGAGGACGCGATCGCGCACGACGATCTGATCGCGGCGTAAGCCACGCCCCAGCAACACATTGTATGTCGTCCCTGCGAACGCAGGGACCCATACTCCGCGGCTTATCCATGGAGCGATGTGGTCGCTATCTTTTCCAACAAATTAGGACGGCGGCGTATCGGTCCCTGCGTTCGCAGGGACGACAAAATCACTCCGTCGGAATAATGCTCGGCGCCAAAATCGCTTCGAGATGCTCGGGGCGGTCGCGGTTGGCGTAAGTGAGGAATTCGTCGGCGATGCCGCGCAGGGAGCGGCTGAGCACGCCGGCGGTGGCCGCGGTGTCGAGCTTGGTGCGCTCGCGGACGATGGCCTGAATGGCGTTGATGTGATGCGTAATCAGATCCGACGGCACCAGTTCGAGATCGGGCGCGTGTTCGATGATGCGGCACAGGCTTTCGGCGGCAGCGCCCGCGGAGGGAAAGCCGAACGTCGCGGCGTCGCCCTTGATGTCGTGGGCGGCGCGAAACAGTTCTTCGCGGGCGTCGTCGGTGAAGCCGCTGCGCAGGATGGCGGCGTGGGCGGCGGAAAGCCGGTCGGCTTCGATCGCCATCCAGTTCTTGAATTCACCCGATAGCCCGGCCAGCGCTTTTTCGGCGCGCCCAACCGGATCGTCGAGGTCGGATTCGGGAACGCGCAGCAGCACCTTGCGCAGCGGATTGGGCTGCGTGATCACGTGGTGATCGGCGAAGCTCTTGACCTCCAGCTTGCCGGGTTTTTCCTTCGCCATGATGGTTCCTCAGCGGTTTCGCGCGTCAGACGCTGGATCGCGCCTTGTCGAGCAGCGACGGCTGCTGCATCACTTCCATCTCGCCGCCGATGCGGCGCTCGGGGCCGATATAGGCATTGTTGGTGTTGCGCCGGCGGTCCGGGCCGAAATAGGTCTTGGTCTTGATGAACGGCCGCGGATTGGCGACGACGTTGAGAATGCGCTGATAGAGCCCCTTGGCCGAGATCGGCTTGGCCAGGAATTCGGTGACGCCGGCGTCGCGCGCAACGGTGACGCGGCGCTTCTCCGAATGGCCGGTCAGCATGATGATCGGCGCGTAGGGATTACCCTTGGATTCCGGCTGCCGGATCATCTGCGCCAGTTCGAGCCCGTCGAAGATCGGCATCGCCCAGTCGGTGATGACGATATCAGGGACGTAATGGGTGTACATTTCGAGCGCGGTGGCGCCGTCCTCGGATTCATAAGCCTCGCGCGCGCCGAACGAGTGCAGCAGCGTCCGCAGGATGCGGCGCATATGCGGGTTGTCGTCGCAAATCAGAAACCGCAGCTTGTTGAAGTCGATGCGATACATGGTCCGGCCCTAAGCGCATACCGGGCAACACGGTACACCCGGCGTTAACCATATCGCGGGGCAGGTTAACGAATGGTTGCGAAAGCGGCGCGGCAGGGGCCTGTGATAGCCCGATCGACGGACTTTCCAACTCGTCGTCCCGGCGAAGGCCGGGACCCATACGCCGCGGCGCTCATTATTAAGGAGGGTGTCTAACGCCTGCGCTCTCACCGATGGGCCGCGGCGTATGGGTCCCGGCCTTCGCCGGGACGACACTTAATGCCCGAACTGCTCGCGCAGGATGCGCTCTTCGAGGCTGTGGCCGGGGTCGAACAGCATCCGCATCGAGATCGACTTGTCGGACAGCACCTCGACGCGGCGGACGTCGCGCACTTCGTCATGGTCGGCCACGGCTGCGACCGGACGCTTGTTGCCCTCGAGCACTTCGATCACCACGAAGGCGGTATTGGGGAGCAGGGCGCCGCGCCAGCGCCGCGGACGGAACGCGCTGATCGGGGTCAGCGCCAGCAGCGCCGCATTGATGGGGAGGATCGGCCCCTGCGCCGAGAGGTTATAGGCGGTGGAGCCGGCCGGCGTCGCCACCAGAATGCCGTCGGCGATCAGTTCGGCCATGCGTTCGTGCTCGTCGATCAGGATGCGCACATGCGCGGCCTGATAGGTCTGGCGAAACAGATACACTTCATTGATGGCGTGATGCAGATGCACCTGATCATGAATATCGGTCGCGCGCATCAACAGCGGATTGATCAGCGACTCGCGCGCCGCGGCCAGCCGCGCATGCAGATCGTGCGTGGAGAACTCATTCATCAGAAAACCGACGGTGCCGCGATGCATGCCGTAGATCGGCTTGCCGGTCCGCATGTACCGGTGCAGCGTTTCCAGCATCAACCCGTCGCCGCCGATCGCCACCAGGACATTGGCCGTATCCGGGTCGTGATTGCCGTAAAGCCTGACCAACTCCGCCAGCGCCGCCTGCGCCTCCGCGGAAGCGCTCGCAACGAAGGCGATACGGTCATATCGCTTGGGGCTGGCCATCGGATTACGGGCTCATGGTGGCGCCGGATTGCGCCGCGCTCGTCTATACACCTTGGCGGCGCTTGTCGAGATGGAAGGGCGCCCCGCCCGGGATGGTAACCTGAACCGAAGGACGGGAGCAGCTATTTCTCCTGCAGGGTTCGGATCGGGTCCCAATCCTTATCAGGCGGATTTGCAGCCAACTCCCGGGCGCGCTGGCAAAACAGCTGTGCCGGCCGGTCGATGTCAGCCGAACGCTCGAAGCATTTTGCGGCAAGCTCGAATTCCCGGGCGCGCCAATGCGCAAGTCCGTCGGCGTAATGGGCGATCGGCGCCTGCCGGGAAGCGCCAAGCCCGGTCGAGAGCTTCAGCAATTCGTAGATTTTCAGCGCCTGGTTACGTCCCTTGACTCTGATGGCGTCGAGTTCGCGCCAGGCGAAAGCGTCGCCGGCG
The DNA here is from genome assembly GCF_018131065.1 of Bradyrhizobium sp. AUGA SZCCT0431. Classification (NCBI taxonomy): domain Bacteria; kingdom Pseudomonadati; phylum Pseudomonadota; class Alphaproteobacteria; order Hyphomicrobiales; family Nitrobacteraceae; genus Bradyrhizobium; species Bradyrhizobium sp. AUGA SZCCT0431. The sequence continues at coordinate 48,568 of NZ_JAFCLR010000048.1, read as the reverse complement.
AGGGCAACCGTCGTCTCCGAAGCGATGACGGTGGTGCCGTAGAACTTGTTGGCGCCCTCCAGCCGCGAGGCGAGGTTCACCGCATCGCTCATGACCGAATAATTGAAGCGCCGCCGCGATCCGAAATTGCCGACCAGCGCCTCGCCCGAGTTGATCCCGATCCGCTGCGCCAGCTTGTGTTCGTGGAATAGCGCCGAGGAGGCGTTGAGCCCGGTCAACCTTGTGCAGCAGTCCAGCGCCGCGCGCGCCGCGTTGGCGGCATGGTCAGGATCGTCGGCCGGCGCGCCAAACACCGCCACGACGGAATCGCCGATATATTTGTCGACATAGCCGCCATGGCTCTCGATGACGTCGGTCATCGCCGAGAGATATTCATTCATCAGCTCCATCAGGCTGTCCGGTGACATCTTCTCGGCGATCAGCGAAAACCCTTCGATGTCGGAAAAGAACACCGTCACGTTGCGGGTCTCGCCGCCAAGCTCCGGCAGTTTGTTCGACGACAGCATCCGGTTGATGACATGCGGGGCGAGATACAGCGCAAAACTCTTCTGCAGCAGGCGGCGATCCTTGTCGGCGACGACAAAGCGGAAACCGATCGTCGAGGCCAGCGCCATCAGGCTGGCGAGGAACGGCTCGGTGACCGGGAGCGCCAGCGCGTGGTTGAAGGCGAGGGTGGCGCCGGCGATGCCGGCCACGACCATGACCGCCCAGGCCGTCGCCGCGACCAGCGGTCTGAGCTGCCACGCGGCAATGGCCGCCAGCGCCGCGAACAGGGCTGATATCAGGAAGCGCGACAGCGGCCCCGGTTCGACCACCGCATTGCGTGAGATCAGGTTGTTGACCGCGGTGGCGTGGATATAGACGCCGGCGATCGTGCTGGTCCTGAAGGCGGCGGAGACCGGCGTGCTCCCGGCCGCGCAGCGCGGCGTGCGCGCGCCCTCGATGCCGGTCGCAAAGCGCTTGGACGTCATGCGCCGGTCTTCGATATCGAGAACGGTGCCGAAGATGACGACCTTGCCGTCGAACCAGCGCCGAAAATAGTCCTTGTCGTCCTTGACCGCGCAGTTGCGCAGATCGGCGAACGAGAAGGTCGGAATGTCGGCCGCGCCGCCCTCGAAATTCAGCGTCAGCGTGTTCGGCACCCGGCCCGGGATCCGGTAACCGCCGAGTGTCATCCGGCCATTCTTGTCGAACTCGGGCATCGCGCCCAGCGCCCGCGCTGCCAGTTCGACCGCCATCGAGGGCACCTTTGCTCCGTTGATGGGAAATGTCAGCGGCATGCGCCGTACCACGTCGTCATGGTCGGTATGAACGTTAAGGGGGCGGATGTTCTGCTGCTGCCGCACCGCGATGCGCTGCCCGGCCGCGGGCCTGACCGGCTGGTTGCCGCCGAGCGTCTCGCCCAGCACTACCTTGCCGGAGGTGGCCGCGCCGGCCAGCGCGCGCAGGAAGTCGCGGTCGAAGCCGCGCACCTTGGTGCCCAGCATGTTGTCGCCGAACGGGATCTCCGACTGCTCGATCGATGTCGGGATCACCACGTCGAAGCCGGCGACCTTGGCGCCGCCTTCCAGCGTCGCGGCCAGCACGCGTCCGATCTCCCCGGTCCAGGTCAGCATCGGCGAGCCCTTGAACGGGGCGGTGCGCAGGCTTTCCTCGTCCATCGCGATGACGACCGTCGGAGAGGCCGCCGGATCCTGCCTGCGGCCAAACACTTCCCAGCGCAGCGCGGTGAGGATATCGAGCGAGAGCCCGCGGATCGGCCTGACCGCCGGAGAAACCGAGGCCGCCGCGCAGACCAGCGCGATGGCGGCGATCACCATCTGGTTGCGCGTGCTGCGCCTGATTCTCAAGCGCGGAGGTCCGGCACGCCTAGTCCAGCCGCAGCAGCCGGCCGACAATCGGCGTCGCGCCGGGCTTTGCCTGCGCGTCGACCCGGAACACGATTTCCGACGATTTGAACGAGGCGGCGTAGAGACCGCCGGGGACGAGCGCGACGTTCTCGCCGGCGAAATCGACGAACTTGCCCTTGAGCTGGGTGCCGCCGAGCGCGATCTGGTGACGCTCGCCGGCGAGGTCGAGCCGGCGCACCACCAGCGTGCCGCGGCCCTTGGCCTGCACGAACGGCGAGGCGCCGTAAAGCGTGAGCTGCGGCGCGGGCAGCGAAGTGGCTGTGGCGCTGCGGAGCAGGGTGGCGGCGACGGCGCTGGTGTCCTTGGTGGTGGCGTTGGCCTGGTTGGAATCGCAGTTCGTCTTCTCCGCCGTGAGGACGGCTTGATCGACGATGCTCTCTTCGTTGCCGACGACGACGGTGCCGGCGCCGCTGATGGTCTCGCGCCGACAGGACTTCAAATAGCTGAGCACGACGGAGCCGCCGTCGGCGATTTTGATGACGGATCTGGCCGTCACATAGTCCATGAATTCGGCGCCGGTCACCTTGCCCTTGATGTCCTCGACCACCGCAACCGGTGAATCCGCCGCGGCGGGAGAAGCCAGCGTCAGCAGGCCGAGGCAGGCAACAATCGCACGTTTCATTTTGGTCCCCATTGCAAAGCGCAGGTTCTTTAGTCTCGCCAGCGCCAAAATGGTTTCATGGATGAATCAAAAATAATTGGCCGGGTTCGCCAGCGGAACCGACCGATATCACCTAACGGTCGGCGAGGACAACCATGGCGATGCGACCGGTCAAGCGTTATGCCGATAGCTTTCACGCAATACTGTCGGGATTGTGATGCCAGCGGATTTCGTCCTGTTGTAGCACAGCCCTGCTGTCGCCATCCCAGGCTGAATCCGTGGCCCAACGGATCGCGTGGCACCGGCGGCAAGTGACACCGGGACCAAGTGACACCGGGAGCAAGTGACAGAGGGAGCAGGACGTCATGGCTTTTCGCTTCACCGCGCGGCGTCATATGCAACTCGCCATCGCGCTTGTGATGCTGGCTTGCGTGGCCGGTGCGCGAGCCCAGGACGCTAGCCCGACGGCCGCGCAGCAACAACCCGCCGCGACGCCGACGCCGGGTCAAACGCTGCCGCCGCAACCGCCACAGGGACAGAAGGGCGGGGGACGGCGCGGCGACGCCGCCACGCCGCAGCCGGTCTCCGATCAGCATCGGCTGCCGCCGGATTCCACCACCAAACAGACGCTGGCGCTGCCCGGGCGCACGCTGGCCTTCACCGCGACCGCAGGCTCGATCCGGCTGTTCGACGAAAAAGGCGAGCCGCAGGCCGACATCGCCTACACCTCCTACCAGCTCGACGGCACCGATCGGGCTACGCGACCGGTCACGTTCCTGTTCAATGGCGGGCCGGGTGCTTCATCGGCGTGGCTGCAGTTCGGCGCCGCCGGACCGTGGCGGCTGTCGATTACAGGCGATGGCGCGGTAGCTTCCGCTTCGCCCGACCTCCTGCCGAACGCCGAGACCTGGCTCGACTTCACTGATTTGGTCTTCATCGATCCCGTGAACACCGGCTATAGCCGCTTCGTCGCGTCGGGCGAGGACGCGCGCAAGCGGTTCTTCAGCCTGGATGGCGACGTCAGTTCGATCGCGCTGGTGATCCGGCGCTGGCTCGAAAAATACGACCGGCTGCTGTCGCCGAAATATGTCACCGGCGAAAGCTATGGCGGCATCCGCGGCCCGAAGATCGTCCGCAACCTGCAGACCCAGCAGGGCGTCGGCGTGCGCGGGCTGATCCTCGTCTCTCCCTTGCTCGATTACCGCGAATTTTCCGGCTCCAGCCAGCTGCAATATGTCCACCGGCTTCCCACCATGGCCGCTGTGGCGCGTGAAGCGAAGGGCCCGGTGAAATGGGCCGATCTCGCCGACGTCGAACGCTACGCGCGGGCCGAGTTTGTGAGTGACCTGCTCAAGGGGCAGGCGGACACCGAGGCCACCAACCGGCTCGCCGACAGGGTCGCGTCGTTGACGGGCATCGATCAGGCCGTGAGCCGCCGGCTTGCCGGACGCTTCGAGGTCGGCGAATTCCGCCGGGAGTTCGACCGCCGCAACGCCCGGGTGACCGGACGCTATGACGCGTCGGTGTCGGGCTTCGACCCCTATCCGGATTCGGACTCCTCGCATTTCGGCGATCCCTCCGGGGATTCGCTGATGGCGCCCTTGACCAGCGCCGCCGTCGATCTCACCACGCGCAAGCTGAACTGGCGGCCGGACGGCTCGTACCATCTGCTCAACGACAGCGTCTTCCGGTCGTGGGATTTCGGCCGCGGACCGGCCGAGTCGGTTTCCCAGCTGCGGCAGATTCTCGCGCTCGACCCGAAAATGAAACTGCTGGTCGGCCACGGCCTGTTCGATCTCGCCACGCCATATTTTGCCTCGAAGATCATCCTCGACCAGTTGCCGGCGTTTGCCAGCCCCGCCAGGGTGAAGCTGGTCGTTTATCCCGGCGGCCACATGTTCTATTCGCGCGATCCCGCACGGCAGGCGTTTCGCAGCGAAGTGCAGGGGCTGATGAAGTGAGGGGGGCTTTCGCAAATTGCCGTCATTGCGAGGAGCGAAAGCGACGAAGCAATCCATGGGCCGGCTTGTCACGATATGGATTGCTTCGCGGAGCCTGTCATCGGGCGCGCATCGCGCGACCCGTTGGCTCGCAATGACGCCCGTGCGTCACCGTAATTCTTCTTGAGAGATCGAGCGAACAATCCGCGCGAAGCGTGAGTCCCCGTCTTGATCGGCGCATTTTCGTACCTACATGCATTGCGCGGCGGCGCCTCGCGCTGTCGCTGCCCTAAGAGCAAATCAGCTTCGCTGATTTGTCTCGGTTTGGGCGTTTCCTCCCTAGACTTGGGCCGCTTGTTCATTCAAGCGGCCCTCTTTCGTTTGCGGCATGGATAAGCCGTCAGCCTTTGCATTGCGCATTTCCGAAAGGTCGACTGCGTCGCCTTGCGCGCAAGCGCAATCTTCGATCCCGCATGCGACAAATCAACCCGACGGGCAAATCAGTTCTGATTTTCAGAAGTCATGTCAAGCCCCGAAATAAAAAATATTTCGCTTTTCCAGAAACCAAATCAGACATACATATTTGGCCATCCCGTCCCACTCAGAGGGCGTCGGCCGTCGTCACGGACGTTGGACGGGTTGCGGTGGACGCTGATGTTGCGGAGACGTAACGCGACAGAGGCGTACGGCGAAGGCGCGTGGTCCTGACACCCCGTTGCTGGTGTCAAGTTCCTGAGAGGCCAAAAGCTGATCGGGAGCGACGGTGGCAAGAAAGCCCGTTCACCGGGGAGATCGCGTTATAAGCCGTAAAGCCATTGCGCAGGGAAGGCCGGGTGTTCTCCGCTGCCCTGTATGCTCGTGTGCACTTTGTTTTGTGCAAACCGCACGCGAGACCGCGGGTGCAGCGCGCACCCGGTCTTCCCTGCGCCCTCTCGATGTGAGGGCAGGAAGTTTCCAGCAAACCTCGGGCGCAATGCGTCGCGAGAAGGCGGCCACATATTCAGTTGTCATCGCCCGGCTTGACCGGGCGACCCAGTATTCCAGAGGCGCCAATGATTGAACCGATAAGCCGCGGCGTACTGGATCCCCCGCTTTCGCGGAGGATGACTGCATTGGGTGGAACAGCTCCATCACCGTCATTGCGAGGAGCGATAGCGACGAAGCAATCCATGCTTCAGCGAGTCGATAAATGGATTGCTTCGCGGAGCCTGTCATCGGGCGGCGCTTCGCGCCGACCCGTTGGCTCGCAATGACGCGGACAGGGCCACGTCCCGCCGATCCGGTGAGAGTTTGCGGATATCTTACGAGTTCGTGCCGGAAGCGGCGCGTGGTGAAGCCTCGGCCAGCGATCGTCCGACGTGCTTCAGCATCCTGCTCGCCTGCGCCGCGCTGTGGTCAAGCAGCCAACGGCCGAATGCTGGTGGTGCCAGCGCCCGGGCGTAGAGAAATCCCTGCACGACGTCGCATCCAAGTTCGGTCAGCAAGTTCAGCTGCCCGTCGCTCTCGACGCCTTCGGCGACGACGGTGAGGTGCAGGCTTTGGCCAACGCGAACCACCGATGTCACGATCGCCAGCGCGCTGGGGTCGCTCTCGACATCGTGCATGAAGCTGCGGTCGATCTTCAATTCGCGGATCGGCAAATGCGCCAGCCGGCTCAGGCTCGAATAGCCGATGCCGAAATCATCCAGCGACAGGCCGACCCCCAGGTCGCGAAGCGCATGCATCGTCTCGATCGCAACCGAGCGCTCGTTCATGATCGCGCCTTCGGTGATCTCGAGCATCAGCACTTGCGGCGGCAGGCCATGGTCTGCGAGAATCCCGGCGACCGCTGCGGCCAGGTTCGGGTTCTGGAAATTGATCGGCGACAGATTGACCGACACGCAGGGGATATCCACGCCGGCCGCACGCCATTCCGCCATTTGCCGGCAGGCCTCGCGGAGCGACCACATCCCGATCTGTTCGATCAGTCCGCACTCTTCGGCGAGCGGGATGAACTTCGAAGGCGAGACTTCGCCGAGCACGGGGTCATACCAGCGCGCCAGCGCCTCGACGCCATAAATGCCGCCGTCGCTGGTCCGGATCTGCGGCTGATACTGCAATTGCAGGAGATCGTTGGCGAGCGCGCGCCGCAGCGCCGCGCTGTGAACCAGCCGCTGTTCGGCCAGCCGGTCCATGTCGGCGCTGAAGAAGCGAAACGTGGAGCGGCCGGCCTGCTTGGCCTTGTACATGGCGGCATCGGCCTGCTGGATCAGCGTATCGATATCGGTGGCGTTGTCCGGATACATGCTGATGCCGATGCTGGCGGACATCGCGACCTGCTTGGCGCCGATCTGAATCGGATTGACCAGAGCCTCCGTCAATCGCGACGCCATCAGCGAGGCTTCGGCCGCGTTGCGGTTCGGCAGCACGATCACGAATTCGTCGCCGCCGAGCCGCCCCAGCATGCCGCCCGGTTGGATCTGCGCGCGCAGGCGCTGGGCAAATCCGACCAGCAATTCGTCGCCGGCCGAGTGTCCGAGCGTATCGTTGACGTCCTTGAAATTATCGATGTCGAGAAACGCCAGCGCAACGTGTCCTCCGTCGGCGCAGGCGTTGGTCGCCTCAAGGATCAGATCGCGCAGGCGCGCGCGGTTCGGCAGGCCGGTCAGCATGTCGTAATAGGCGAGCCGCGCGATCTGCGCGCGGGCCTCCTTGCGCTCGATCGCGAGCCCGCCGAGATCGACGCAGGCGTCGACGATCCGCTGGTGCCAGCGGCTGGGCGCGCGACATTCCCGGTAATAGAACGCGAAGGTCCCGATCACGCGGCCGTCCTTGCCCTTGATCGGCGTGGACCAGCAGGCGCGCAGGCCAACCTCGAGCGGGCGGGTCTTGAACAGCTGCCAGCGCGGGTCGGTGTCGATGTCCTCCGCCAGCGCCGGCTTGCCGAAATAGGCCGCGGAGCCGCAGGAGCCGATGTTCGGACCGATCGCGAGGCCGTCCAGCGCCCGCGAATAGTCCTCGGGAAGGCTGGGACCGCCCAGCGGGTGAACCAGTCCGCCGGCGTCGATGTGAAGCAACGAGGAGACGACGTCAGGCGCGATCTCTTCGACGCGCCGGCAAAGCCGGTCGGCGATGTCGGCGATCGGGATTTCATCGGCCAGCGCGCTCATGATCAGCTGCTGCAGCGAACGCAGCTGCTTGGTCTCGGTGATGTCGGTCAGCAGGGCGAACATGTAGTTGGACCGTCCGCGCCCGTCGCGGAACGTCTTGACGTTGGCCGAGACCCAGATCTCGTCGCCGTTCTTGTCGTAGGCGAGGACTTCCTCTTCGCCGCCGGCTTCCTCGCCGACCCAGCGTCGCAGCCTGGCCAGCGTCCTGCGGTCGGTATAGCGGCCCACCAGCAGTTCGCCTGCAAACCGGTCCTTCGCCTCTTCAAGCGAGTACCCGAACATTCCCGTAAACGCGGCGTTGGTGTAGACGACCCTCAGATTGCGATCGGTGACGATGACGGCGCGGCTGGTCCGGTCGGCGACCAGCGAGAGCAGGGCCAGCCTTTCACGCCGGGCGACCTCCTTGGTGATGTCCCGCACGAATGCGATGGTGCGGCATTGACCGTCGATTTCGATGTTCGAAAGCCACAGCGCCACACGAATCCGGCTGCCATCCTTGCGTGCGATCGTGATCTCGGCGTTGCGTCCATGCGGAACGTCGTTGCGGCTCACCTGGTCCGAGTCCGGTGTCGCGACGTGATGATGTTGCAGGTCCTTGAGGCCGAGATCGCCGACATGGCAACCGAGCGCTGCTGTGCGGTTCAGCCCGAAGATCAGTTCGGCCGCCGCGTTGCAATAGCTGACGTGAAGATCGCGATCCAGGATCAGCACGGCGTCGTTCGCCCGCTCAAGCGCGGCCAGCAGAACGTCCGGCGTTTCGGCCGCGGGGTAATCGCCTGTGCTCATCATCCAACCCTGATGCCCGCCTGGAACCGATCGGGGCCTTGGTCCGATAGGGCGGCGGCGTCATTTTGGTGAAAAGCCTAGGGAGCATGGGTGTTGAAATGGTTCTTCGATCCCGCCCCGGCCGGCGGAAAGAGATCATCCTTAAGGATTCGCTAATAAATATCCGAAGCAACCGGCCTCAGCGGCCAGGCTGCAGCGCAATTTCCGCGTGCCTGGCGGAAAAAGGAAAGGTGCCGGCGGCGGATCGCGTCGGCACCCATCCATTTTCGCATTCTTGCTCGTATTCTTGCCGCTCCCCGCAACGCGGCGAGGGCGTTGACGGCTCAGTAAGCCAGACCGGTTCCCGGCGGCCTTTCGAGCGCTGCGGCGAGCGAGCGGTATTCCTCACTCGAGGTGCCGGCAAGCGCCGCGATCTTGTTCAAATGGTATTGCGCGGATTCGCGGTTGCCGTGTTCGACCTGCCACAGGCCATAATATTGCCAGGTCTTGATGTGGGTCGGATCGGCCTTGAGCGCGCGCTCGTACCAGATCTGCGACACTTTGTAGTCGCCGAGCTGGCGATAGGAGTAGCCGATCAGATTGGCGACCGCGGCGCTGTCGTCGCGGCCGAGCGCCTTCAACTGTTCGATCGCCGAGGCGTAGTCGTGGCGATCGTAGATCGCGGCATAGGCGGCGCGATAACCGGTTGCAAATGCGGTTTCCTGGGTGCTCGGGCGCACTTCGCTGGATTTCTTCTTCTTGGCCTTTTGCGCCGGCGGCGGCGGATCGTTGTCGGGTGCGGCGTAGACCACGCTAACGACGGGAGCCGCCGTCAGCGCCAGCGTCAACATCGCCAGCGTCAGAAGCCTGATAGCAAGTTTGGTCATGCGTCTCTCCAGTTGAACAGATCAAGAAACCCGACTTCGAGAAAATCAGTAGAACAGGACGGTGCCATCAGGCGATCCTATACCGAAGCTCGCTGATTTGAACACCTGGCGGTTGGGAACATTCCCGACCCTTAATGCCATTCCCGTGATTTTTTGCGCGGCGGCCGTATTGCGCCGGGAACATGACGAAGATGTCATGCAGATGAATGAAGTCCGGTGTCGCGCTTCACGACGGGTTCAGCGCGTGGTCGCTAGCGTCGTCTGCATGATCAGCGAGGGGGCGGTCACGTGGCCGGAGAGTCCTGCGATCCATGGAAGAGGAGACAACCATGTTCAAGACCATTTCCGCAGCGCTGCTTGCCGTATCGGTTCTCGCCGCACCCGCGCTGGCCGGTTCGCCCGGCAAGACCATGCACGCGCCGATCAGGGCGGAGCAGGCGAACGCGAAGTTCTTCAATGCCAATGCGCGGATGGGCCGACATCACCACAAGCATTATCGCCACCATCATCGCCACCACAAGCACATCGGCTTGCTGAAGACGCACACCACGCCGAAAGTCGTGATCAAGCACGTTCCGCACGGCAAGCGCGGCTGATAACTGATCCGCGGGCGCGGTTCGATCCCCATTGCCCCCGACGCGCCGGCGGGTATCAGGCCAACCCATGCGCCATTGCTTCCCCAATAGCCGTGGGTTGGTGCCGTTTTCAGCGGTCCAATCCGGGTGCGATAACCGAGTTGCGAATTCCATTTCGGCGCCGCCCGGTCTAAGAGATAGCCTCGGGGGCAGGTGGAAGACTTACGCTTGGGGACATCAGCAAAATTTGCGGCGACCGTGTTGCTGCCGATCGTGCTCGCGGCCTGCGCGGGCAGCGACGAGGGCAGGAGCATCACCTATACCGACGACCGCGGCGTCTCCAATCAGCCGTTTCCCAACAATTACAAGGGCGAGATACTCTTGTTCATGAGGAGCTATCTCAACAATCCGGTCGGCGTGCGTAACGCCGTGATGGCGGAGCCGATACAACGCGTCGTCGGGGGACGGCTGCGTTACGTCAGTTGCCTGCGCTTCAGCCCGCGCGATTCCGACGGCAATTACGCCGAACCGCGCGAGCGCGCGATACTTTACGTCGATGGCCGGCTCGATCGCATTATTGAAAACGCCAGTGAACCCTGCGCCGGTGCGGTCTATGTGTCATTCCCCGACCTGGAAAAGATGGCGCGGTAGCGATCGGCGCTCTGGATTACGCGCGTTGCTTTGCCGCCGCGGGCGAGGGGCTTGCCGGCGCGCCGGTCGGCGTATCCTGCATTGATTTGATCAAGTTGTTGCGCACCGTGACCACCGCCTTCTGCAGCTTGGGGAATTCCTCGGGCGAAAGCCCGGAAGCCTTCACCAGATTCCTTCCTCCGAGTTTTTCGCGGAGGCCGCGCCCGGCCTCGGTCAGGCTGACCAGCACCTGGCGCTCGTCGGCGGCATCGCGCCGCCGGCGCAGATAACCCATCGTCTCGAGCTTCTTCAGGATCGGGGTCAGCGTGTTGGATTCGAGAAACAGCTTTTCGCCGAGACTTGAGACGGTCTGGTTGTCGTTTTCCCACAACGCCACGATCGCAATGTATTGCGTGTAGGTGAGGCCGAGTTCATCGAGAAGCGGTTTGTAGGCCCGGCCAAAGGCGAGGTTGGCCGAATAGACCGCAAAGCACAGGAAGTCGGCGAGCTTGGGATCCGATGGCCGTGGATCCGAAGACGTTGGGTTCGAAGACGTTGGGTTCGAAGACTTGGTCGGTTTCATCCTGATGCTCCCGGACACACCTGATCGTGACGTCCGGTGAGCATATATATCGGATACGATTAAATCGGAAGGGTTGACATCAGGATTAATGGCGCTAATTAGATCGTGTTCGAATAAATCGCATTCGATGTATATCGAAGGAGAGCCAAATGTCCGACAATATCAACCTTGGTCGCCGCCGTTTTCTTGGCGCCGCGGCCATGACGCTGGCAACCGCCCAGGTGGCTTTGGCCGGCCCGGCCGGCGCACAATCCGGTAGCGCCAAACCAGGGAGTGCGGTCAAGCCGGGCGCGCGCACGTCGTTTCCTGCCATCAAGCAGATCAATGCCGGCCTCCTCAACGTCGGATACGCCGAAGCAGGGCCCGCCGACGGTCCGCCGGTCATCCTCCTGCACGGCTGGCCTTACGACATTCACGCCTTCGTCGACGTCGCCCCGATCCTGGCCTCGGCCGGCTTCCGGGTGATCGTGCCGCACTTGCGCGGCTACGGCACCACGCGGTTTCTCTCCAGCGACACGCTCCGCAACGGTCAGCAGGGCGCGCTCGCGGTCGACGTTATTGATCTGATGGATGCGCTCAGGATCGAGAAGGCGGTCATCGCCGGCTTCGACTGGGGCGCACGGACCGCCGACATCGTCGCGGCGATCTGGCCGCAGCGAGTCAAGGCGCTGGTCGCGGTAAGTGGCTATCTGATCGGCAGCCAACAGGCCAACAAGGCGCCGCTGCCGCCAAAGGCCGAGCTCGCCTGGTGGTACCAGTATTACTTCACCACCGAGCGCGGCCGGGCCGGCTACGAGAAATACACCCGCGATTTTGCCCGGCTGATCTGGCAACTGGCTTCGCCGAAGTGGAATTTCGACGACGCGACCTTCGAGCGCAGCGCGGCCTCCCTCGACAACCCGGATCAGGTCGCCATTACGATCCACAATTATCGCTGGCGGCTCGGCCTGGCCGAGGGCGAGGCGAAATACGACGATCTGGAGAAGCGGCTCACCGCGTTTCCGGTAATCCAGGTGCCATCAATCACCCTCGAAGGCGATGCCAATGGCGCCCCGCACCCCGATCCTGCCGCCTATGCCAAGAAGTTCTCAGGCAGATACGCGCACCGCCTGATCACCGGCGGCATCGGGCACAATCTGCCCCAGGAGGCGCCGCAGGCGTTTGCCGAGGCGGTGATCGAGGTTGCCGGTTATTGAGCCGGGATGGGCTTCCGGGATGCCCTGAAATCGGGCGTCCCGGAAATCCCGAATGGCGCTCTTTGGCGGAGGGTCCTCCGGCCCGAAAAGATGAACGGAATTCAATCACTTTTTGGCGACCCTTGAACCTTGCCTTAGTTATCTCCGACATCAACAAAGCGGGATACCTGCCGGTTAACGCAGGAAAAAACCTTATATGCGAGGGAACTAAAGCGCTTTGTTGCCGCGCCGTCACAGTTGAGCACCGTCAGGTGCTCCGGCATTGCCGCAAAGCAACCTAATTGAGGTCACGTTGTTTGGCTTGATGACGGAACGTTAGTCACGGGGAATGAAGATGAAAAAGATTTTGCTCGGCGCTGCCGCGCTGGCCGCAATGGCGGCTCCTGCTTTCGCGGCGGACATACAGCCTCGCCCTTATACCAAGGCGCCGGCCTACACCGCGCCGGCGGTCGTCTATAACTGGACCGGTTTCTACATCGGCGGCCACGTCGGCGGCGCCTTTGCGGGTACCGACTCCCTGCAAAGCAGCGACGCGCGCTTCCTCGGCGGTGTGCAGGGCGGCTTCGACTACCAATTCGCGCCCAACTGGGTGGTGGGTGCCGAAGCCCAGTACAGCTGGCTGAACGGCGGCAGCAATAATGGCGTGCTGTTCCCGGGCGGTACGCTGGTGACCAGCAATACCGACCAGCTCGGTTCGGTGACCGGCCGGGTCGGTTACACTTGGGGTCCGGCGCTGCTCTACGCCAAGGGCGGTTATGCTTGGCGGGACGGCAACAATCTCGGTGTCACCGTGGGCGGCGTCCCGGCTGGCTTTACCACCAGCGGCAACCGCAAGGACGGCTACACGGTCGGCGGCGGTCTCGAATACATGTTCGCGCCCAACTGGTCGGCCAAGGCCGAGTACCAGTATTATGATTTCGGCAAGACCACCTTCACGGCTGGCCCCGCCGACATCACGGGCCAGAGCTTCCGGAACGACGAACACACCGTCAAGGTCGGCGTGAACTACCGGTTTGGCTGGGGTGGCCCCGCGGCCTCCAAATACTGACGGGCTTGCTACGTAACCAGACGAGAAAAGGCCGGCGGGAAGCCGGCCTTTTTGTTTTCAGGAGGCGCTGCCGGAGGGCACGAACCGCTATCCGCAGCTGTTGGCAGCCCGCAAAAAATAATTTTCGCGGTGCACGCAACTTTTTGTCATCTTCGGCTATTATGGTCCAGTCGGCTGGTTGGACAATCAAACATGCGTGCTTTTGCGTTAGGGCTGATATTTTCCGCAGCGTCGCTGCCGTGCCTTGCCCAGACTGTCCTGAAATCAGAACCGCTCATCCTTGCTCCCTATGAAATCGCCTTCGTGCAGGACGCCAACTGTCCGGTCGGGAAGGTGCTCAAGGTGACCGGCGCGATCAGGGGACTGAACCGCCGCAAGGCTTGCGTCGTGCTCGCCTCGGAACAGGCTTCACTGGCAGCCGCGATGCCTTAAGAAGGCGATCGTTCGATTTTTTCCCCCTGCCGTAAGGGGCCCGGTCCCCTGCGGCCTGGATCTTCGCCAGCAATACGGCCGCATCAGGCCGCTTTCGAACCCAACTGCAGCACCGAACGGGCGTCGCGCTCGGCCTCGGCCTTGTTGCGCGCCGGATCTTCGTCGGGGTCCGGCTGGCAGGGCTTGATCTCGTAGTCATTGTCCAGCACCGGTCGCGGTTGCTGCCTTTCCTCGTCGGAAACCGCATCGACCACGAGCCCCGACTGTCGGGCCAGCCTCCAGACATCGGCCTCGGTCGGATAGGCCTTGCTCAGCTTGGCCTCTTGGCAGAACAGCGCGTAGGGCATGCGTGGGGGGCTCCAGCAAAAACGGTCAACGTTGCAGCCCCATTTGGGTTCTGGCTTGGCTGGTATGCCGCCCGTTCAGGGCTCACGAAGGGCTGAAATGGCTCGTTTCGGCGGTGTTTTGGCGGAGAGCCTGAGTCGTAAACGAGTCATGAATCCCGCAAAAAAGAATCCCCGAGACTCCTCGGCTAGAATCGCTGGATGTTTCGGCCATGAGAACGATCCTCCAGACTCACTCCTGCGAGCGTGTCCAACTCACGCTCACGGTCGCGCTGCTGGTGGCCTGCGCGGCCAACGTCGCGCTGGTCTGCGCCTGGCTCTAGCGGCCCAGTTCGGCTTAAGCCGAACGGGTTTCCTTTTTGACGCGTTTTCTTCACGCGAACCGGGGGCCACTTCGCTTGAAAACGCTATGTCGATTGACGGCGCGACCAATCCACCCATCATGCAACACAACCGGTTCGGGCCGTGAAGCGGCCCGACGACGTTGCAGGGACGGGGACGGGAATGATCGAGACGCTGCAAGCGCGGGTCAATGGCGATGCGGGATTGGTCCGGCGCGGCCGCTATCTCACGACCAGCTTTCTTCTGGAGGTCGGCCAGTCAGCCTTTTTGATTTCGATCTATGAGGGCCGAATCGTGTCGGTGACGCCAGGGCCGTTGGTGATGCCGTCTTCGGCCTTTGCGCTTCGCGCCTCCGAGGAGGAATGGAAGAAATTCTGGAGCGAGCGCCCGCCGCCGGGCTCCAACGATTTGCTGGCGCTGATCAAGCGGCGCGCGCTGAGGGCCGAAGGCGATCTGCAGATCTTCATGGCCCATCTGCGTTACTTCAAGGAAGCGCTCGCCAAGCTCCGCGCCACGGGAGCTGGCGCATGAGCGCGAGGTTCGAGCCGATCGTCGGCCGCTACATGCATCTGGAATTGTTCGGCCGGCCGCACCGCATCTATGTCGAGCAAGCGGGCGAGGGCACGCCGTTACTGTGCCTGCACACCGCGGGCAGCGATGGCCGGCAATACCGCGCGCTGATGAACGATGCGCGCGTCACCTCAAAACATCGCGTCATCGCCTTCGACATGCCCTGGCACGGCAAATCCTCGCCGCCGGCTGGCTGGCACGAGGAGGAATACCAGCTGACCTCGGCGCAATACACGACCATGGTCCTGGAAATTTCGGCGGCACTCGAGCTCGATCACCCGATCCTGATCGGTTGCTCGATCGGCGGCCGCATCGCGCTGCATCTGGCGCTCGAACACCCCGAGCGCTTTCGCGCCATCATCGGCCTGCAGGCCGGCGCGCATGTCGATCCCTATTACGATTTGAATTTCCTGCACCGGCCGGATGTGCATGGCGGCGAGGTCGCCGGCGCCATCGTCTCCGGTCTGGTGGGCCCCGATGCGCCGGACAGCGAGCGCTGGGAAACGATCTGGCACTACATGCAGGGCGGGCCCGGCGTCTTCAAAGGCGATCTGTATTTCTACAAGCTCGACGGCGACATCCGCGACCGCGTCGCAGAGATCGACACCAGGCGCTGTCCGCTGTTTCTGCTGTCCGGCGAGTATGATTACTCCTGCACCCCGGAGGAGACGCTGGCCGTGGCGAGCAGCATCAGGGGTTGTGAAGTCACCATCATGAAGGGGCTCGGCCACTTCCCGATGAGCGAAAATCCGGAGCTGTTTCTGACGCACCTGCTGCCGGTGCTGGAGAAGATCGGCAGGGCCTAAAGGGTTTTCAAGGGAAGTGGATTCCGGTTCGCGTTAAGAAAACCGTCAAACAAAAGGACCTGAAACAAGAGGACCTGGCCGAACGGCTATTTGCCCAGCGGCGGCGGTCCGGTGTCTTCCCGCAGCGCGGCGTGGACCTTGGCCATGGTGGCGCTGCAATAGGCCTCGCGCTCACGGTTGAAGCGTTCCTGATGCGCGCGGAAATTGGCGACACGGGCGCGGATCTCGGACTGGAAATCGACCTTGGGCTCGGGACGTCCGCTCTGGACCGGCTTCGGCGGCGCGACAGAGATGGTTTCGGCCAGCATCGCCTCGATGTCAGGCATCGACACCGCGGGCGTGGCTTTGGGCACGTCAAAGGATGCGGGTGCTTCCGGGCTTACGAAAGAGGCCGGATTCGCGAGGAATTGGGCGGCGTCCGGCTTCTTCCCGGTCACCGATTGCACGAATGCCATCGTCTGCGCGATCAGGAGGTCGCGTTCCTTCATCCATTTCATCGGACACCTCAGCCCAAGTCATTCCAGCAAAAGGCTTTTGTGGAATCAAGAGCAAGTGTTGAACTTGGCTAATGAAGGCATTCGATTTGCCGGCGAGGTGACAAAAGGGCGACACCCCGGTGGGGGACACCCTGCGCAGCGCCTCCGCCAGCGGGGGCTATGCCAGCGGGTGCTAGGGGGCACCGCAGGCCCAGACACAAAATCGCGAAACAACCCCATGCAAAGTAGAACGGGCCGCAGCTCGCAGCACGGGTACGCCCTTGCGTAAGGCATGAGAAAATAGGGTCGGCCGTCACGGCCCAACCCTCATCCTGCTTAGCGCTCGCGCGGATTGGTGTTGGGCACGAAAGGCGCGCCGATCACCCGGACCGGCGTTTGGTTGACAAGACGGGCCGGTTGCCGTGCCGCCGGCGAAGCCGCGGCGGCGCTGGTCGACGGCGAGGGCGCCGCGGCGGCCGACGGCGAAGACGCCGCGGCGGCATAGACCGGCCTGTTTTTGCTCACGGCGGAGGCGGGTTCCCAAAAGCCGGCGGCGCCTGCGATCACAGCACTCACCAGCGTCACGCCGGTGAGCAACACCAGATTGCAGTTCTCTTCCCGAATTCTCATGCAGCAAAAACGTGATCGAACGGGGTTGGTTCCGGGAGCCCACGGGAACCCAAAATGCCGCAGGTATCGGATGGAACAAAGATTAAATGTGCACTTCGTAACACATGGCTCGGAACGATTCCCGCGTTGCAACGTAAGGTCTGCGGGCAGGCAAGCGGGAGATAGCAGCGGTGGTGGGCAGGCAGTATCTGACGCGTCAGGCAACTACGCTTCTCAAATTCGCACGGACAGTCACGGACCCGAATGTGGCAGCGGGCCTGGTCGAGAAGGCCGCCGATCTCAAATCCCGGGTCGATGATCCGAACCGGTCGGACAAGAGTCCGAGAGCGCCGGATGTCGAGCGGACCAGCAGTCGATAGCTCAGCGACGCTGCCATGCAGGAAGGCCGCACCCTTGGAACAGTGATCGGCGTCGCCATAGGTGCTGCGATCGACAATATCGCTATGGGCGTCGGCCTCGCATTGCGTATTGCGATGTCCTACGCCGTGAAGTCCTGACAGCGCGGCGCGGGATCTGCGCTCGCAAGCGGACTGACGATCAACGAACCGCCATCCGGAACTCCGTTGATTCACCGGAACAGAACTCCGTTTCCCAAAATTCAAAAAAATAACCTGGGCAAGTTCCTGCAACAGCCTCGCGCGGCGAGCGTTAACCCGGGCAAGGGAAAGGAGCGCACATGCGAAAAATAGGACTCACCCTCGCAGCCGTTGCCGCGCTTGCGACAACCGCTGTCGTCAGTTCGCCGGCCGAGGCCCGCGGCGGGCGTAACGCGGCGATCGGCTTCGGTGTGGCCGCAGGCGTGCTAGGCGCGGCCGCGGCAGCCAATGCCTACAACAACGGTTACTACTATGGCCCGAGATACGGCTATTACGGCGGTGGGCCGTATGCCTATTACGATGGCCCGCGATACTATCGCCGCCACTACCATCGACACTACCATCATTGGTAATGAAGAGGCCCGGAGCAATCCGGGCTTTTTCTTTGCTCGAAAGGCGGGCGTCAAAAACAGCTTCGCTATCCGTGAGATTTGTCACACTTGACTTGTTCCGCAGGGAACAGCGCCGCGAGAACATATCCGTCTATGTCGCGATCACCCGAGGCAATGGTGCATTCGGGGAAGAGAAACAGGAGAGTGACATGGAACGGGAATGTCAGGTTGAAACAGCCGAACTCGCGGCCGATGAGCTCGAAAACGTGTCGGGCGGACTCACCGTCACCTTCGGCAGTTCTTGGGGCAAAGTGGGCGTTGCCTTGAACGCAGCCCAAGGGGGAAGCAAAGCCGCGGCGGCCTATTGGTTGCTCTTTGGTTGAACGACGATGCCTGGCAAGGAGAAGCCCGGAGCAATCCGGGCTTTTTCTTTGCCCTGTTCAGATAAAAAGCTTGGCGACGGCCAGCACAATCAAAGCGGCGACGCAGAGAAACATCAGGCCGAAAATGCGCCGGTCCTGCGCCGCATGCCGTTCGGAAATCTTACCAGTCATGAAATCAGTAAAAGGATCTTGCACGGCGGTCCTCTGAAGCAAGGCCGTACAGGTTCTGATTTGCGATTCCCGGTCAAGAGTCGCTTGAGATTTTTTGATCTTGCGGTCTGCATAATGCGGCTCACAGAGAACGGCGCCAAAAGTGTTCACTGTGAATAGCGAGGATAACGGGAATCTCGCCGTGGCTGAGGATTGAGGACAGAAAGCTGCTTTAGGTGTCTGACAATTCAGCGCTGCTTTAGGTGTCTGACAATTCAGCGCGCACTTCAGAACCGTATTTAATCAAGCCATTGTTCGGGAGGTGCCATGTTGAAGTATAATGGCGTCAGCTCGCCGGCGGCTTATGTCTGCCACGTGGTTTGCTTCTTTATCGGTTGGGCCGCGCTCGCGCTTTTCACCCTCAATCGGGTGAAAGTCGATCACTCCGAAGGGCCGAACTGGAATCCATTTTCAAGATTGCCAGACGGCTCGCCTGCGATTTCCGAATACGCGGTGGATGTGCTCGGCGTCATCATCGCTGCGCTCGGGCTCGCGTGGCTGATACGGCGCTGGATGCTGATGTAAACGGTGCAAGCGTTGTTGCCGTATATGTGACTTTGAACGCGGACTGGTGTTGGTTGAGCGGATTTGCACTCCCGACCTTCGGTTTACAAAACCGTCCCGCATTCAATCATATCAATACCTTACGGCGACCGTGACCCATTGTCGGAAAATGTCATTTTTTGTGAACAGTTTTACAAGGCCGCTATCCAGAGCCAGCGCGTTAGGTTAAGTGACCCAAGGTTGGGACAACCCCGGAGTGATCATGACAACAGTGCAGGCCATTGCATTTGGGGCCATGTTAGCTTGGACGCCAGCGCTTATCATTATGGCGTACTTGTTGTGGGATGTTCCCGACCTCGACGAGAAAGATTAGCCTCGTTGCGTCGCCGGTGTCAGCCGCGCTTCGCCTTGCCGTCGACCTGACGCTAGAGCGACAAACCATTTCCATTTTCTTTCGGTCGATGCCCTGGGCCACTCTGAACTCAATGCCCCGATACTCCATGATCTGGCTCCCCCCTCGGTCTCTCGCCTTACGGCTTCGCTGAGCGGGCTGTTCGACTTCAGCCGACCTCTCCCCGCTCTTTGCTCGGGCATAAAAACTCCCAAACGACTGCCCGCTATCTAGACCATCCGTGGATTTTGATGCCATCGAGGCCGGCGTGATGCCGGACAAGGTCCCAAGGCCGCTTGAGATCGGCGCGCGGCAGTCTGTTCGCCTGCAGCGATTGCGGTTCCAGAATTAATCCGCAACGCGGACATCAAGCTTAACACGCGAGTTTCGTTGCGACCGTTCTAAACAGGGTTAGCGTGGCTGCAAGTCGCGCAAATTGGTCGTCCCCCAGTTTGGCTTGCGCGCGGACCAAGGGTCGCTTCATGAAGACCGGTATCATCGAGTTCAGCGGACGCACAATCGCCTGTCTCATTCGTAACCAGTCCGAGACTGGAGCGGGGCTTGAGGTCGTCAGCCCGGTGGGCATCCCGGCGCAATTTACACTTCTGGTCGGCGCTGAGCGCATCAGCTGCACGGTGATATGGCGAACCGAGAAGTTGATCGGCGTCAAATTCAATGGGTATGTCGAGGGAAGCCAGAAACGGTTCGGCGGGAATCGGTGATATGCCACCCAGCGTCGTCCTACGTGGTCGACCTTAGCGGGGTGGCGCTGGCCCGCTAGGACCTCGCCGGTACCAACTCGCAAACCGCGGAGCGGGAGGCGCGCCAAATACCTTGAAGACCATCCGACCATCGAGATCTGGTCTCATGACCGCCGGCGCGTTGGGCGGCGCATTCGCGCGAGTTAGCTGTTCGCTGAGATTAAGACCCGCGCGGACCTTTGGTTCAAAAAGCAGGCCGCTGGTTCAAACAGCCGACTAGGGGGCGAAATATAGGCCAGTACTGCCTTTTTCTGTTCCGGGACTACTCACTCTGGAGGATGAACAGAGAGCGGCAAGATCACGGCGTTGGCGAGGACCAAAAAGGGCCACCCAAAAAATTGAAAGGGACCAATCACCTAAGTGGATGAGGGAAAGGGTAAGGTCCGTAGTTTACCCGGCACAGAGCCCGGCAAATTTTGGACATTTTCACGGTAATCCCAGCTCAGCACCAGCTTTTTACGATAGTGATGGGATGCTACCGAGCGAAATTCTCGGCCTTGTGCCACGACGACAAGAGCGTCCGAATTAGGATGTCAGACATCTTGCTCGATCATTTTGCTGGCCATGGGGCGCGAAGCAGTTCGTACTGAATCGCAGTTCGTACTGAATCACTGATCAGGATCACGGTTACTGGCGGCTTGCCTGTTCCGGCTAAACACAAGACCAAGGCAGCCCATTGCGATTAAAATAGCTCCCGCGATCATTAGCCAATGCGGCAAGTCAATCGACGACAGCAGGTCCATTTATTCCCCTTCGCCTTCGGCCAGACCGTACAGCATCATTTGGTTTTTTGGGTATCGGCTGATGTCTCCCCGTCGAGCCAATCTTGCTCTTCGGCCAACGCGAGCCAAGCGGCTTCCATCCGCTTGAAACGCTTGTGAGCGGGCTCGTTCTCTGCAGCCTCAGCCAGACGCAGGCAGTTCTCCGCGTTCTGCCGGTAGATTTCAGATTGCCTTGTCATTGCCGCGCCTCTTCGGCCCATTTTTTCTCTATCGCTTTTGGTCAGATCCAGCGGCAGTCGTAAGGAGCTTATCGGAAGAGTTTAGTCTTTATGTTCGGTCCAGCTGCGTTCGCCGCACTGACATTCAAACATTCGTACCGTCAAGCCACGAGTTGGGTCCATCATCTTGTGAACCACTTTGGGCTGCGCGCCACACCTGCACCTGCGATGCTCGCGCTTCTCCGGTCCTGAGAGTTTATCGCTGCTTAAGTCGTTCATTACTCACCGCGCCAAAGGTGAGTCAGTAAGTACTAAAGTGCACTTTGGTTCCCACTCGCTCGCGGAAAACGCGCGCATCACCCAAATGGGTTAATTCAAGTGCCACCAACGGCGAGGCCGCAACCGTTAAGCAAACAACTCCGCGCCGGCCGGTGCGTACTTCACGAACGTCCCGGACTCGTGCAGCCACAGCCAGCCGCGCGCGATCGCGAGATCGAACCCAGCTTTGTACTCGGCCGGGCTGGCGCCCTCTTTGAACAGCATTGGCCCGTTGATCTTCTCAATGTGGATCCGGGCGTCTTGAATGGCTTCCGTAGCGTTGGCGATTTCCAGCAGTGATTGCGTCGGCAGCGGCAGGCCAGCGGCATGCATTGCGTATTTCCAAGCCGTCCAGGCGCGCTGGCGCCGATACTCGACGAAGTCGGCTTCCGTGCATCGTGGCAGATAGTCTTTCCACGCCGTTTCGAATCCGCCCCGCGCCTGGTCGAAGGTTGACGCGTAGCCGCCGCGGGCGAGACCACGATGTGATGCCGGGTAGAAGCTGACGTCCGATCTCCATTGTTTGGCCTTGACTGGCAGACCCGACTGGATCGCGATCGTGTCAACCTGCAAGTCGCCGCAGTGGACGTGCCAGCACTCGGAGCGTTCGGGGTTCGGGCGACGGGTGAGTTCGGGCACGGCCCATTGAAGCGCTGCAATGCCTGTAAGGGCAGCCGCTACGGATTGCGGTTCGCAGGTTCGATCGGCACAGTGAAAGAGGCCGCCAACCGAGGTACTCCAAACTAGTTCGGAACGATCAACCGAGTTGCGGTAGTTTGGCTAACCGTAGGCCGCCTTTTTCCGCGTTGCCCACGGTTGGAATGGCGGCCCCAACTCAGCCCCCAGCCCCGAGGTTGGGGCCGCTTCTCAGCGGTGTCGCGAATGGAAGAGGCCGCCAACTGAGGCGGCCTACATGGCGAACAATAGAATGCTGATGCCGCCACGCCGCGCGCTTTGCCACTTTTGAAACGGGGCGAGTTGCCGCCTTTTGCCCACACGGTGAGGGTTATGAGTTCCAGCGAAAAAGCGGCCGTCAAAGTGTCAGTGGCCCCCAGCGGCCAAAGGCGAGAGCAAGTGATCGTTGGGGTGGCCTTCTTTGTTCCTGTTGTCCTTGCAATGGCAGGTTGGTTCTACCTACTTAGCAAGCTCCTTGCGAAGACCTACGATTGGCTGTTTGCATAATTGCAGCGGAGCGCGCCGCGCGCAGCCATTGGTCGATTGCGTCGGCAGCGGCATTGGGCACGGCAAATTTCCAAGCCTTGAAGGAGCGAAGGCGGGCGACGCTCGATGAGGTCGGTCTCGGTGCATCGGGGCAGGCAATCTTTCCATGCCGCTTCGATGTCGGTCCCGAGCCTGATCGAAGTTTGACGCGTAGCAGGTGCGAGACTGTTTTGCATTCACGATCCGGCATTTTTGCGCCGGCTTTGCTGGCCAATGAAAAAGGCCGCAGGCGTTGCGCGCTGCGGCCCGTCCGGGAAAATTGATTGTCAGTGCAATGACAATACTCCCAACCCCGGTAACGTCGAATCTGCCGCAAGACTTTCGAGCGGGGGAGTCTTATTTGGTGTTCCGAGAAGTGAAACATCTGGATGTTGCTGGGCGGTGACAGTTCCTCGCACCACTCAGAGACGCTGGTGCCGGTTGAGAGGATTGAACTCCCGACCTTCGGTTTACAAAACCGCTGCTCTACCGCTGAGCTAAACCGGCGAATTGAAGCGATGGCGGGCCAGCCAGGATAACGCGCGAGGTTCCACCAATCTTCGGCGGTCGAATACCAGACTTGCCCGCAAAGTGCCAGCACCTCGAAAGTCGCCCCAATCACCCCTGCTCATAGAAAAGGCGGCCTTTCGGCCGCCTTTTTCATTGCTCGATGCGCTCGTCTTATTGGCAGATGTGCCGGCGGCCGTCGTCGCCGCGGAACAGGGTGCCGGGGATGCAGACAAAGCCGTTGCGGCGGGCGTATTCCTCGCCGCCGATCGGTTCGGCCCCCATCGCGGCCGTGGTGCCTGCAGCGCCGCCGGCTGCGACGCTGCCCGGCCGGAAGCCGCTGCGGTCGTCCCCGCGGTTGTAGCTGCTCTGCCAGTTGCCACTCTGCCGGTAGGCCTGATCCGGATAGGCCTGACGCTGATGGCTACCGGGGTTCGTGACCTGCTGCGCCAGCGCCGGGCTCGCCAACGCGGATGCGAGCACCGCAGCCGCGCCGAGGATTTTGAATCTTGTCATGCGGCTTCTCCTTTTCGGGGGACGCAAGTTATCGTTACGCAAGGCCAATGCGGACCGCGCAGGGGCGTTCCGCATTTTCCTCCGCATTTTCCTTGGCAACGATTCAAACCGGCGTTACTTGCTCGCGTTGCCGCTCACCCCTCAGCAGGGGCGCCAGCGTCCGTCGGGCCCCATATACGTCGCGTCGGGTTGAATGCCGCAGGCGGGACGCAGGCTCTGCGGGCGTTGGACGGGATAGGCATAGGAATCGTCATAGGCCGGCCCGTCGTAATAGGCGTAGGAATCCCTGTTGCGGAACGGGGCGGTCGCAATCGCGCCTGCTGCGCCAACCGCGCCGCCGACGACACCGGCTGCGACTTCGCCGGGCCAGAAGCCGGACGATCGATGGCGATAGTTGTAATCATTCGTCCACTGCTGCGCCATCGCAGGTGTCGCAATCGTCGCCGCCAGCAATGCCGTTGCGCCCAGAAGTTTCAGTTTTGTCATTGGTTGCTCTCCGCAAATGTTGTGCGGGGCCAACCGATCGCAGGGCTCGATGTTCCGATTTTGGGTTGTGCTGCGTTCAAACCGGTGTGATGTTCCTGTTCCCGCATTTTGAAGCACCCCCAAGAACTCCAAGAGAACTTCAAGAGAGAACTGCAAGAGAGAAGTTCAAGAGACCTTCAAGAGAATTTTATGCCGACGCGTGACCTCGATTACCGCTGCGACGACGTCAATTTGCGGGGCTATCTCGCCTGGAACGACAATGCCGCAGGTCCGCGGCCGGGCGTGCTGGTGTTTCACGAGGGACTGGGGCTCGGCGAGTTTGCGATGGAACGCGCGCGGCGGCTTGCAGACCTCGGCTATATCGCGCTCGCTGCCGACATGTTCGGTGATCGGCGGCAGGCGATCAATCTGCAGCAGGTCGCGACCGTGGTCGGCGGCCTGCGTGCCGAGCCGGAAAAACTCCGCGCCCGCGGCCGCGCCGCGCTCGCGGCGCTGGCGGATTTGCCTGATGTCGATACCAGCCGGCTCGCGGGAATCGGCTTCTGCTTCGGCGGCTCGGTGGTGCTGGAGCTCGCGCGCGAGGGCGCCGATCTCAAGGCTGTCGTCAGTTTCCACGGCGTGCTGGCGACGAAAATGCCCGCGCAACCCGGCCGCGTGAAGGCCAGCGTGCTGGTGTTAACAGGCGCGGAGGATCCGCTGGCGCCGCCCGATCAGGTCGCCGCGTTCGAGAACGAGATGCGCGAAGGCCACGTCCGCGACTGGCAGGTCATTCTCTATGGCAACACGCTGCATGGATTCACCAATCCCGCCGCCGACGGTTCGATGATGCGCACCGCGCTCTACAACGAGCAGGCCGATCGCCGCTCATGGGGGGCGATGTTGGGTCTGTTTGATGAAGTGTTTTCCGAAGATACTAATTCGGTGTGAATATTGCCTCTGACAATCAGGTCAAGCGGTGTCATAAGGAAATTCGAAACGTCATTGCGAGCCACCGGGGCGCGCATTCGCGCGACCCGGTGGCTCGCAATGACGGGAGAGTGGGAGGCATATGTTCGGAATTCTGGGGCTTGGGTTTTTGCTGGGCATGCAACATGCGCTCGAAGCCGATCATATCGCCGCCGTCTCCAGCATCGCCGCGCGCCGCAGCCGTGTCGATGACATCGTCAAGCACGGGCTGACCTGGGGGCTCGGCCATACGCTGACGCTGTTCGTCTTCGCCGGCTGCGCCATCTTGCTCGGCAGCGCGATCCCGGAAAGCGTGGCGCGTCCACTCGAGGCCGCCGTCGGCATCATGCTGGTCGGCCTCGGTGCGCATGTGCTGTGGCGGCTGTGGCGCGACCGCGTGCATTTTCACAAGCACGGCCATGGCGACGGCACCGTGCATATTCACGCCCACAGCCATGCCGGCGAAACCACGCCGCATCTGCGCACCGCGCACGCCCATGAGCATGGTTTTCGCTGGCGCACATTGCTGGTCGGGTTGATGCACGGCATGGCGGGCTCGGCTGCACTGCTGGTGCTGACGGTCTCGCAGGCGTCGAGTCCCGCGGTCGGGCTCGGTTATGTCGCGCTGTTCGGGATCGGCTCGATGATCGGCATGGGCGCATTGTCCACCGTCATCGCCGTGCCGCTCGCGGTGTCCGCGCGCTGGCTCACCTGGGCCAATCGCGGCCTGCAGGGCGCCGTCGGCATCGTCACGATCGCCATCGGTGCCACGACCCTCGTCGAAAACCTGTTTGTATGAGCAAATCTGTTTGCCTCAGTCCGCTGGATCCGCTCGCCCCGTTAACAATTGCTGAGCGGGTTCGCTCGCAATTGAACGGCGGGGGATGCTGACGCGTTAGCCTTACCGGCAGTTTGGTCCGGCCCCTTAACCCTTGGGGGTGCCCGTTCGATTAGATTGCGGTCAGTGGAAAACGGGGTCCCAGGGCGATGCGCATTGGCGTGACACTGGCAATTCTGATGGCGACGACGTCGACGGCCTTGGCCGGTGGCGGCTTTGAAATCGTGATTCCGGGTCGCCCCGGTGTTCCCGTCATCATCAACGGCGTCGATGCATCCTATTCGGTGGTCGAGGGCGACTGGGGCCTCCTCAGGGGCACGCATGTGCAGCCGACCGTCTATGGTGGCCGCTATGTCGATCCGGTGCCGCGTGTCGGTCATTATTATCCGAGCGCGGGTCATCTGCCCGGTTACGGCCGTCTGGAAATCGAACCGCCGGCGAACCGAAGGTTGCCGCAGCCGGCCGAAAGCTATCACCAATCCTGGTCTGCACAGTCGGCGCCGCTGCCGGCGCAATCCAACGTGCCCGTTAAACCGCCCGAGATCATCTACGCACCGCAGGAGGACCGGCGTCCACGTCGGCATCCCACGGGACTGCTTCCACGCCCTTAAAACCACGCCAACAAGAACACCAACAGGCAAAACACCTACAGGAGAGAGTAATGCGTCATCTGATTTCAGGACTGGTCGCGGCAGTCGCCGTGACGGCCGCTGCGCCCGCGATGGCGTGCGGTTACGCCACGTGCGGTTACGCTGCACCCGTCGTCTACGCCGCACCGGTTGTTGCGACCTACACCTCGGCGGGCTGCAATCCCTGTGGCGGCGTGGGTTGGGGTTATGCCCGGCTCGCCGATCCCGTGCAGCAATATTACTACGTCAACCAGGGCCCGACCTATTCCGGTCCCGGCGCCTGGGCTCCGGCCCGCGTCTATCAGGAAGACACCGTCGTCGGCTATCGTCCGTATTACGGCTACGGCTACGGCGTCGTGGCCCCGCGGGCCTACGGCTACCGCTACGGCGTTCGTCCGGGCATCCGTTACGGTTATGGCGCTCGCTATGGCACCCGGTACGGCTATCGCGGCGGCGCGCGCTTCGGCCGTTACTGATCCGAAAGTTCGAATCAATGAGTCGGCGCCCGTTCGCATCCCGCGAGCGGGCGTTTTCATAGCGTTTTCGAGCGAAGTGGATTCCGGTTCGCGTAAAGAAAACGCGTCAAAAATAGAGAGCTCTTATTTCATCAATCCCAGCCTGGAGGCGCCGATATAGAGCGCCAGCACCGCGGCGTTCGAGACGTTCAGGCTCTTGATCTCGCCGGGCATGTCGAGGCGCGCCACAACGCTGCAGGTCTCGCGCGTCAATTGCCGCAAGCCCTTGCCTTCGGCGCCCAACACCAACGCTAGCGGCTGCTGCAATGCGACAGCGCCGAGGTCTTCAGCTCCTTCGCTGTCGAGGCCAACGGTCATGAAGCCGCGGTCGTTCAACTCGTTCAGCGCGCGGGCGAGATTCTGCACGGTCACCAATGGCACCATTTCCAGCGCGCCGGACGCCGACTTCGCCAGCACGCCGGTCGCCTCGGGGCTGTGACGCGCGGTCGTGACGATCGCCTTGACCGCAAACGCCGCGGCCGAACGCATGATGGCGCCGACATTGTGCGGATCGGTGATCTGGTCGAGCACCAGCACGATGCCCTCCTGCGCCAGCGTATCGATATCCGGCGAGGGCAGGGGCTCGGCCTCCGCGAGCAGGCCCTGATGCACGGCATCGGGACCCAGCCGCTGGTCGATCGCGCTCGGCCGGACGAGTTCCGGGGGCACGCGGGTGTCGATATTCTCGTCGGCCAGGCGCCGGGCGGCGTTCTCGGTCAGAAATAGTTTGCGGATCTGGCGTTCCGGATTGGCCAAAGCCGCCGCAACCGTATGCCACCCATAAAGAATCACCGGCCCGTCCGGGCTGGTGTCCCGGTCGCGCCAGGCCGGGCGACCGCCCGGTTTCCGGCCTTTTTCGAAGGGTTTGCCGCCGCCACGGCGGAACGGCGGTTTTCGGTCGCGATCGTTCATGCGCCAGCTTGTGTCACGGGTTCCGGATTATGGCAATTTGGCCCCTCGAGGCTCGTTTTTCGAGGCTTCCCTTGGTTGACTTTGCCATGGCCCTTCGCCCATAAACGCGCCCGACCGGGAGCGCGCCATCGGCTCCAGGTATTAACGTCATCCATGGCCTGTCCGCCGCCATCAAGCGGTTGGGTTTGCGATGCAGTTAAACGGGGGAGTGTCCCGAGTGGCAAAGGGAGCTGACTGTAAATCAGCCGTCTTATGACTTCGAAGGTTCGAGTCCTTCTTCCCCCACCACGCTTCGCCCTGACGGGCTACGCGTGGCGCAGCCGCGCTAGACCGTCTGGTCGATGCGTGTCCGGCGTAGCTTGAGCGCAGCGAAAGCGAAGACGGACTCTGGCCGCCCCTGGCGAAGGCTGCCGCGGTGTAGCCCGGCGGATCATCAATCCTGGGGTCGGACATGCTCTCCTTCCTGAGCGAATTCTGGATGTTTCTGCGGGTGCGGAAGAAGTTTTGGCTGCTGCCGATCTTCATCATGATGCTGCTATTCGGTTCGCTGCTCGTCTTGTCGAAAGGCTCTGCGGTCGCGCCTTTTATTTACGCGATTTTCTAGATGGACAGCCTCAGGCCCATGCCAAGCCTTGCTGGAGGCGAAAGATTTCGCGCTGCGTCCCGACGATAGTCATTGCTCATGTCATCATGGCCTCGATCCTGAGCGATGGAGACCGCCGAGGAGTTTGGTGAATCGATCAGCAATCGCAGCCTGCCGGACGGGCTCGCCCATGCGACTTTCAGACATCTATTGAACTCTGGAGCCTTCCCGCGGTTGGAGTCATACTAGTGGAGGTCGCCACCATCAGCGGTCGGGCGAACGCACAGGGGGGCTTTGCATGAGGATTCTTCCGATACTTGCCGTCGGTATTGCGCTAGCGCTCGCTGGATGCGGCAGAGATCCAGGTCCAAAGGGCGACCCGGGCCCTCAGGGACCGGCCGGCCCCCAAGGGTCGCAGGGCCCCCAAGGCGTGCCCGGTGCGCAAGGCCAAGCTGGGCCACAGGGCCTCCAAGGCGTGCCCGGTGCGCAGGGCCAGGCCGGGGCACAGGGGGCGCAAGGTCCACAAGGCGCTCCGGGCGAAAGGGGCCCGAAGGGCGACAAAGCCGATCCGGCGACGGCGAACGTTCGCGCCGTTCAAGGTGATGGCGCAGTGAGCTGCGAATCCAACGAAATGTTGGTGTCGGTTTTCTGTCCCGGTGGCGGCGTATCCGAAGGAGCAAAATGTGCGACCGCGCCAACGATTGGGCTTTGTCTGATTAAGCCCTAGCACGCGCGGCACGAGATGAACGCAAAGTGGCCTGTCGTTTCATGCCGACGGGCCAAGCGGCTTTTTTACTTCGGGCTGCCGATGCCACCGTACTGAAGTTGGTTTGACGAGCCTATTTTCCCCCCCCAATTAATTAAGAGAGCGCCGGGCGTCAGTGGCCCTATTAAAATCCATGGGAAGCCGGATGGCTCCCTCAAGAAGTGCCAGCCTGCAATGCGCCGTCGCCACGCCGGAAAATCCCGAACCTTCATCATCGTCGCGTTGCTGCTGCTCGCAGCCTGCGTGGCCCCGGTGCTGTGGAACTATCCGAAACTCTACGCGCGCGTGCTGGAGGACCGGCGTTTTCCCGCGTTGAGCCGCTACGCGCTCGAGCCGGTGCCCGATGTGGCGCTGGTCGGCAGTTCGATGATGTTCCGGATCTATGAAGGCTATTTCAGCACCCGGCTGCGCAATGTCGCGATCGGCGGCGGCTCGCCGCTGACGGGTCTTGCGATCATCGCGAGCTATCCGAAGTTGCCGCGGGTCATCGTCGTCGAGACCAACATTCTCTCGCGGCCGGTCGATGCGACACTTGTCGAGAACTTCGGCAACAACGCCGCCGAGCCGTTCGCATGGTTCTGGCCATACCGCGTCGCGATTTCCTGGGTCTATTACTGGCTGAAGTATAAATCCGAGAGCCACAACGTCGCGACGTTGCCGCAACAACCGCCGTCAAGCTACGAGATCAAGACATCGCTCGACGAAGCCGAGGCCGAATATGCCAATCCCGCTTACGACGCGACGATGGCGGCGAACGCCGCAACCCTGCAACGGCTGGTCGCGCAGCTCGAGAGCAGGGGAGTCCAAATCTATTTCGTGGAATTGCCATATCCCGGCAATCTCGGCCAGTCGCGTTATGCGATCACCGCGCGAACGCTGGCGCGCACGGCTTTTGCCGACCGCAGCAGATGGCCTGATATCAACTACCATTTGTCCGAGCTGCGCTGGGTGGACGCCTCGCACATGGACGAGCGGTCCGCCATCATCGTGGCGCGGGAGATCGACGGCTTCCTCGGCCGCCTGACGGCAGCAAAGGCGCCGTCACAGGTTTGCGTGCGGCACACGCCGCGGGCGAATTGCCGCAGCTTGAACCCCGGCGAGCTGGCTCACGACCAAGCGGCCAGGAGAGAACAAAATGTTCGAATGGCTGATTCCGATTTTGATCGGCGGCGGTGCTGCTGCTCTGGCTCCTTGATTTCCTCGGCCTGCTTGAGCTCGTGAGCGCCGTTCTGGAGCTGATCGGGGCAGTGATTTCCGGCGTTGTAAAGCTTGCCAGCTATGTGATTCGCCGGTTGACCGGACCCTCAAAGATCCAGCTCTGAGCGTCGTAGCCCTAGGCGGTAACGCCCGGCGCCTCCGTGGTCGGGAACGGCTCGCCGGGAAGATAGAGGGCGATCGGGCGGATCTCGTAGACCGCGGTCGGATTGACCTTGCGCAGGTCGCGGGCCACCGCGATCGCGGCGTCGCCATCGGCGCAGTCGACGACATAAAGCCCCAGCAACTGCTCCTTGGTTTCGGCAAACGGCCCGTCGATTACGACCCCCGCGCCCGGTCCTCGCAAGGTGCGGGCCTTGCCCGTCGCCCCCAGCCGCGCCGACGGCCCCAACAATTTCTGTTCGTTGAGCCGGTCGTGAACGCGAAGCAACTCGGTCATCAGGGCGGCATCCTCTTCCGGCGTCCAGGACTGCACCTCGGCTTCCACGTGATAGGCCAGAATGGCGTAAAGCATCGATATCTCCTTGGCTAAAGCGTTTTCGAGCGAAAGCCTGCCCCGGACTTGATCCGGGGTGGACCCGGTTCGCATAGCAATCAAGTTTACGCAGATTGCGTAGACTTATCTGCGGTAGAAAACGCGTCAAAACAAAAATGGGGCCGGATTGGACGCCTGCGAGGACGTTTGGCAAAGGCCTATCCCGACAAATCCGTTTCAACAAAGTGTCAGTTGGTCGCCGGGTGAGGCACGTCACGAAACATTCCGGAAACACGATATAGGGGCGCGGTGCTTGAACGCGCGGTGGCAAGTTAACGACTGATGAACAGAACGCAGCAAGTGCGCATCATCCACGGAGACGGTCATGCAACGCAAGCCAGCCTCGATCATCAGTGACGCCACCCGGTCCCATTCGGCGTCGCCGGCATCGACGCAGCCCGGCGATTGGCACGACGTCTCCGGCCATCACCGCTATTACGGCAGCTCGGCCACCAATGGCGGTGAGAACATTGTCGAAAGCCGCCGCGGCGCGCGGCCGCGATCGGTCAATCTCTGCGGATTCTGACCGGCCTTCGGTCCCGAGATCACCCCCATGGCCGACGTCACCCTGGGCACGCTCTTCATCCTGTTCCTGCCGTTTCTGTTGTCGCTGTTCGGGCAGGGCGGAATGGCGAAGATGCTCACGCTGGTGACGAGCATTCTGGCCCTGCTGCTCAGCGTCAAGGAATACGGCGCGGTGCTTCCCTGGATCACCGGCATGGCGATCGCCCTGATTTCGGTGTGGGAAAGAATCCGGCGGCGCCGGATGGCGTGAGCGGTCGGCTCAAGAGCTTCTGAACCTCTGAATCGAACAGCCCGGGCCTATTGCTCTCGTCCCGGGCTTGCGGAACAATGCCGCCAGCGATGGAGGAAGAGATGGGAGCAGCGTTCGCAGTAGCGCTCAACGTACCGTGCTGAAGATCGTCTTGCTTGGCACGTTCGTCAGCGCCGGCTGTGTCGCGGCGGCCTTTGCGCAATCCGGCAATGCCGGCGGCACCATCGGCAATGATGAAAAGGCGCTCTCGGGCACCAGGCAGGAATTGCAGTCGGCTGGACCAGCGCAGGACAGCAATACATGTATCGTCGCCGATCCGACCGGAACGCCGCTCAACATCCGGACATCACCGAACGGAAAAATCGTCGGCAAGATCGCCAACGGCGAGCGCATTCGGATTTCGGACCAGACCACAGAAAACGGAAAGCAATGGGCTTACATTTCGAATGCCGCTTCCCGGCCGATCGGCTGGGTGTTTCGAAAATTCCTCGTGTGTAAATGAATTGCTCTGGTCGCGAGTTGCCGCAATTCCGCACCCGCCAACCAAAAAGGCGCGGCGGGATTCCCGCCGCGCCCCAACTTTTGAACTCGCTGGTCCAGGGCTGAGAGCGCCCCGTTGCCAAGCCCTAAGAAACTAGCCTCGAGAGCTTAGCGGGCGATCCCAGCGAGGTGACAGCGCTTGGTAAGAGACACTGGATCACCTCCTTTCGTTGTTTGTGGAAATAAGAGTATAGGCAGCGAATCTGTCGCTGTTAAGGGGCGGACCCGCACGGATTCTGGCCGGAACCGGACCGGTTTGCCGGGCGGCCGGGCATCGTTTTGGCGGTTTTCTGGCGGTTTCCCGGCGGTTTTCTTTGCGGTTCCCGGGGTGGTTGAGGCCGCCTCCACGGCGTGTTAGGTGATCGCCCAACGCGGGTGTAGCTCAATGGTAGAGCAGCAGCCTTCCAAGCTGAATACGAGGGTTCGATTCCCTTCACCCGCTCCATTTCATTTCCCGCCGTGAAGCAACCGATACCAGCCATGGCGTCAGCCGGGAGCAAGCAATCCTTGCTTGAACAGAGAGCCAGGCGGCGGCAGGTCTGATGCGCATCATCTACTTTGGCCTGGGTTGGGTGATGGTCGCGCTCGGCGTGATCGGCCTTGTGATGCCGCTGATGCCGGGGGCGGTTTTCCTGATCGTGGCGGCGGCGTGTTTCGCGCGCTCCTCGCCGCGTTTCGAGGCCTGGCTGCTCGAGCATCCGACATTGGGAAAACCGCTGCGGGATTGGCGCGCCGCCGGAGCGATCCCGCGCACCGCCAAGATCATGGCTTGCGCGGGGATGGCGGTCGGCTTCGCGGTGTTCTGCTACACCTTCGCGCCTTCAGTGCCGCTCGCCTTGGCCGTGGCGGCGGGTTTTTTGGCCTGCGGCGCCTACGTCGTCTCGCGTCCGGCGGTGGCCCGGCAGGACACGTCGATCTAGCGATCGCCGCCACGAGCACAATGGCGTCCGCATGCCAGTCCTGATCCCAAGTAGCCTTGTGCAGCCGGCCGTCTCGAACGATGCTCGCGAACTCCGCAAAGCCTCATCAGGAAACCCGCCATGCAAGTCGACGTCAAAACCGCCACCGACCGTCTCATGCGCTTCCTCGCTGTCGAGGGCGTGACCGGAAAGGAGGCCGCGATCGGACGCGAGCTCAGCGCGGCGCTGCAGGAAAGCGGCGTGCCGGCGAGCGCGATCCGTCTCGACGACGCCAACACCCGGATTCCCGTGCCGACGGAGACCGGCAATCTCATTGTCGATCTGCCCGGCCGCGGCGCGATGCACAACCAGCCGCGGATCATGTTCATGACCCACATGGACACCGTGCCGCTGTGCGCCGGCGCCAAACCAAAACTGGCGGGGCGCAAGATCGTCAATGACGCGAAGACCGCGCTCGGCGGCGACAACCGCGCCGGCTGCGGCGTTCTCGTCACGCTGGCGGCCGAGCTTGCCAAACAGAAGCTCGATCATCCGCCGATCACGCTGCTGTTCTGCGTGCGCGAGGAGAGCGGGCTCTATGGCGCGCGCCACGTCAAGACCGCCGAGCTCGGCTCGCCGGTCATGGCCTTCAACTACGACGGCGGCTCTGCCTCCAATGTCACGATCGGCGCCGTCGGCGCGGATCGCTGGCAGGTCGAGATTTTCGGCCGCGCCTCGCACGCCGGCGTCGCTCCGGAGCGCGGGATCAGTTCGACCATGATCCTGGCGCTCGCGCTTGCCGACGTGAAGGCCGGTGGCTGGTTCGGCAAGGTGGTGAAGCGCAAGCTGCAGGGCACCAGCAATGTCGGCCCCGTCACCGGCGGCGAGGGAAGGCCGGCCGGCGACGCCACCAATGTCGTCACCGACTATGTGCACGTGCGCGGCGAAAGCCGCAGCCACGACAGCAAGTTCTTCAAGGAGATCACGAAGGCCTACAAGGCGGCGTTCGAGAAGGCCGCCAAGAGCGTGAAGAACAGCGACGGCAAATCGGGCCGCGTCAAGTTCAAGGCCGAGACCGACTATTATCCGTTCCGAATGAAAGAGAGCCTGCCCGTGGTCAAGCGTGCGATCGAGGCCGTGTCCGGCATCGGCGCAACACCTTCCATCCGCGCCGCCAATGGCGGGCTGGATGCCAACTGGATGGTCCGCCACGGCGTTCCGACGGTGACCTTCGGCGCGGGTCAGAACGAGCCGCACACGATCGACGAATGGATCAATCTCGACGAGTACGACAAGGCGTGCGCGCTCGCGGTCCAGCTCGCGACGATGCGGTGAGCGCCAAGGCGGCAAAATCACGACGCCTCATTCGCCCGGAACCAGGCTCCCGAGCGCCGGCGGCGATGCACGCCGATGCTTTCGGCGCGAAAGATACAGCATCAAGCCGGTGACCACGAATAACGGCATCAGGGCCGCGGCCAGCATGAACACGAGCTTGCCCGGCCATCCTCCGAAGATGCTGCCGCGGTGGATATCGAACATTCTTACCAGGATTTTCTCGCCGGCCGATTTGTCCGCGTAGAGCTCCGACGAAACCAGCCGGCCGGTGACGGCATCGATCCGGAATTCGTCGCGCGCGCCATCCTGCGAGGCATCGGGTGCGCGGGAGCGGATCCGCACGACCGTCGCCGCGCCGGCCGGCAGCGTCAGCAGTGCCGTTGCGAAGCGGCCGTCCCGTTCATGCAGGAATGTCGACCAGACGCGGTCGAGCGCAATCGGGGCGGTGTCGGTCGCGGCCGTGCCCTTGGGCGATTTCGGTTGCATCTTCGGCTGCGTCTTCGCCTGCATCGTTGCTGCGGCGACCGGGGGGCGCGACAACAGCCAGGTGGCGCCGTCCTTGAACCAGTCGAACGAATACCAGAGGCCACTGAGCGCCATCACCAGATAGGCCACCAACACCCAGGTGCCGACGACGGAGTGCAGCGAGCGCTGGAAACCCCGGCCGTGCAATGCCAGATTTGGCTTCAGCCACATCCTCACGCTGCCGGCGCGGCGCGGCCATCGCAACACGATGCCCGAGATCAGCAGGACGATCAGGCCGATCGTGACCGCGCCGTTGATTGGCCGGCCATAGCCATTGCCGTCGCCGGGCAACAGCAGCCAGCGATGCAGTTTGCGGACGGTGACGAAAAAGTCCTCGCCGCGTGGCGAGCCGAGCAGGCGGCTGTCATAGGGATCGACATAAACCGAGGACGGCCGCGAGCCACCTTCGTTGCGGGCAAAGCGGATGCGCACCGCCGCTGACGGATCGCTGGTCATCGTCACGGCCGAGACCTTGCCTAAATCCTGGGCGGTCTGCAGCCGCGCGACCAGCGCATCCGGCGTCAGCATCGGCGCCGATCGGGCCTCGACCCGCATGATGCCGGCGTTGAGGCTGGCACCGATCTCGTCCTCGAAACTCATCATCGCGCCGGTGATCCCGACCACGGCCACCACCAGCGAGATCGCAAGGCCAATGACGGAATGGACCTGCAACAACGCGGCCTTGATCGAGTGTGTACTCATGGCGGAAAAAACATGTTGTGGGAATCGGCGCCGGAAATCGGCAGGACTCGTTGTATTCGCCGCCTGTTCAAACAGCGTTTCCCGACAATACCGATGAGATGCTCATCCTGCTACCCCAGAGCGGAGGGACGCAGTTTGTAATCGTTCTATGTTGCGTGTTGCTCTCTCAACGTCATGCACGCACCACGAACAATAATGTCGACTTCTAGATGCTTGTCGAAATTTTGTTTGCCTCGCTGGCCCCGAGGTACGACACCCTGCGCGGTTCTCAGAACTTCACCGTCGCCGACAGCGACACCCGCCGCGCGTCGCCCATCGCGACGTTCAGATTGTTCACGGCGGAAGGATAGTAGACGTTGTCGAACAGGTTCTTGACGTTCAGTTGGTAGATGACGGGCAGGGTCTGGTATTTGGTCTCGTAAGTCGCGAACACGTCCGCGACGACGTAAGAAGGCAGGACGAAGGTGTTCGCCGCGTCGCCTGGCCGGTCGCCGACATAGTGGGCACCGGCGCCGACCCGGAGCCGGCCGGGCAGGGCCGTGCCGAAGTCGTAGACCAGATAGAGCGAGGCCGTGTTCAGCGCCACGTTCTGCAGCGCCTTGCCGGTCAGGACCGGATCCTCGGTGACCCGCGCGTCGGTATAGCCGTAGCTGCCGATCATGCTCCAGCTGTCGGTCAGCTTTCCCGTGACGTCGAGTTCGACGCCGTGCGAGCGGACCTTGCCGGCGGTGCGAAACTCGGTCACGCCGGTGGCGCTGTTGAGCTGCGATACCAGCACGTTCTTCTTGTCGATGTCATAAAGCGCCAGCGTGCCTGACAGTCGCTTGTTGACGTCGAACTTGACCCCGGTCTCCCACGAAATACCTTCTTCGGGCGCGATGTTGGAGCCGATCACCACACCGCCGGTGAGCGGCGCAATCGTCGAAGTCGGCTTCAGCGACTGCGTATAGCTCGCGTAGAGGGAGATCTCTTCGGTGAGTTTGAGGATCGCGCCTCCGAGCGGCAGCACCTTGTCACCGCTGAGATTGGTGTTCGCGACGAAGGGGCGTCCACGGCCTGCCAGTTGTTCGAATTCTATGTAACGGATGCCGCCGACCAGCGCGAGCCGGTTGGTGAGGTGAAGCGTGTCCTGAAAAAACAGCGCCCTTGTGCCGAGCTTGTCGGTCTGGTCGCTGTCGCTGGCCGAAACTGTCGTGCCCGGCTGCAGCAGGCCATAGACCGGGTTGTAGATGTTGAACACGTTGGGGGTGGCCTGCCGGATCAGGTCCTTGCGGTAGATCGTGCGATACTGGGCGTCGCCGCCAGCCAGCACGTCGTTGCGCATGCCGCCGATCCAGAACCCGCCCTGCAGGTAGGACGTGCCGTAACTGACGTTGCTGAGCGAACCCCGGGTGCCGTCATTGCTGCGGGTGATGATGCCGGTGACGGGATTGACCGCGGTGATGCGCAGCTGATTGGCGCTGAAGCTTTCGGTGTTGTAGCTGTAGGCCGCATACAGCTTCCAGTCCTGGTTGATCCGGTGATCGATCGAGGCCTGCATCAGGTCGGACGTCCCCCACATGTTGTTGTAGGGCTCGTCGAGCCGGCGTGTCGCCGGTATCGCAAGCGGCTTGTTGGTGCGGGAGTCGAGCGCGGTGCCGCGGTCGAACGGAGAAAGGAAATCGCGGTGCTCATAGTTGAGCTGGACCGTGGTGTTTTCGCCATACCAGGCCAGCGACGGCGCAATCAGCGTTTCACGGCGATTGCCGAAATTGCGCCAGTAGTCCTCGTTGACGCCGTAGGCGATGAAACGATAGGCCAGACCGTCCTTGCCGATCGGGCCGGTGATGTCGAAGGTCGCATCGGCGCCGTGCTTCGATCCATAGGTCGAGCCCAGCACCGAAATCGAGCCGTGCTGGTAGAGTTCCGGACGCTTGCTGATCGTGTTGACGATGCCGCCGGGATCCATGATGCCGTACAGCAGCGAAGCCGGTCCTTTCAGCACCTCGACGCTTTCGACGGCGGGATTGAGGCTGCGGCCCTGAACCAGCGGCATGCCGTTGCGCATGATCGAGCCGTCGCGATTGTCGCCGAAGCCACGCCTGATGACGGCGTCCTGGGTGCCGGCGAGCGTGTTGGTCTGGGTGATGCCGCTGATATTGACGAGCGCGTCGTCGATATTGCGCGGTAGCTGATCCTTGATGACCTGCTCGGGCACGATATTGACGGATTGCGAGGTGTCGAGCGGGGAAGCGCCGGTGCGCAGCGTCGTCGAGCTCGGCATCGCGCGATAGCCGAGCTTGGCTTCGTACTGCGCGGCCGCTGCCGCGGCGGCGCGCTCCGACGGCGTTGGCTCCGCAGGCGCAGCATTTCGATTTCGCTGGCGCGCTGCTGCCGCCTGAGTCCGCCGCGCGGATGTCCCGGCCGCGCGCGCGGGCTTGCTTCTTTGCGTCGGCGATTCCACCGTCACCGGCGGCAAAGGAACGCTCGATTGCGCACTGGCGATCGTCGTGGCAGAGCAGAAATCGACCAGCAGGAATGCAGCACCGATGAGCAGATGCGCAGAGTTCTTTTCGGTTCGATTTCGATAGTCCTCCACGAGCCGGCAATCAGCGTTAACAGTCACTTCGATTCACTTCCATGCAGAGACAACATTTGCGATGGCTGCCTCTAGCAGCCGCCGCGAACAAAAAGAACTTTGCTGGAATTGAATCTCTCTAAGGACCGGCGTGCTTCAGGCCGATGTCTGCAAATCCATCACGGCGCTGAATTTGTAAGCGGCAGTTGCAGAATAATCATGCGGGCAAGGCCCTTCCAGCGTTGCGACACCATGTCGAGATGGCGCAGGAACTGGCGGCGGGACAAACCGTCGAAAAACGCCAGCGGATTTCGCAATGATGGCGAGCGCTTCGGCGCCGGCAATTCCCGGCAGATGATCTGACGCCGTTGGGCCGGTGGATCTCAAGCCGTATGGCCGGGATCGAAATCCGACGGAGTCTTCTTTCTGCGTTGTGGGACCATTGTTGCGGGATCCGGCTGTCCCGGTACTCCTCGCGGTCCGAGTTGCTCGCGCTGAATGTCGTCCTCCGATTGCCTCGGTCGGCCGTCATCGACTTGCCGTCGAATTTTGATGCTCTCGTCGTAGATTTGCCGACTGGTTTTGGTTTCCGGCATGTGGGCACCCGTTTTCAGCTAGTTCGCAACTGCGCATGGTCGCAAACCAAACCGATCCGAAATAACGTCACCGATGGCGTTTCCGTTCCTATCGGACCAAAGATGATCACTTCCGTCACACGATCAGCCGGCCGACCCGATCGGCCACCGTGATCTGCGCCTCGGTCCCCGAATTGAACTCGAGGCGGTCGGCTTCGATGCCGTCGCTGAAGATGACGCCGTTTTCCGGCATCAAGGAGCGGACGCTGAGCCGCTCGGATCCTGTCAGTTCGCCATAGACCAGATTGACCTGCGAGGTGCGGCTCGGAAACGGTTCGCGCACGGCGAAGCGCAATGCGTTGCAGTCCCAGGCCTGCGCCGCATAGGGCGCGGGCTCGCTCTGGCCGCCGAACGCATTGGCGATGGCGAGCGAACCGGTGACGATGCTCTTGAACCACGCCGTCGAGCCGAGACCGGTGGCGACGATCAGGCCGCTTGATGACTGCGTCTCCTTGTGCTCGCCGGCCGCGATTTCATAGACCGCTGAAATGTGCGTGCGCGCGCCGATGAAGAGCTCGTTGACGGCATGGAGCACCTGACCGTTGGTCAGCGAGGCCCTTGCCATGGTCACCGCCTTGAAGCCGCGCTTGTCGGCGGCAACCTCGCGCAGCAGGGCAGGGAGATCGTCCGGCACGAACGGCAGCAGGATGCCGTCGTAACGCCGGGCGTCCGGGTTGAGGCCGATCAGCGGGTGGCCGTCGAGATATTTCATGGTGTTGGCGACCACGCCGTCCTGGCCGAGCGCGACCACGATGTCGGCGGGGCCGAACAGGAAGTTGGGCAAGAAACTCCGGTCGATGATCTGGTAGCGGCCCCATTGCTCCAGCGTCTGCACGGAGCGGTGCCGCTCTGCCTGATAGACGTCGTGCTCGCGCTGATAGTCGGAGAAGTCGGCGCCGAGATGCTCGACATAGAATCTGGCTTGCGCGGCCGTCAGGTATTTCGCGATCAGATCTTCCAGCCGCGTCTTGCGGGTGACCAGCACCACCTTGCGGTCATTGGCGGCGGGCATGCGCGGTCTCCGCCAGTCTGGGCTTCTCCATCAGCGCGTTGAGCAATTCCGGCGAGACGTTCAACTGGCCGATCCGCTCGGCCTTTTCGGCGATCCCGCCGAACGCCTGCGCGATCAGCTGGCCGGGCTGCATGCCCGCGGCGGCAAGCGCCTGGATCACCCTGGTGTCGACGCCCTCGAAGATCTTCATCAGCGCGCCGACGCGGTAGGCTTCGGCGTCCGCCAGCGTTCTGGTGTTTTCCGCGTTGAGCGCCACGAAATCCCCGCGCTTTGCTTCCAGCGTGATGTCGGCGACCATGCCGGCTTCGCGCAGTTCGTTCTGCTTGGCGACCACGCTGGCCTCGGCGTCCATCTGGGTCTCGCGGATCGAGCGCTTCTTCTGCTCGACGGCGATTTCAGTGTCGAGTTCGCTCTCGCGAATCGCGCGTTCCTGTTCCACCGCGAAATTGCGCCGGGCGAAGATCGCCTCGTCGGCGTTGCGCAGGATTGCCTCGCGCGCCTCGGCTTCGAGCGCCTTGGCGGTGTCCGGCGTCGGCTTGACGGCGCGGATCGATACGCCGAGGATTTCCAGCCCGAGCGAAGCGATGTCGGCGCGGCTCTTGAGTCCGGTTGCGATAATGTCGGCGATCCGGTCGGAGGCCTGCAGCGCTTCCTTGAGCGTCAGGTCCTTCACCACCTGTTGTGCCAGCACCTCGACCGTGCCGAGGATCCGCAGCGGCAGTCTCTCGGGGTCGTCGGACTCGTAATTCTTGCCGTCCTTCTTGAGCGTGAAATTGAGCATGGCGGCGGCCCGCTTGGGATCGCCGATGCGATAGGTGACGTGGCCCTGGATGGTGACGGCCTGAAAGTCGCGGGCGATCTGCTCGAAGATGAAGGCGGCGTCGCGGCTGCCGATCGGCACCGCGACCAGCGAGGTGACCGGGGAATAATAAAACCCCGAGAGGCCCGCGCCTTCCTGCGTGACCGCGCCGGCGCGGTATTTCATCAGATAGGTCGTCGGCTGGGCTTTGATGAACCGAATGCCGAACATGGCGTGTACTCCTATTGGCTCGCTCATAAGTTGGTCTGGACAACTAAGTAAGTTGGACAGTACAACTAAGTATGCTATTGTCAAGCCCGGCGGCAAAAAGGTTCATGGACACGGATTCGGGCATGGAACAGGGACGGGGAACAAAATCGGGCAACTCGGGGGCGCTGGATTTTCCGCGGCCGCTGACGACGGTCGACGTCGTCATATTCGCCGTGCGGGACGACGCGCTCCAGGTCCTGCTGGTTCAGCGCCCGGCAGGTGAGGGCGAGCCGTTTCCGGATTCCTGGGCATTGCCGGGCGGTTTCGTGGACATCGACCGGGACCGCGACCTCGAGGCCTGTGCGGTCCGCAAGCTCAGGGAAAAGACCGGCATGGTCAGTCCCTATCTCGAACAATTGGGAAGCTGGGGAAGCGCCGGCCGCGATCCCCGCGGATGGTCGGCGACCCACGCCTATTTCGCGCTGATGCCCGATTTGCCCGCGAGCGGCCCCGGCGCCGCCGACGCGCGGTGGTTTGGCGTTGGTTCAGGTAAGCTCAAGATCAGGCTTGCCTTCGACCACGCCGATATTCTGGAAGCGGCGGTGCAGCGCCTGCGCAGCAAGGTCGAGTACACCTCGCTGCCGGCCTATCTGATGCCGCCGGAATTCACGCTGCCGGACCTGCAGCGGGTCTACGAGATCGTGCTCGACCGCCCGCTGGAAAAGAGCGCGTTCCGCACCCGGATGCTGGCGGCGGACCTGATTGAGCCGGTGGCCAAAATGCGCAAGGGGCCGAACCGGCCGGCCCAGCTATACCGGCTGAAGAAGGCCAGATCCCCGGTGTTCTTTGCCCGGACGTTCAACGCGCCGGGCTGAGGCGTTTCGGCGCGCCACAAGCCAAAGGCGGATAGCTTCATGCCGGGAATGCAGGGCTCATGGCCGCAAAATAGTGTATCGGCTGGGCATCGAGCGCCGGGGGGACATTCCGGCGCCACCAAATCAAAAGTTTCGGAGGAAGTTTCATGTCGGCTCTGCCACTCCAAGGCATCAAAATTCTCGACCTGACGCGGGTGCTGGCGGGGCCCTTGTCGGCGCAGATGCTGGGCGATCTCGGCGCCGAGGTGATCAAGATCGAGCGTCCGGGCGGCGGCGACGATGCCCGCGCCTTCGGCCCGCCCTACCTGCAGGACCCCGAGGGCAAGGCGAACAACAACAACTCGTTCTATCTGTGCGCCAACCGCAACAAGAAGTCGGTCACCGTCAATATCGCCTCGCCGGAAGGCCAGGACATCATCCGCGAGCTCGCAAAGTCCTGCGACGTGATGATGGAGAATTACAAGGTCGGCGATCTCAAACGCTACCGGCTCGACTATGAATCGATCAAGGAGATCAATCCCGGCATCATCTATTGCTCGGTGACCGGTTTCGGCCAGACCGGACCTTACGCGCCGCGCGCCGGCTACGACGCGATATTGCAGGCGATGGGCGGCCTGATGAGCGTCACCGGTCATATCGA
Organism: Bradyrhizobium sp. AUGA SZCCT0431; assembly: GCF_018131065.1. Classification (NCBI taxonomy): domain Bacteria; kingdom Pseudomonadati; phylum Pseudomonadota; class Alphaproteobacteria; order Hyphomicrobiales; family Nitrobacteraceae; genus Bradyrhizobium; species Bradyrhizobium sp. AUGA SZCCT0431. The sequence continues at coordinate 6,098 of NZ_JAFCLR010000048.1, read as the reverse complement.
CGGCGAGCCCGGCGAGGGGCCGATGAAGGTCGGCCCGTCGATCGTCGACTACATGACCGGCATGAACACCTCGATCGGGATTCTGTCGGCGCTGTTTCACCGCAAGGTCAATGGCGGGGAGGGGCAGCATGTCGACGTCTGCCTGTTCGACACCGTGATCGCCTCGCTGTCGCATTGGCTGCAGATCTACCTCGTCAACGGCGTGACGCCGCCGCGGCGCGGCACCTGGGGCAATGGCGGCATGCCGGCCGGCGTGTTCCGCGCCACCGATGGCGAATTGATGCTCGTGGTCGGCAATGACGGCCAGTTCGCGCGCACCTGCGCCGTGCTTGATGCCCCCGAGCTTGCGACCGATTCAAGATTCCTCAAGAACAACGACCGCGTCGTGCACGGCAAGGAGATCATGGCGATCTTCGCCGGACTGTTCCTGAAGAAGCCGGTGGCGTACTGGCTGGACGAGCTGCAGAAGGCCGGCGTGCCTTCCGGTCCGATCAACAATTTCGAACAGGTGTTTTCGGATCCGCACGTCCAGTCGCGCGGCATGCGGGTCAAGGTCGAGCATCCCTTCGAGCCCGAACTGTCGCTGATCCGCAATGCCATCTCCTTCTCCGGCACGCCGGTGAAGGAGTATCGCGCGCCGCCGCTGCTCGGCGCACACACCAAGGAAGTGCTGGCGACGATCGGTTATGACGACGCCAAGGTGGAGGCGCTGAAGGCACAGAAGATCGTCTAGGCGAAACAGCGACATTTCGATCATCTTCGAAGCATGATCGCGGCGAATGACATTAGTCTTGCGCCGTCGATCCGCCAATCGAAGGTGCCGCCATGAAACGAGAAGCCCTCCGCGTCGAACCGATCTCGTCCTATCTCGAGAGGTGGGGAGCGCCTCCGGGATCGCCGGTGACGCGCGCCGGCAGCATGATCTTTGTCTCCGGCTTGCCGCCATTCGATCCCGAGACCGGCGAAATCCTCAGCGTTCCGATCGAGCGCCAGACCGAACTGGTTCTCGAGCAGATGAAACGCTGTCTGGAGGCCGCGGGCGCATCGCTGGACAATGTGATGAAGTGCAACATCTACTGCACCTCGGCCAGGCACTTTGCAGCCGTCAATTCGGTCTACCGGCGCTACTTTCCAGATGACCCGCCGGCCCGCATCTTCGTCTGCATCCCGGAATGGACCGGACCGTTCGACATCGAGATTGATTGCGTGGCGATGATGTAGCTCAGATATCCTGCCGGGTCAGCCGGCCATACGGCGGCACCATGGACCGGGCCGGCGCTTTCTTCGCGGGCTCCCCGCCCGTCAGCGCCATCACGCTCACTGCCACCACGCGTTCGACGATCGCATTCACGTCGTTGAGGTCGCATTGGCCTTCCGACAGCTTTGTCAGCCGCTCCTTTTCGCGGATCGTGTGGTGCGACATCGCGAGGGCAAAATGCAGGCCCCAATAGAGCTCGGCATCGTCGCGGCCGGGCAGGGAGCGGCGCATCGCGGCGACGAATTTCCGCAGATGATCGACCTCGCGATTCTTGATGCGGCGGATCGGCGGCACTGACTCGATCGACGCGCGGATCATGAAGCGCGCCGCGGTCGAGCCTTCGCGGTCCGGGCCGAGGCAGCCGCGCAAGGTCGGGCCGACCAGCGCGTGCATGATGGCCTCGATCGAGGCGCGGCCGCCGCCGGCTTCTTCGGCCGCCTTCAATTCGTTGAGCCGCTCGCGGTTGGTGGCGAGGCTGCGGGTCACGAACAATTCCGCGATCAACTCGTCCTTCGATCCGAAATGATAATTCACCGCGGCGAGATTGACGTTCGCCTCGGCAACGATGTCGCGCAATGTCACATCGCCGAACCCGCGATCGGCGTAGAGCCGTTCGGCGGCGGCGAGAATGGCGGAGCGGGTATGATCGGACGCCATAGCCTCGAGCCTTTTCCCGTCATTCTCGGTGCGCAATTGCGCACCTGGGGGCGCGCGAAGCGCGAACCTGGAATCTCGAACCTGCAATCTCGATCCTGCCACCTCTGGATTCCGGGTTCAGCCCTGCGGGCTGCCCCGGAATGACGAGAAGCGGAAGGAGTTGCATTTCAAACGTGTGTATGAAACTATCGTTTGAAGGACTGGAAATGTCAATCCGCCTCCATCGAAGCCAGCAAATCTCTTGCGGCGCACGAGGGGCGGGCAGACAGTGCCGCCAAAGGTTTCAAAAGCCACCAAATATCTTCAGAAGGGAGCGTCCCATGGACTTCAATATGTCAGAACGCCAGACCGAATGGCTCAACCGCGTTCGTTCGTTCATGAAAACGCATGTTCGGCCCGCGGTGCCGATCTACGACAAGCAGGATGCAGAGGGACCCCGCTGGAAGGTCATCCCGATCCTCGAGGACCTGAAGAAGAAGGCCAAGGCCGAAGGCCTCTGGAACATGTTCATGCCGCCGAACGCGCATGAGGATGATGAATTCCGCGGCGCGGGATTGACCAATCTCGAATATGCGTTGCTGTCGGAAGAGATGGGCCGCATCTCCTGGGCTTCGGAGGTGTTCAATTGTTCCGCCCCGGATACCGGTAACATGGAAGTGTTTATCCGCTACGGCACCAAGGAGCAAAAGCGGAAGTGGCTGCGGCCGCTGATGGACGGTGAAATCCGTTCCGCCTTCCTGATGACCGAGCCCGCGGTGGCGTCGTCGGACGCGACCAACATCGAAACGCGCATCGCAAAGGACGGCGACCACTACGTCATCAACGGCCGCAAATGGTGGTCGTCAGGCGTCGGCGACCCCCGCTGCAAGATCGCGATCCTGATGGGCAAGACCGATCCGAACGCGGCGAAACACCAGGCGCAGTCGCAGATCCTGGTTCCGCTCGATACCCCCGGCATCAAGGTCGAGAAAATGCTTCCGGTGTTCGGCTATGACGATGCGCCGCACGGCCACGCCCAGGTGCTGCTGGAAAACGTTCGGGTCCCTGCGGAAAACATCCTGCTCGGCGAGGGCCGTGGCTTCGAGATCGCGCAGGGCCGTCTTGGTCCGGGCCGCATCCATCACTGCATGCGCACCATCGGCAAGGCCGAAGAGGCGCTTGAGAAGATGGTGAGGCGGCTGGCCTCGCGCACCGCGTTCGGCAAGAAGATCATCGAGCACTCGGTGTGGGAACAGCGTATCGGCGAAGCGCGCGCCGACATCGAAATGAATCGCCTGCTGTGCCTCAAGGCTGCCGACATGATGGACAAGGTCGGCAACAAGACTGCGCAGGCCGAGATCGCAATGATCAAGGTCACCGCGCCCAACATGGCGTTGAAGATCATCGACAATGCCATCCAGGCCTATGGCGGCGGCGGCGTCTCCGACGAAGCCGGCCTGGCGAAGGATTATGCCCATATCCGTACGCTCCGCCTGGCTGACGGTCCGGACGAGGTGCACAATCGCGCCATTGCCAGACTTGAACTTCGGAAGTATGCAAACACGTCGCACTAACCAGTAACAAAATGGGAGCGCGTTCTCCCCGCCGTCATTCCGGGATGGTCCGTAGGACCAGACCACAGGTGCGCAGTTGCGAACCGGGGAATCTCGAGATTCCGGGTTCGATGCTGCGCATCGCCCCGGAATGACGGATGATAAAGTAAGGGAGCGTCATCGTGGCGGACGGCGTCAGGAAAGACGAAGAGTTTTCAGGCACCAAGGAAGTCGAGGAGCGTCATCGTATCGATGAGAAGCGCCTCGATGCGTGGATGCGCGAAAACGTTGAAGGCTATCAGGGACCGCTGACCGTCCTGCAATTCAAGGGCGGCCAGTCCAACCCGACCTACCGGCTCGATACGCCCGGACGATCCTATGTGATGCGCCGCAGGCCGTTCGGCAAATTGCTGCCGTCGGCGCATGCGGTGGATCGCGAATTCCGCGTCATCGCCGCGCTGAGCAAGCAGGGATTTCCGGTTGCAAAGGCCTATGCGCTCTGCACCGACGACGGCGTGATCGGCTCGGCCTTCTACATCATGTCGATGGAAGAGGGGCGGGTGCTGTGGGATCCCACGCTTCCGACCCAGACGCCAGGCGATCGCTACAAGATTTTCACCAGCAAGATCGAGACGCTGGCGAAGCTGCATCTGTTTGACCCGCAGGCCATCGGCCTCGGCGATTTCGGCAAGCCCGGCAATTATTTTGCGCGGCAGGTCGATCGCTGGACCAAGCAATACCGCGCCTCCGAAACCCAGCACATTCCGGAATTCGAAAAGCTCGCGGAATGGCTGCCGAAGACGGTGCCGGAGCAGAAGCGCGTGTCGATCGTCCATGGCGACTACCGCCTCGACAATATGATCTTCCATTCCACCGAACCGCGCGTGCAGGCGGTGCTGGACTGGGAATTGTCGACGCTCGGCGACCCCATGGCCGACTTCACTTACCTCCTGATGCAATGGACCATGCCGGGCCTCGCCAACGCCGATCTGAAGGCGCTGAACATCCCGAGCATGGAAGCGGCCGCGCAGATCTACTGCAACGTCACCGGTACCGAGGTCCCCGACCTGAACTGGTATTTCTCCTACAATCTGTTCCGCCTTGCGGGCATCACGCAGGGTATTGCGGGCCGGATCCGCGACGGCACCGCGGCCAACGCCAAGGCCATCGAGTCGGCGAAGCGCACGGTGCCGCTGTCGCAGGCCTCCTGGGAATACGCGCAGAAGGCCGGCGCGAAATAATTTACAACATGGCGCGGTCCATCCGGATCGCGCCATGCTTCATTCATTGCATCCGTAGGGTGGGCAAAGGCGCGTCAGCGCCGTGCCCACCATCTCTCCAGATCGTTGTTGCTAATGGTGGGCACGCTGTCGCTTTGCCCACCCTACGATCCGCGATTCACCGGAATCCATCTTGGCTCTCTCCCCAAATATCCGCGGCAGCCTGATCATGGCCACCGCCATGGCCGCCTTTACGATCAACGACTCCATCACCAAGGCGGTGTCGGCGGAAATCAATTTCGGCCAGGTGATGCTGGTGCGTGGCCTGTTCGCGATCGTGCTGGTCGCAGCGCTCGCATTCCATCAGCGCGCGTTGCGCCCCTTGCGCACGGTCGCGACGAAGCCGGTCGCGCTGCGCGTCATCGGCGAGGTCGGCGGCACGATATCGTTCATGGCGGCGCTCACGCATCTGCCGCTGGCCAATACCTCGGCGATCTTTCAGGCCTTGCCGCTCGCCATCACGCTCGGCGCGGCGCTGGTGTTTCGCGAGCCGGTCGGCTGGCGGCGCTGGCTGGCGATCGCGGCCGGTTTTGTCGGCATGCTCATCATCGTGCGGCCGGGAATCGCGGGCTTCAACCAGTTTTCGTTGCTGGCGCTGGTCTCGGTGGCGTTCTGCGCCCTGCGCGACCTCTCGACCAAGAAAATACCCGCGCAAATCCCCTCGCTTTTCATCACGCTGTTGATGACGGTGACGGTGACATCGGCCGGCGCGGTCATCCTGTTTCCGCTCGGCGGCTGGACGCCGCCGTCCAATCATGCGCTGGGCATGCTGGCGCTGGCGGCGGTACTGGTGCTGATCGGCTATCAATGCATGATCGTGGCGCTGCGATCCGGCGATATCTCGGCGGTGGCGCCGTTCCGCTATTCGGCGCTGCTGTGGGCCATGCTGCTCGGCTATTTCATGTTCGGCGACAGGCCTGATGCCATGATGCTGCTCGGCGCCTCGATTATCGTCTCGTCCGGCCTCTACGCGTTCTATCGCGAGCGCGTCCGCGCAAGGCCGGTGGCGGCAACCACGTCAGGCATTCCGCCCGACGGGCTGTGAGCGTCTCGTTGTTTGATGGAACCGATCGCGGGATGGTGTGGACCGGGCAATTGACGGGCAACCCCGCGATCATATCTCCGGCGCAAGAGGAGATCTGACCATGATCCAACAACTTCGCATCTACGAGATCTTCGAAAGGAACAAGGCCGCGTTCCATGACCGTTTTCGCGATCACGCGGCGCGTATCATGCGTACCAAATACGGCTTTCGTATTGTCGCGATGTGGGAAACCAAATTCGGTGACAGGACTGGACTGCACCCCTGGAACGAGACACGATAATTTCTGTGACAGTGCGGTTGCCATGATGCGTTATCGTGCTTTGTTT
>NZ_JAFCLR010000047.1:0-60906 GCF_018131065.1 Bradyrhizobium sp. AUGA SZCCT0431 | reverse complement strand
GCCAAAAGCTGATCAGGAGCGACGGTGGCAAGAAAGCCCGTTCACCGGGGAGATCGCGTTATAAGCCGTAAAGCCATTGCGCAGGGAAGGCCGGGTGTTCTCCGCTGCCCTGTATGCTCGTGTGCAGCCTACCAAGTGCAAATCGCACACGAGACCGCGGGTGCAGCGCGCACCCGGTCTTCCCTGCGCCCTCATTCTATAGGGCGAACGATTTGCAAACTTCGGGCGCATCGCGCCGCGAGAGTGCGAAGGCATGCCTATCCTCCGTCATTGCGAGCGAAGCGAAGCAATCCATCTCACCGCGCCAACGGAGAGATGGATTGCTTCGTCGCTTCGCTCCTCGCAGGGCGCATTGGAGTTGTACCCCGCGTTTGCTACACCGTCATTCTCGGCACCCTGACCTGAACCAGCCCAACGGAAATTTTCAATTGACCTCCGCCTCCCTCACGCCGCTCAACCGTCTCCGTCAGCAATGGCGCGAGAAGCGCCCGACCTTCGGCGCCATCGCGACCATCCCCTCGATCCAGACGGTGCAGATCATGGCCCGCACCGGGATCGACTGGATCATCGTCGATCTCGAACACGGCCCGATCGATCTCGGCTCCGCGCATGCGATGATCACAGCCACTTCAGGCACGCCCTGCGTGCCGATGGTGCGGATCGCGGCCAACGAGCCGCATTTGGCAAAGGCGCCGATGGACATCGGCGCGCTCGGAATCAATTTCCCGATGATCTGCAGCGCGGCGGATGCCGAAAAAGCGGTGCGCAGCGTGCGCTATCCGCCGAAGGGTGACCGGCTGTGGGGGCCGTTTCATGCGCCGTTCCGCTGGGGCGTGTCGATGCCGGACTACATGGCGACCGCCGACGATGACATGATCTGCATGATCACCATCGAACATGTCGAGGCGGTCAACCGCATCGACGAGATCATGGCAACACCAGGCATCGACCTTGCGGTGATCGGCCCCGGCGACCTTGCGACTTCCATCAACAAGCGGGGCCTGCCTGATGATCCCCAGGTGGTCGCGCTGATGCAGCGCGCCGAGGAAGGCATCCTCAAGAGCGGCGTGCCGATCGGCGGCGTCGCGCGATCCGCCGAACAGGCCAACAAGATGATCGAGCGCGGGTATGTGGCGCTCGCGCTCGGCTTCGACTGGTCGCTGTTTCAGCGCGGCATCGCCGCGAGTTTTGAAGGGATCAGGCGTTAGTTGCGCCCGCCCTACTTTGCCCGCGGTGGTGTCGCTGCTAGTCTTTTCCGACAGGGAGAACAAACATCATGATCAGGAAAATTCTGCTCGGACTGACCGTCATTGCCTTCGCCGGCGCCGGGGTCGCGATTGCCCAGCAAAGCGGCATCAAGCGCACCCCGCTGCAAAAACTCGATTTCCCGCCCGGCTACAACACCGTCACCGCGATTGCGGAAGTGCCTGCCGGCGGCGCGGCCGGCCGCCATACCCATCCCGGTGCCGAGACCGGCTATGTGCTCGAGGGCGAGCTTGAGCTCATCATCGACGGCAAGCCGCCCGTGAAGATCAAGGCCGGGGAATCCTACCAGATCCCGGAGGGCGCCGTTCACGACGCCAAGGCCGGCGACAAGCCCTTCAAAGTGCTTGGGGTTTACGTCGTCAAGGCGGGCGAACCATTGGCCAAACCAGCGCCATAAGGCTGTAGCGTTTTCCAGCGAAGCATGCCCTCGGACTTGATCCGTGGGTGGACCCGGTTCGCATCAAGAAAACGCGTCAAAATAAGGACCCAGAGCCCCGTTTCGATGCAATCGAAACGGAAAGGCTCTGGCGTCAAACCGGCCGGTTCGTGCTACATCAGGGCACTGGCGGGTCGTCGGGCTCGTCGGTTTTTCTGATTTGTTGATTGCGGGAACTTGAGCGGAGCATGCGCGGAACGGTTCGAAAAATAACATTGCCGCGCCGTCTCGTCGCTGACCTCATGCATGCGTCGAACAACGTGCCGTTTGTCTCGCTGGCGCGGCCGCTCAATATCCGTGGCCTGCTGGAGGCCCGCGCGCAGGCCGCCGTGCGGCCGGGCTGGGCGGCGATCTTCGTCAAGGCGTTCGCGCTGGTCGCCAAGGAGCAACCGGTACTGCGCACGCTCTACGTCAAATGGCCAACGCCCGCCTTCTACGAACTGCCGCGCAGCGTTGCGATGGTGGCGATCGCGCGCGTCGAAGACGGCCAGGATTGCGTGCTGCCGCAAAAGGTCACCGCCCCCGATGAAATGTCGCTCGCGGACGTCGATGCGATGATCCGGCATGCCAAGGAGGCGCCGATCGAACAGGTGCCGGCGTTCCGGAAAATCCTGCGCACGACGCGGCTGCCGCTGCCGCTGCGCCGGCTGTTCTGGGCGATCGGGCTCAATTTCGGCCGCCAGCGCGCCAATTATTTCGGCAGTTTCGGGGTGACGTCCGTGGCCGCCTATGGCGCCGGCCAGCTCCACGCCCTGAGCCCGGGCCCGTTCGTCCTGAGCTACGGGGTCGAGAAACCGGACCAGACGATCGACGTCGTGCTGCGCTGGGACCACCGGATTACCGATGCCGCCCTGATCGCGAAGGTGCTGAATCGGCTGGAACAGGTGCTGAACACCGAAATCGCGGGCGAATTGCGCTCGAATCGGCAGCAAACCGAGCCAAAAGCGGTCCGGGCGGTCGCGACTTGACGGGCTCCGGCCGTCATCCCGGGGTGCGAAGCGAACCCGGAATGACCGTCCCTTCTCATTGACAGAACGGCGCTTTCTCCCTAATAACCCGCTTGCTCGCGGGCCGGTTTCGGCCCGCGTTGCGTTTCGCGACCCGTGGTTCTCCTTGAAGCTTTCGAGGCGGACCTGTCGGCACCGGGAAGTTCCCGGCGCACAGGAGGGCGCGTCTCCTCAAAACTCAAACCTATCAGAGGACGCGATGACTAAGCGCAGTGAGGCGAAATACAAGATCGATCGCCGTATGGGCCAGAATATCTGGGGCCGCCCCAAGAGCCCCGTGAACCGCCGTGAATACGGCCCCGGCCAGCACGGCCAGCGCCGCAAGGGCAAGCTGTCCGACTTCGGCGTGCAGCTCCGCGCCAAGCAGAAGCTCAAGGGCTATTACGCCAACATTTCCGAGCGCCAGTTCCACGGCATCTATGTCGAAGCCGGCCGGATGAAGGGCGACACCGGTGAAAACCTGATCGGCCTCCTCGAGCGCCGCCTCGACACCGTGGTCTATCGCGCCAAGTTCGTCGCCACCATGTTCGCCGCGCGCCAGTTCATCAACCACGGCCACATCAAGGTGAACGGCCGCCGCGTCAACATTTCGAGCTACAAGGTCAAGCCCGGCGACGTCGTCGAGATCAAGGAATCCTCGAGGCAGCTCACCCCGGTGCTGGAAGCCGTCCAGCTCGGCGAGCGCGACGTGCCCGACTTCATCGAGGCCGATCACTCCAAGATGACGGCGAAGTTCACCCGCATCCCGGCGCTGTCGGACGTGCCGTTCGCGGTGCAGATGGAGCCCCATCTGATCGTCGAATTCTATTCGCGCTGATCGGAACGCATTTTCGAGTTATTAAAGGCCCCGGGAAAACCGGGGCCTTTTTTCTGCCCCCGGCGGGAGCACCCCATGCGCCTGAACGACTGCTACAACTTCCATGATTTCCGCAAGCTGGCGCAACAGCGCTTGCCCGGCCCGATCTTCAATTACATCGACGGCGCCGCCGACGACGAGGCAACGCTGCGCCAGAATACCCAAAGCTTCGAGCGCTGCGATCTGGTCCCTAACGTCCTGCGCGGCGTGGAGGCCATCGACATGTCGGTGACCGTCATGGGCCAGAAACTGGCGATGCCGGTCTATTGCTCCCCGACCGCGCTGCAACGGCTGTTCCACCATACCGGCGAGCGCGCGGTGGCGGCCGCGGCCGCGAAGTACGGCACGATGTTCGGCGTATCCTCGCTCGGCACTGTCAGCCTCGAGGAATTGCGCAAGGCGCACGATACGCCGCAGGTCTATCAGTTCTATTTTCACCGCGATCGCGGGCTCAACCGCGCCATGATGCAACGCGCGAAGCAAGCCGGCGTCAACGTCATGATGCTGACGGTGGACAGCATCACCGGCGGCAACCGCGAACGCGATTTGCGTACCGGATTCTCGATTCCCTTCCGCCTGACGCTTGCCGGCATGGCCCAGTTCGCGATCAAGCCGATGTGGGGGATCAACTATCTCACCCATGAGGGCTTCAAACTGCCTCAGCTCGACGAGCACGTCGATATGAGCGGCGGCGCCATGTCGATCGGGCGCTACTTCACCGAAATGCTCGACCCTTCCATGACCTGGGACGACGTCGCCGAAATGGTGAAACTATGGAACGGACAATTCTGCCTGAAGGGCATCATGTCGGTGGCCGATGCCAAACGCGCCGTCGAGATCGGCTGCACCGGAATCATCCTGTCCAACCATGGCGGCCGGCAGCTCGACGGTTCGCGGGCAGCGTTCGATCAACTGGCTGAAATCGTCGATGCCGTCGGCGACCGGATCGACGTCATCATGGACGGCGGAATCCAGCGTGGCACCCATGTCCTGAAAGCATTGTCGCTGGGGGCCAAAGCGGTTGGCGTCGGCCGCTTCTATCTTTATCCTCTCGCGGCAGCCGGCCAGGCCGGCGTTGAGCGTGCGCTCGGCCTGATGCGGGCCGAGATCGAGCGCGACATGAAGCTGATGGGGTGCAGATCGATCGACCAGTTGTCACGCGAAAATCTACGCTTCAGATAATTCCCTCGTCTCCTCGCCGTCTTGCAACTACCGAGAGCCAGCCAATGACCTATTACACCCCTCCTCCGCGGGATCCCAAGGCAGCGCCGGTCCGTATCAACCTGCTGTCGGATACCCAGACCCGCCCTACACCGGCGATGCGCGAGGCCATGGCGCGGGCCGAGGTCGGTGACGAACAGATCGGTGACGATCCGACCGTCAATCTGCTCTGCGAACGCGTCGCCGACCTGCTCGGCAAGGAAGCGGCGGTGTTCATGCCGTCGGGCACCATGTGCAACGTCGCGGCGACCTTGTCCTGGTGCCGGCCGGGCGACGAGATCCTGGCGCATGTCAGCGCGCACATCATCGCCCGCGAAGGCGGTGCGCATGCCGCCCTCGGCGGCTTCCAGATCACCCCGCTGCCGGGCGACGACGGGCAATTCTCGCCGGAGACGTTTCGTGCCGCGCTTCACCCACGCTCGCGCTACCAGCCGCCGCAAACCGTCGTCAGCGTCGAACAGACCGCCAATATCGGCGGCGGCACGATTTGGAAGAAGGCCGCGCTGGATGAAGTCGTCGAGATCGCCAAGGCCAACGGGCTCGTCACCCATATGGACGGTGCGCGGCTCTTGAACGCCTGCGTCGCGTCAGGCATTTCCGCGCGCGACATGGCTGCGGGCTGGGATTCGGCCTGGATCGATTTCTCCAAAGGCCTCGGTGCGCCGGTCGGCGGCGCCATCGCGGGCTCGCGCGATTTCATCGACAATGTCTGGCGCTGGAAGCAGCGGCTCGGCGGCTCGATGCGGCAGGCCGGCATTTGCGCAGCGGCCTGCGTCTATGCGCTCGACCATCACGTCGACCGCCTCGCCGACGATCACGCCAACGCGCGGGCGCTGGCGCGCGGGCTCTCGCAGATCGATGGCGTCGAGGTGCAGCAGCCGGAAACCAACCTCGTGTTCTTCAAGCCTGACGGTGCCGGCATCCCGGGCGACAAGATGATCGAGGCTCTGCGCAAGCGCGGCGTGCTGCTCGCGATGATGGACGGCAGGATCCGCGCCTGCACCCATCTCGATGTGACGGCCGCGATGATCGAGGAGACGGTCGGTTTCGTGCGCGAGATCGTGCGCGGGGGTTGACGCTCATCTCCCCAACGCCTGATAGATCAGCGTCTTCAATGCAAGCTGAATCCGTCCGCGCTGCGATGGCGTCTGCACCATGAAGATCGCGAACATATCGTCCCTGGGATCGATGAAGAAGAACGTGCCCGCGACGCCATCCCAACGGTACTCGCTCAGTGGCCATGACGTATTCGGCGGCACCGACGTGCGTACTGCAAAGCCAAGCCCGAAGCCGCTCGTTTCGCCGGGGTAGTAAGCGTAGTCGCGCGCGATTTTGGTTTCCGCGCCGATGTGGTCGGACGTCATGAGCGCGATCGTCTCGGGCCTGAGGTAGCGACGGCCTTCGAAAGTGCCGCCGTTCAGCAGCATCTGGGCGAAACGGGCGTAGTCGCCGATGGTACCCACCATGCCGCCGCCGCCGGACTCCATCCTCCTCGGCTCCATCGGATCCCGAACGTTGGTGACCGGGCTGATCGCGCGATCCCTCGGCATCGGCTCGGCAATGCGTGGCCGCATCGCCGGATCGGCGACGACAAACGCCGTCTCGTTCATCCCGAGCGGACCGAGCAAGCGTTCCCTTTCGAATTCAAGCAGGGATTTTCCCGACGCCACCTCGATCACGCGACCGAGTACGTCGGTGGAATAGCCGTAGTCCCATCGCGTGCCTGGCTGCTCGACCAGCGGCAGTTTTGCGACTTGCTCGGCAAACTCGGCATTGGTCAGGTTGCGGCGGATGAGACCTGCCTCGGCGTAGCGGGCGCGTACGAGACCTCCTCCCATGTACCCGTAAGGCAGGCCGGAGGTATGGCGCAGCAAATCGGTGATCGTAATCGGCCGTTCGAGCGGCTCCTCTACCAGCGTCAGCGTACCGTCGTCGGCGCGCTTCTCGACACCGACTTTGGTCGTCGCAAAGGCCGGGATGTATTTCGAGACGGGATCGTCGAGCCTCAATTTACCGTCCTCGACCAGCATCATCGCCGCCACCGAGGTGATCGGCTTCGACATCGAATAGAGGCGGAAGATGGTATCGGTGCTCATCGGCAGTTTGGTCGCGACGTCGCGGACGCCGAAGCTCTCGCAATAGACCGGCTTGCCGTGCTGCTGAATCAGCAGGATCGCACCGGGGATTTTTCCGGTCGCGATTTCGTTGCGGATATAGTCGCCGACGCGCGTCAGGCCTACGCGCGAAAAGCTTCCCGCGCCCGGCGCAGGCTCGCTGGCACGCACGACATGCGACGAGACGAGGACGACGAATGCGGCCAGCGCCGCGACGAAAAGACCGCGGAGGCTCACGCCGTCAATTCTCCATCGCTTCGTAGACCAACTGCTTGAGGGTGCGCTGGACGCGCTGCCGTTCGGAGGGCGTCTGCTCCAGCAATACGAAGAACATTTCCTGCTTGCGGTCGATCACCATGTAGCAACCCGAGGCGCCGTCCCATTTCAGTTCACCGAGCGATCCCGGCGGCGGCGGCTTGGCGTTGCCGGGATCGGTGCGCACGGCAAACCCAAGCCCCATGCCGAAGCCGTCACCGGGAAAATAGAAATAGTCCCGCTCGACGCCGGAGCTCTTGCCGGCATGGTCCGATGCCATCAATTCGAACGTCTTCGGGCTGAGATAGGTCTTGCCTTCGAACGTCCCGCCATTGAGCAGCATTTGCGCAAAACGCGAAAAGTCCGACATGGTCGAAACCATGCCGCCGCTGGCGGATTCCCATTTCTGGCGAACCTCGGTCCGGTACTGGCGACCGACACGGAAATCACTGTCGTTTGGCACCGGCTGGGCGAGCCTTTGCAACCTCTCCGGTTCGGTGACGAAGAAGCCGGTGTCGGTCATGCCGAGCGGATCGAGCAGCTTTTCCTTCTCGATTGCGAGCAATGATTTGCCGGACACGATCTCCATGATCCGCGCCAGGATGTCGGTGGAATGGCCGTATTGCCAGAGCGCGCCCGGCTGGTTGTGCAGCGGCAGCTTGGCGATCCGTTCGGCGAACTCGGCGAGGTCGAAATCGCCCGCGTAGAGGTTGGCTTCCTTGTAAGCCTTGCGCACCAGACTGTCGCCATAGAAGCCATAGGTGATGCCGGAGGTGTGACGCATCAGGTCGAGAATGGTGATGGGCCGGTTCATCGCCACCAGTTCGAGCGTCCTGTTGCCGTCCTCAGCCTTTTTCTCCACGCCGACCTTCATGTTTGCGAAGGACGGAATGTATTTCGAGACGGGATCATCGAGCTTGATCTTGCCGTCCTGGATCAGCTGCATCGCCACGACCGATGTGATCGCCTTGGTCAGCGACGACAGGCGGAAGATGGTCTTGTCCGTGATTGGCGCCTTGGAGACCACGTCCTGCACGCCGAAGGTCTGATGATAGACCGGCTTGCCGCGCTGCTGGATCAGGACGTTCGCGCCGGCGATCTTGCCGGTTGCCACCTCGTTCGCGAAGAACTCGCTGATCCTGGCCAGTTTTGCTTCATTGAAACGCGCCCCGGCGGGCATGTCGAAGGTGCCTTGAGCGCGGGCGAGCGGCGGCGCCCCCAGCATCAGCGCGCCAAAGGTGAGCACGCGCAGCACTTGACGAGAATTCATTGGACCCCCCCGAATTCGCCCGGGGAGTGTAGCGGCCGCGTGTCATCAGGCACAAGGGCTCCCGAAGGCAGCCAGCGCCGATTCATGCAGGCGGGCGCTATCCTCGGAGAAGCAGCAAAAAATCAGGCTGGTCATTTCAGGTGCCGTGGCCAGCGCATCGACCACGGTTGCGACCGCGATCCCGGCCGCGCGATCGGCTGGGAAGCGATAGATCCCGGTTGAGATCGCCGGAAAAGCCATGGAGGCAAGACCGTGCTTCCGGCAAAGTTCGATCGAGCGGCGATAGCACGAGGCGAGTAAATCGTCTTCACCAAGGTTACCGCCGTTCCAGACCGGTCCAACTGTGTGGATCACATGTTGGGCCTTGAGCCGGTAGCCCCGGGTGATTTTTGCATCGCCGGTCGCGCAACCATTCAGCGCGCGACACTCGACCAACAGCTCAGGTCCGGCCGCCCGATGGATCGCCCCATCGACGCCGCCCCCGCCGAGCAGGGACGAATTCGCGGCGTTGACGATGGCGTCAACGCGCAAGCTGGTGATGTCGGCAACGATGACTTCCAGCCGCGCCTTGCCGATCTGGCGCGCGGTCGAACTCAGGCTGAAGCCGCCGTGTTGACGGTGACGCCTTTGTCGGCCAGCAGCTGCTGCAGTTCACCGGCCTGGAACATCTCGCGGACGATGTCGCAGCCGCCAACGAACTCGCCCTTGACGTAGAGTTGCGGAATGGTCGGCCAGTTGGAGTAGGTTTTGATGCCGTCGCGCAGGTCGGCGGACTCCAGAACGTTCAGGCCCTTGTAGCCGACGCCCACGTGATCGAGGATCTGGACCACCTGCCCCGAAAAACCGCACTGCGGAAACTGCGGCGTTCCCTTCATGAACAGCACGACGTCGTTCGACTTCACTTCGTTGTCGATAAATTGCTCGATGCTCATATTCGCTTCCTTTTGGGGCACGGCCCCCTGCGGCTAAGCCTTGCGGGCCGGCTCGTCCGATTCAACCCGATCCTGCCCATATATGTAGCCCAAACCGTTGTGCATCCAAAGTAAAATGGCGAGTAGCTGGCATGCGCAACCTTGCCGCGGCGCCCAAAAGGCCGGGCGGCTCATAGTCTGATGGCATCAATATCATGGCGCCGGGAGGCTTTTTTCCCGGATGGGAACCCCTATCTAGGACGGACTGTCCGTCAGGAACCTGTCTGCCAGAGAAACGTTCTCTCCCGAACCGGAGCCACCAGTGACGAAATCAGTAGCCGCGGCCGCGTTAGCCACCCCCACCCCGTCACTCTTTTCCGATTCCGGCACCCTCGCCCATCGACTGGTCGACGCCTATCTCGCAGTCCGGGACGAGACCGAGCGCCGGGCCGCACCCCTGAGTCCCGAGGATCAGCTGATCCAGTCAATGCCGGACGCCAGCCCGGCAAAGTGGCACCGCGCCCATACCACCTGGTTTTTCGAGCAATTTCTGCTCGGCGAGCATTGCGAGGGCTATCGGGTTTTTCATCCCGACTACGCCTTCCTGTTCAACTCCTATTATGTCAGTGCCGGCCCCCGCCATGCCCGCCACCAGCGCGGTCACCTGACGCGCCCGAGCGCCGATGAAGTCACCGCCTATCGTCGCCATGTCGATGCCGCCGTCGTCAAATTCTTCCAGACCGCGCGCGAGGACGTCCTCAGCGCGCTGGTACCGCTGGTCGAGGTCGGCCTCAACCACGAGCAGCAGCATCAGGAATTGATGCTCACTGACATCCTGCACGCCTTCGCCCAGAACCCGATCCCGCCGGCCTATGATGCGGCGTGGCGCTTCCCTGCCCCGACACGGGGCGGTGACGAATGGATCGCCCTCAACGAAGGCATCCATACCGTCGGGCATACCGACGACAGTTTTCACTTCGACAATGAGAAGCCCGCCCACCGCGCGCTGGTCGGCCCGGTGAAACTCGCCTGCAACCTCGTCACCAACGCCGAATGGCTCGCCTTCATGAAGGACGGCGGCTACGCGACGGCGACGCCGTGGCTGATGGACGGTTTTGCCGCCGTGAACAACGAGCAATGGCAGGCGCCCGGCCATTGGCGCCAGGTTGGCGGCGAATGGAAGATCATGACGCTCGGCGGGTTGCAGCCGATCGATCCGTCCGCTCCGGTCAGCCATGTCAGTTATTACGAGGCGGATGCGTTCGCGCGCTGGAGCGGAAAGCATCTGCCGACCGAGATGGAATGGGAAGTCGCGGCACGTGCCGGCCTGTTGAACGATGCGTTCGGTATCGTTTGGCAGTGGACCCGCAGCTCCTACTCACCCTATCCCGGGTATCGCGCTATCGAAGGCGCGCTCGGCGAATACAACGGCAAGTTCATGGTCAACCAGCTGGTGCTGCGAGGGTCGTCGCTTGCAACTCCGGCCGGTCACAGCCGTATCACCTATCGTAACTTCTTTTACCCGCACCACCGCTGGCAGTTCACGGGATTGCGCCTTGCAGACTACGCCTGACCTTTCTCAAGCATGATCCGGAACGGCGACGACGCCTTTCCGAACCAGATCACGCCCAACCGATGATCAAAAGCGCGCCGGGAAGCGCGTTCAGGAGAGTATCATGAATGTGCATGCCCCCGCTTTGGCCCACACGCACGAGTTCGATGAACAGACTACGGCGTTTGCGGAAGACGTAATCGGCAACCTCGCGCAGCATCCCAAGCGGCTGTCGCCGAAATATTTCTACGACGTCACGGGGTCGGAGCTGTTCGAACAGATCACGGTGCTGCCGGAATATTATCCGACCCGTACCGAACTTGGCATTCTGCGCGACCGCGGCGATGCGATTGCCGCGATCATCGCGAAAGGAGCGGCGCTGGTGGAATTCGGCGCCGGAGCCACCACGAAGGTGCGCCTGCTGCTGGAACGCAGCGACTTCGGCGCCTACGTCCCGGTTGATATATCCGGCGACTTCCTCAAGGCGCAGGCCGATGCCCTGCGCAAGGATTTCCCCGGTCTCAACGTCTATCCGGTGACCGCGGATTTCACTGCACCGTTCGCGCTGCCGGCCGAGATCGCCAATATGCCGAAGCTCGGCTTCTTTCCGGGATCGACGCTCGGCAATTTCGAGCCGAATGAAGCCAGCGCCTTCCTGCGCACCGCCCGCGAAATCCTCGGCGACGGCGCGCAGATGATCGTCGGCGTCGACCTCGAAAAAGATGAGCGCGTGCTCTATGACGCCTACAATGATTCAGCCGGCGTTACCGCGCGCTTCAATCTCAATGTGCTGGTGCGCATCAACCGCGAGCTCGGCGGCAATTTCGATCTCTCCGCCTTCACCCACCGCTCGATCTACAATCGCGACCGCCATCGCATCGAGATGCATCTGATCAGCCGCAAGGCGCAGAACGTGCGCGTGCTCGGGCACAATTTCTCGTTCCGCCCCGGCGAGAGCATCCACACCGAGAACAGCTACAAATACAGTTTCGAGCGCTTCACCGCGCTGGCGCGTGGCGCGGGCTGGAAGGTGCGGGAGTCCTGGACCGACAAGAACAGGATGTTCTCGGTGCACGCGCTGGCGGCCTTGGACTGAGCCCTCACGTTTTCGCCCCGGACTTGCCGCGCGCCGACCGCGGCTTGCGCGTGGGTATGATCCGTGGCGAAGGCATCATCCAATGATCGGACAATCGCTCGGCGCCGAGCAGCCAGCCGTGAATGATCCGCCATTTGTCTTGCCCTCGAGATTGGAAATCCAATAGCGGCGACCCGTCGTCCTGCAGCTCGTAGAAGAATCGCAGCGAGTCCTTGCCGGTGGGTCCGCCAGGATCGATCGCCTGCGTCAGTATCCAGTCATCCCACTGCTGGAGTATCAGGGCACGTGCTTCGCTTTGTTTCATCGGCGCGCGTTCTCGGCCACGGGCATGCCGTGGGGACTGAGTTGACCGCGCTGGTCAGATTGTACTTGCGAACAAGGTGGCAGCGCCGCCGCGCATCAGCCCCTTCGTCGTCTCGTATGAAAGCAAATGCTTAACAAATTTGCAATTTCGTCATTCTGCGCCAGCAATTCGCTGCAGCAGCGCTGTCGTTTCCCCTTCGAAATGTCCAAATTTTGACGCCGACTCAGCCAATCCTGCTCCGACGACTTGGCTGGGGTTGAGTTCGTGCCAGGGGATCTAATTATGGGGAATGCGTATCCGACGTCCAGGAGCCAGAAGCACCGCTTCGGACCTTTATCGGCGCAAGTCGATGAGGGACCCGATTCCGACGCGAGCGCCGCGCTGGCGTCGCTGATCGAGGAAAATGTCAGGCTTCGTGCCCTTGTGGTCCAGTTGTCCGACCTCGTTCTGAAGAACCTCGTCGCCCAGAAGTAGCGCTTGCAGTTCGCGATGGCGTGCCGCTTACGCGACCGGCACGCACGGATTGTCTACTCGGGCGTGTCGGACCTGAGCGAGATCGATTCCCACACCGCGACCACCACCATGATCGCGGTCGTGAGCAGCGAGAGCCATAGCGGCGACAGGTCGTGCGCGAACCAGGCCAGCCCGCACAGCACGATGATACCGACACCGTGCGAGAGCTGCAGAAAGCCGCGAAAACTGTGCTTGAACAGGATCGTCCCGATCAGGAACAGCAGCGGTCCGCCGGTCGCGCTCAGCACCGTCCTGAGATCGGAATGACCGCCCGGGTGCTTCAGCACGAGTTCGTCGGCCACTGCCGTGACGATAATCCCCGCCACGATCGGCATGTGCAGGTAAGTATAGGCGAGCCTCGCCAGCCGCCCCGGTTCGCTCGATTTTGAAATCTGCTCGGATCCCGCTTCGGCGCCCTTGTTGAAGTAGATCCACCACATCGCCAGGGTGCCGACAAAGGCTGACACGAAGGCCGTAACGTTTTCGATCGTCCAGGTCAGCTCGGCAAACGTAGCACCCGTCACGATGATGGATTCGCCGAGCGCGATGATGATGAACCCCGCGCAGCGTTCGGCCATGTGGCCGCCCTCGATCACCCAATCGGCAACTGAAGACGCGCCGTACCGGGGTATCCAGAACCGCACCGCCGGCGACAGATATTCGATGACAAGCGCGATCCCCCACAGCACCAGCCGGGTTTCGCCCTTCGCAAATCCACCCGCGATCCAGAACACCGCCGACAGCGCCAGCCATGACGTGATGCGGATCGCATTCATCCGCGCCAGTGGACGCGACGGTGGCGTCGCGACCCACAGGAACACGGTCTTGCCGACCTGCATCGCGGCATAGGCCAACGCGAACCACATCCCGCGGTCGTCAAACGCCTTCGGAATCGAGGTCGAGAGCACGAGCCCGCCGAGCGTCAGCGCAAACAGCAGCAGCCGGACCGGGGTCTTTTCGGGATTGAGCCAGTTGGTGATCCAGGAGGTGTAGACCCACACCCACCAGACCGCGAGGAAGAGCATCGTGACCTGCAGCGCGCCCAACGGCGTGAAATGGCCGAGCAGGCTGTGCGAGATCTGTGTGACCGCAAAGACGAAGACGAGGTCGAAGAACAGCTCGGCGTAAGTCACCCGGCTGTGCTGGTGCGGCACGATCGGTCGGAACAGCGCGCCGTGTGCATCCGCCGCCATTGGCGCGCCTCCGAGGTTCGGTCAGCCTTCGGGCACCCCGGTTTGCAGCGCCAGCGCGTGCAGCACGCCGCCCATCTGCCCCTTGAGCGACTGGTAGACGATCTGGTGTTGCTGGACCCTCGACTTGCCGCGGAAGGACTCAGAAATCACGGTCGCGGCGTAGTGATCGCCGTCGCCGGCCAGATCGCGGATCGTCACCTCGGCATCGGGTATGGCTGCCTTGATCATCGATTCGATATCGTGGGCGTCCATCGGCATTCCAGCATGTCTCCGTCAGATGTTGCGAATCACGGCCAGCTCTCGCGACCGTGACGGCCAAACCTAGCGCGTACGCCCTTCTAGGTCATCCTGCCCGGCACTATATCCCGGGTTCAAACGTTTTAAACCATTCAGGTTGAGGCGTCCGGTCACATCCGGCTGACCCAAAAAGAGGCCAAGAACCATGAAACTTCCCGGTCCCGACCATCCGATCACGATTGCGGCCAATCCCAAGCGCGTCCGGGTTTCGGCCGGCGGCGTGGTCATCGCCGACACCACCCAGGCCCTCACTCTCAAGGAGGCGCGCTATCCGGCGGTGCAATATGTGCCGCGCAGCGACGTCAATATGGCGCTGTTGGCCCGCACCGAGCGGACCACGCATTGTCCCTACAAGGGGGACGCGAACTATTTCAGCATCAACGCCGACGGCAAGACACTGGAGAATTCGATCTGGACCTATGAGACGCCGTTCCCGGCGATGGCAGAGATCGCCGGCCATCTGGCGTTCTATCCGGATAAAGTGAAGATCGAGGAAGTGGCCTGAGGGCCTGATCCGCCGGCCAAGGCGCTGACGGCTGGATCGTCAGGCGCGAAGCCGCGCTTCGCGCTTTTTGCCATGCGGCGAAATTCCGAATCGTGTTCAGTCGCATGTCGCGACATTTTTATCGAATGAACGACGATGCCGCGCCGTGGGGCTTGATGATTCGCCTTGCTGATCGGGTTCCCGGCTGCAACATTCCGGACAAACAGCGGCTGGGGAGGCGCGCATGACATCGATTTCCACCGTGGGGCATGCCGACGCCCACGCGGTGCCAAAAACCAAATCGCGAAACCTTTCGCTCGATCGCGCCCGTACCTTCCTGACGCTGGTGGTGCTGCTGCACCACGCCGTCATCCCGTATACTTACTACGGTCACACCGACCCGAAGTCATTCTTCGGCTTCGACATGATCGTGCTCGCCACCGACAGTTTCTTCATGGCGATGTTCTTTTTCCTGTCTGGCCTGTTCGCATGGTCCGGCATTGCGCGAAAGGGACCGCTGAATTACTTGCAGGATCGCCTGTTTCGGCTTGCCCTGCCATTCGCGATCTGCGCGCTGACCGTCATTCCGATCGCCTACTACGCCATTTCCCTGCGTCAGCATCCCGAGGTCAGCTTCGCTTCATTCTGGTGGAAAACCGTCACCGTCGGACCCTGGCCGAGCGGACCGATCTGGTTCCTTTGGGTCTTGCTCGGCTTCGACCTGGTTGCTTGCCTGCTGTATCGGCTGTCACCCAACCTTCTCGATCCGATCAACCGCCTCTCGCTGCACGGTCGCCGCCGGCCCGCGGTGTTCTTCGCGGTCATGCTTGCCGTCACCGCTGCGTTCTACATTCCCGGGCGGATTTACTACGGAGCAGGCAGCTGGTTCGAGTTCGGGCCGTTTTCCGTCCAGCACGGGCGCGTGATGCTCTACGCAACCTACTTCTTTTTCGGCGCCGGCATCGGCGTTGCGATGATGGATCGCGGGCTGCTCGCGGCTGACGGCCGGATGGCGAAGGTCAGCTGGGACTGGATGATCCTGGCGATCGTTCCGTATTACCTCATGTGGGTGCTGATCTCCATCAAGCGCGAAAACCTGGGAAATCCAGCAGACCTGCCCCACTGGTATGAAGGGGCCTATGCTGTCTGCTTCACTGTCTTCAGCGTGGCCATCCTGTTCCTGATCCTGGCCTATTTCCTGAGGTTCGCCAACTCCGGCAGGAGCGTACTCGATCCGATGCAGGGCGATGCCTACGGCATGTTCCTGGTGCACTATCCGATCGCGCTGTGGCTGCAGTATTGGCTGTTCGATTACAATATGCCTGCGACCGTGAAAGCCCCCATTGGCTTCGTATTAACGGTCGCGTTCAGTTGGGCGCTGACGCGCGCGCTGCGGCAGATTCCGGGGGCGAAACGGGTGTTGTGAGGGCCAGTAGCCCGGATGAGCGCAGCGATATCCGGGAACGGTGCATCCCGGATATCGCTTCGCTCATCCGGGCTACAATAAAATCAGGACGCCTTGCCGCTCATATAGGCCGGCAGCCAGCTTTCGAACGCCGTATTGAGCGAGGTCACCGCGACCGGTGCTTCACCGGCCACCGCGATCGCATCACCACCGGTGGAGCCGATCCGTGCGCAGGGCACACCGGCGCCCTTCATCTTCGCCAGCACCAGTCCGGCATCGGCCGCCGGCACCGTCACGATGTAGCGTGCCTGGTCTTCGCCGAACCAGTAGCCGTGCGGCACGATCGAGGCCGGCGCCGCCAACAGCTGCGCACCGACGCCGCTTGCAATCGCCATCTCGGCGAGCGCGACCAGAAGTCCGCCGTCGGAAACGTCATGCACCGCGGTTGCGGTGCCGGCGTGGATCATGCCGCGCACCACGTCGCCATTGCGCTTTTCGGCGGCGAGGTCCACCGGCGGCGGCGCGCCCTCTTCGCGGCCGCAGACATCGCGCAGATAGACGGACTGTCCGAGCCAGCCCTGCGTGTCGCCGATCAAGAGGATCGCCTCGCCTGCCGCCTTGAAGGCGAGCGTTGCTGACTTGGTGAAATCGTCGAGCAGCCCGACGCCGCCGATCGAGGGGGTCGGCAGGATGCCGCGGCCGTTGGTCTCGTTGTAGAGCGAGACGTTGCCGGACACGACCGGGAAGTCGAGCGAACGACAGGCTTCCGCAATGCCCTTCAGGCAGCCGACGAACTGGCCCATGATTTCGGGCCGTTCCGGATTGCCGAAATTGAGATTGTCGGTGATCGCGAGCGGCCGACCGCCGACCGCCGTGATGTTGCGCCAGGCCTCGGCCACCGCCTGCTTGCCGCCTTCGAACGGATCCGCTTCGCAATAGCGCGGCGTCACGTCGACGGTGAGCGCAAGCCCCTTCGGTCCGTCCTGTACCCGCACGACGGCGGCATCGCCACCCGGGCGCTGCACCGTATTGCCGAGGATGACGTGGTCGTACTGCTCCCAGACCCAGCGCCGCGAGCACAGCTCGGGCGTCGCTATCAGCTTTTCCAGTGCCGCCGAAATGCCGATCGGCGGCTTGACGTCCTGCGCGCGCACCACCGGCAACAATGCGGATGCGACATGCGGCCGGTCGTACAGCGGCGCCTCGTCGCCCAATTCCTTGATCGGCAAATCGGCCATGACGTCGCCGCCATGCTTCACCACGAAACGCTTGCTCGGCGTGGTATAGCCGACGACGGCAAAATCGAGCCCCCATTTGCGGAAGATCGCCTCGGCCTCTTGTTCCTTCTCGGGCTTCAGCACCATGAGCATGCGCTCCTGGCTTTCCGAGAGCATCATCTCATAGGCGCTCATGCCGGTTTCGCGCGTCGGCACGTTATCGAGGATGAGATCGACGCCGAGATCGCCCTTGGCGCCCATCTCGACCGCCGAACAGGTCAGCCCGGCCGCGCCCATGTCCTGGATCGCGATCACGCAACCTTTTTCCATGATTTCGAGGCAGGCTTCCAGCAGCAGCTTTTCGGCGAAGGGATCGCCGACCTGCACGGTCGGACGCTTCTCGGCGCTGTCATCGTCGAATTCGGCCGAGGCCATCGACGCGCCGTGAATGCCGTCGCGGCCGGTCTTGGATCCCAAATAGACGATTGGCATGTTCACGCCGGAAGCCGCCGCATAGAAGATCTTGTCGGTGTCGGCGAGGCCGACGGCCATCGCGTTGACCAGGATGTTGCCGTCATAGCGGGTGTGGAAACGCACCTGCCCGCCAACCGTCGGCACGCCGAACGAATTGCCATAACCGCCGACCCCGGCGACCACGCCCGACACCAAATGGCGGGTCTTGGGATGCTCGGGCGCGCCAAAGGAAAGCGCATTGAGGCACGCGATCGGGCGCGCGCCCATCGTGAAAACGTCACGCAAAATGCCGCCGACCCCGGTGGTCGCGCCCTGATAGGGCTCGATATAGCTCGGGTGGTTGTGGCTCTCCATCTTGAACACGACCGCCTGGCCGTCGCCGATGTCGATCACCCCGGCGTTTTCGCCCGGGCCCTGGATCACCCAGGGCGCCTTGGTCGGCAGCCCGCGCAGATGGATGCGCGAGGATTTGTACGAGCAGTGCTCGTTCCACATCGCGGAAAAAATCCCGAGTTCGGTGAAACTCGGCACCCGACCGATCAGCTTGAGGATGCGCTCATACTCGTCCGGCTTGAGACCATGGCTGGCGACGAGTTCGGGGGTGATCTGGGGCTCGTTCATGGGTCCCTTAATAGGAAGATCGGGGGGCTGGGAAAAGGCCTTTTAGGGCGCATTTCCGCCCTGTCCAGAGCTTTACGGCAGGCCGGCCGGGATCGGCGTTTGCACATCACGCCTGGATCGGATTTAAGGGCTCAAACCTGCAAAGGAAGGCCCAATTTCGTGAATGACCTCTCCAATACTGCATTCGTCAAACGTCCCGACCTGCACGTTGAAACCGAGGGCGAATTCGCCGGCTGGCGCACCTGGACCCGTGACAATTTCGAGACCCATAGCGGGCCGTTCTGGCACCGGGTGGAGGAAGACGGCCGGGTCCGCTGCGCCTTCCGGGTCGAGAAAAAACACCTCAACGGCCAGCGCAACGTCCATGGCGGCTGCTTCATGACGTTTGCGGATTACTGCCTGTTCGCGCTGGCCTCGCCGGTGCTGCAGGGGTCGGGCGTGACGGTGGCATTTGGCTGCGAATTCCTCGATGCGGCACACGAAGGCGAACTGGTCGAATGCGAGGGTGAGATCACCCGCGCCGGCGGCTCCCTGATCTTCCTGCGCGGGGTGCTGAAATCGGGCGAGCGGTCGCTGTTCACCTTTTCCGGAACCATCAAGCGGGTGAAGCGGAAGCCGCCGACGGACGCAGGCGCCGTTGCCACCTAGCATTCCCCCGGGGAAGCACAGCTGGCGCGATTATGCCCTGCTGCTGGCGCTGGCGTGCTGCTGGAGTTCGACCTATCCGCTGACCAAGATCGGCCTCGGCTCGATCCCGCCGATCACCTTCATCTCGGCCCGTTCGCTGATCGCCGCCGCATTCCTCCTCGTCATCCTGTACGCGCGCGGATTGCGGCTCCCGATCGATGCCAGGGCCTGGAAGCTGTTCGCCTTCCAGCAGAGCATCAACTCGACCATCCCGTTTTTGATGATCACCTGGGCGCAGCAATATGTGCCGGCATCGAGCGCCGTGGTGCTGGCCTCGACGACGCCTATTTTTGCCTTCCTGATCACCTGGGGCATCACGCGGCACGAGCCGGCGACGCTTCTGAAGCTGGCTGGCGCCATCCTCGGCCTCGCCGGAACGGCGGCGATCATCGGGCTCGACGCGCTCGGCGGTCTCAGCAAGGACGTATTCGCCGAAATCGTCATCCTTGTCGCCACCCTCTCCTTTGCCTGCGCCACCATCTTCGGGCTGCGGTTGACCGATTACGATCCGATGGTGGTGGCGGCGGGCTCACTGCTGTTCGGCGGCTTCGTGCTGCTGCCGGCATCGCTGATCGTCGATCACCCCTGGACCTTGCAGCCGACGGCGGAAGCCCTGGCGGCGACCGTCGCGATGGGCATCTTCTCGAGCGCGTTCGGGCTGATGCTGTTTTATATGTGCCTGAGCCGGCTCGGCACCCTCACCACCAACGCGCAAGGTTATCTGCGCATACCGATCGGCGTCGGCCTCTCGGTGCTGCTGCTCGGCGAATCCGTGCCGGCGAATCTCGCACTTGGACTGGTACTGGTGATGGCCGGCGTCGCCGCCATGACCATTCCCGGCGATCGCTATAGCAAGTGGATCGACCGGTTGCGCGGCCGGTAGAAGGCTGCGCTCGGCACGTTGGCGCGGGCAATGAATCCGGGCGCTTCTCTACTGCAAGCTGACCAGGGTCAGATCGACGAACCACGACTGCGGCGAGACGAAACCCTTGACCTTCGGGCTCATCGCACGCGGGTTAAGATCGTGGACGATGAAAAGCCAGGGAGGATTATCGACGATGCGTTCGTGCGCCTTGCGATAGGCGGCCGAGATGGCTTTCGGATCAGTCGCCTCGGAAATCGTCTTGAGCGCATCCTCGAAATCATCGTCCTTCCATTGCTCAAAATTGAATCCGTTCGGCGAAAAATTGGCCGCCGCAAAGTAACGCGCCATGACACCGGCATCTGACGATGGCGAGCTGATGTTGAGCACCATCGCGCCCTGCAGGCTTGCGTGATCGGGTGTGGCGCGGGCCGCTGTCAACAGAACCTGCCATTCGATCACGCCGACTTCCACATTCACCCCGCAATTTTCCTTGAGGTTCTGCTGCAGGAATTCGTTCATCGGCAAAGGCAACATTTGGCCCGAGCCGGAATTCGAGATCAGCGCCTTGAACGATAACGGTTTCGCCGGTGTGTATCCCGCTTCGGCAAGTAGGGCTTTGCCCTTGGCCGCGTCGAACTTGTAGCGGTTGACCGGGCTTCCGAAATCGGGATCGCTGGCCTTGAGCCAGCCTACCGACGGCTCCGCGGTCCCATTGAGAAGCGACACCAGCCCTTCACGATCGATGCAATAGTTTAGAGCCTGGCGAACCCTGACGTCCTTGAAAGGGCTGTTGGTCGCGCCGATGTTGTAGAACCAGGGCCAGACATGCGGATATGAACCGGTCGTGATGGTGAAGCCCGCCGATTTCAGTGAGGCGAGACCATCGGGCGGCGGCACTTCGATCCAGTCGACCTGGCCGGCGCGCAACGCAGCCAGCCGCGAATTCGCTTCGGGGATCGGCATCAGCACGACGTTGTCGACCTTCGCCATCCGGCTGGGGTCCCAGTATTTATCCCAGCGGGCGAGATCGGCTTCCTGCCGTGGCACGACCTTGGTGATGCGGAATGGACCGGTGCCTGCAGCGGGCAACGTCGCGACCTTGGCCCACTCCCGGCCGGCCTTCTCGAACGACGTAGGCGACGTGAACAGAAGGTACACCGCCATATAGGGAAAGTAAGATGCCGGCTTGGTCGTGGTGATGGCGACGGTGTCGTCATCGACCTTCTTGTAGCTTCCCATGATAGGGACGCGGGCCCGCGAAATTGCCGAGCTTGGCGGCTCAAATTGTGGGCTGCTATTGTTGAAATAGCGATCAAGGTTCCAGATCACGGCATCCGCATTGAAATCGGTGCCGTCGTGGAATTTCACGCCGCGGCGCAGATGGAAGATCCACGTCTTGTTATCGGCTGGGTCCTGCTCCCATTTCTCCGCGAGCCCGGGCCGCAGGGTCGCCAACCGGTCGGTTCTGGTCAAATCCCACAGCACCAGCCCTTCAAAGATCGGATACCCCATAAAGCGCATGCCTTCGAAGCCATTATTTGGCATTCCCGTTGCGGTCGGGATATCGGACGCCGTCATCGCGATGCGCAGCGCAGTTTCGGCCATCGCCGGTTGGTACGACAGCAAAACGGCCGCAAGCGCAAAGGTACGGGAAAGCTTGATGAGCATGACATTCCTCCGTCCGACGATCGGAAAGTCCGCGTTAAGCGGGTAGCCAGAGGATGCAGGAGCAAATTTCAGGCCAGCCGGACACGTTCGCGGCGGAATGGCTGGAAGCCCGTGCCCGCAGATTGCGGAAATGCCGAGACCGGGTAGCGTCGCGCTACTTCTTCTCTTCCAGCAGCTTGCGGTATTTCTCGACGTCGCGCGTCACGAATTGCCCAAGCACTTCCGGTGTGTGCTCATTGGCGTCGGGGGCAACGGTCGAGAGATCGTGAAAGCGCTTTTTGACGGCATCGCTCTCCACCGCGCTCTTCGCCGCGGCATTCAATTTCGCGATGATCGCCGGCGGTGTGCCTTTTGGCGCGAACAGGCCGTTCCAGCCCTGCGCCTCGAATTCGGGGAGGCCCGATTCCGCGGACGTCGGCAGTTCCGGCAAGGTCGCGAGCCGCACCGTCGAGCCGACCACCATTGCCTTGACGAGCTTGTCGTCGATCGCCTGCGACACGGAAGCTGCGGCATCGCAGACGCCATCGATCTGGCCGCCGATCGCGTCCGTCAGCGCGGGCGCCGCGCCACGATAGCCGACCAGCGTGACATCGATGCCGGCGGCCTGCGCAAAGCTCTTGCAGATCAGGAAATTCGACGAGCCAACGCCGGCATGTCCGAGATTGATCTTGCCGGGATTTTTCTTCGCGTAGGCGATGAACTCCTGAAGATTCCTGGCCGGAAAATCCTTGCGCAACGCGACGATGCCGAAGGTCTTCGCCACCATCGCAATCGGCAAAAACGAATCCGGCGTGAACGACAGTTTCGGATAGATCGTATAGGTCGCCGCGCTGGTGCCGGCATTGCCGATCGCGATGGTGTAACCATCGGCTTCAGCGCGCGCCGCCCGCGCCAGCGCGATCGAGCCGCCGGCGCCCACGATATTCTCGATCACGATCGGCTGTCCGAGTGGCTTGGCCATCTCTTCGGCAACCACGCGCGCGATCACGTCCGAAGTGCCGCCGGCCGCAAACGGCACGATCATCGTGACAGGACGTTTTGGATAATCCTGCGCGTGGGCGCTCGTGACGAAAGACAGCGACGCAATGACCGCCAGCAGCCACTTCGTCATTTTATTGAGACGCGTTTTCTTCACGCGAACCGGTTCCCGCTTCGCCTGAAAACGCGATGGGCAATCACGCCGCTTTTTCCAGATGCGCCACGAGGCCCGCGAACAGGCCGCGACCGTCGGTGCAGCCCATGATGTCTTCGACGTGGTTTTCCGGATGCGGCATCATGCCGAGCACATTGCCGCGCTCGTTGACGATGCCGGCGATCGATTCCGCGGCACCATTGATGTTGGAATTCTCGTCGACGACGCCGTCCGCCGAGCAATAACGGTACAGCACCCGCCCCTCGCCTTCGAGGCGCTTGACCGTCTCTTCATCGGCCTCGTAATTGCCTTCGCCATGCGCCACCGGCACGCGGATGACCTGGCCGGCATTGTAGCCGCGCGTGAACGGCGTGTCGGAGCGTTCGACCCGCAGGTGCACATCCTTGCAGATGAATTTCAGCCGCGCGTTGCGCATCAGCACGCCGGGCAGAAGGCCGGCTTCGCAGAGGATCTGAAAACCGTTGCAGACACCGAGCACGAGGCCGCCACTGGCCGCAAAATCCCGCACCGCGTCCATGACAGGCGCACGCGCCGCAATCGCGCCGCAGCGCAGATAGTCGCCATAGGAAAACCCGCCGGGTACCACCACGAGATCGGTGCCCTTGGGCAACGCGGTCTCGGCATGCCAGACCATCGCGGCCTCGTTGCCCGATGCGAGTTTGAGTGCGCGCGCCATGTCGCGCTCGCGATTGATGCCAGGGAAGACGAGAACGGCTGATTTCATGGGAAGCGCCTAGAGCAGTTCGACCCGATAATTCTCGATCACGGTGTTCGCCAGCAGCTTGTCGGCGGCGTCTTTCAACGCCGCCTCGGCCTTGGCCTTGTCCGAGCCGGATAGTTCGATGTCGAACACCTTGCCCTGACGGACGCTGGCGACGCCATCGACGCCGAGCGATTTCAGCGCGCCTTCGATGGCCTTGCCCTGCGGATCGAGAATGCCGGACTTCAAGGTAACGGTAACACGTGCTTTCATATTCTTGGCCCAGTATTCAGGACGTCACCCTGAGATGCGCGGGCGAAGCCCGAGCCTCGAAGGGCGACCTTGTATTTCATCTCCATCCTTCGTGGCTCGCCGAAGCCGGCGAGCCACCTCAGGATGACGGCGACCAATCAGCTCTTCACCAGCACCGGACCCGTACCCGCCGGCCGCTCGTTCTCCATCAGGATACCCAGACGTTTTGCCACCTCGGTATAGGCCTCCAGGAGACCACCGAGATCCCTGCGGAAGCGATCCTTGTCGAGCTTCTCGTTCGACTTGATGTCCCACAGCCGGCATGAGTCGGGCGAGATCTCGTCGGCGACGATGATCCGCATCATTTCGTTCTCGAACAGGCGGCCACATTCCATCTTGAAATCGACCAGACGGATGCCGATGCCCAGAAACAGCCCGGTCAGGAAGTCGTTGACGCGGATGGCGAGCGCCATGATGTCGTCGATTTCCTGCGGCGTCGCCCAGCCGAATGCGGTGATGTGCTCTTCGGAGACCATCGGGTCGTTGAGCTGGTCGTTCTTGTAATAAAACTCGATGATCGAGCGCGGCAGCTGGGTGCCTTCCTCGATGCCGAGGCGCTGCGACAGCGATCCCGCCGCCACGTTCCGCACCACCACCTCCAGCGGCACGATCTCGACCTCGCGAATCAGCTGCTCGCGCATGTTGAGGCGGCGGATGAAATGGGTCGGCACCCCGATGTCGTTGAGGTGCTGAAACAGGTACTCCGAAATCCGGTTGTTGAGGACACCCTTGCCCTCGATCACCTGGTGTTTCTTGGCATTGAACGCGGTCGCATCGTCCTTGAAGTGCTGGATCAGGGTTCCCGGCTCCGGGCCTTCATACAGGACCTTGGCCTTGCCTTCATAAATGCGGCGTCGACGGCTCATAGGGATGTACCGTGTTTTGTTGAAATCCATGAATTTGGTGTGCTCCGGATGACAAGGGTTTACGACCACGACGGAGCTGCCGTGAAGGCCAGGAACCTGATCTTAACCAACTGGAAACAGAACAAGAACCAAGCCTGTTGGCAACCTATCCGATTGGGCTATCCAGCACAATCGACACGGCCCAATTGGGCCAACTTATACCTGTAGACTGCGGCTTAACGGCCCGTTGTTTTGCCGATTCGCCCCCTCTATCTAGGTAGGCGACGGGGCCGCCACAACGCGGCCCCCGCGTGCATCTGGCAGGGATTGGAACCCAGGATATGAACACTTTCGACAAGCGCGAGGAAGGTTTCGAGAAGAAATACGCCCTCGATGAGGAGCAGAAGTTCAAGGCCGAGGCGCGCCGCAACCGGCTGCTCGGAACTTGGGTCGCAGAAAAGCTCGGAATTACCGGCGACGCCGCCACTGCCTACGCCAAGGAAGTGGTCGCCGCCGATTTCGAGGAAGCCGGCGATTCCGACGTCCTTCGCAAGGTAATGGCCGATATCAAGGCCAAGGGCGTCGCCCTCACCGAGCAGGAACTCCGCGCCAAGATGGACGAGCTGATGGCCACAGCCGTCGCCCAGGTGAAGGCGGGGACGTAACCTCGTAGCGTCGTTCCGGGGCGGTGCGAAAGCACCGAACCCGGAATGACGGCCTGAATTACCGCCGCGTCGCTTTCGCTCCGCCGTACTCGGCCCGGACAATCTCCAAGAACCGCCGCGACGCCGCGCTGAGAAAGCCGCCGCGGCGGGTCACCGTCACGACGTCCTGGCTGGCCTTGAGATCACCGACCCGGATGGTCGCGATCGAGCCATATTTCAGTTCTTCCGCAGCGTTGCTCTCCGAGAGCAATGCGATGCCAAGGCCGGCTTCGACCAGACGCTTCTGGGCGGTGAGGCTGTCGACCGGCGTCCAGCCGACCTCCCCCAATCCATGGGTCTGAAACAGCGCGAACACATGTGACGCCGTGATCTCGCGCCGCCCCGGCAGCACCGGAAACGCGATCCAGCGTTCGCCGCGCAAATCGGCCAGTTTGGCGACCCGCCGGCCGGCACGCGGGTGATCGGCCGCGCACACGACCTGCAGCCGTTCGGCTTGCAGCAATTCGCAATCGAGATCGCGCGAGCCGTCGCAGTCGTAGCGCAGGCCGATGGTGGCTTCGCCGCGCCGGATCAGATCGCTGACCTCCGCGCTGGTCGCCGTGCGCAAGGTCAGCTCGACGCCGGGATATTCGGCCGCAAACCGCTTGAGAATTTCGGACAGCCTGCCGCCCGCCAGCGTGCCGACCACGGCGAGTGCGACCGGTCCAGAATCCGGCCGCGCCAGTGCGCGCACCGCATTCTCCGCATCCTGCGCGGCGGCGACCGCTCGCTCGGCGTACGGCACCATCACCCGCCCCGCATCGCTCAGCATCGTCCGTCCTGCGATCCGCTCGAACAGCGGCATGCCGAGTTCCTGTTCCAGGAGCGCGATGCGCCGGGATATCGCCGGCTGCGAACGGTGCAGCGCCTTCGCGGCGCTCGAGATTCCACCACGGCGGTGAACCGTCAGGAAGGTGCTGAGCGCGTCGCTGTCCATTTTCCGGTCCATGCAAAAAGCTGATGATATGAAGAGAAATAACAAATTAGGCTGATGAACGGAAGCCTCCTATGTTTGGCCGCGAAGCAACCAATTGAGGGAAACGACCGATGCGCAGCCAGATGGAAAAAGCCGAACTGTTCCGCGCCCTGCACGCGCGGCCCGGCGCCTTCATCATCCCCAATCCATGGGACGCCGGCACCGCCAAGCTGCTGGCGGCGATGGGTTTTGAGGCGCTCGCGACCACCAGCCTCGGGCTTGCCAACACGCTCGGCAGCGCCACCGTCAGCCTCGACGCCATTATCGAGAATTGCCGCGCCATTGCTGACGCGACCGACCTGCCCGTCAATGCGGATCTGGAGAATTGCGGCGCGGATGACCCGAAGACGGCCGCCAAAGCCATCGCGCGCGCGGCCGAAGCCGGCGTGGTCGGCGGCTCGATCGAGGATTCAACCGGCGATCCCAGACGGCCGATTTACGATTTCGCGCTCGCGGTCGAACGGGTGCATGCGGCGGTCGAAGCCGCCCGCGCGCTGCCGTTCCCGTTCACGCTGACCGCGCGGGCCGAGAACCTGCTGTATGGCCATAATGATCTCGACGACACCATCAAGCGCTTGCAGGCGTTCGAGGCCGCCGGCGCCGACGTGCTCTATTCGCCTGGCGTGCACGACATCGACACCATCCGCACAGTCGTATCGTCGGTCGGCAAACCCTTCAACCTGGTGATGGGATTTGCCGATCCGACATTGACCGTGCCGCAGATTGCCGCCGCCGGCGTCAAGCGCATCAGCGTCGGCGGCGCGATGGCGCGTGTTGCGCTCGCCGCGTTTCTCAAATGCGCCCGCGAGATGAAGGATCAGGGCGCATTCACCTATGTGCGTGAGATGGCGCCGATCAAGGAAGTCAGGGCAGCGTTCGCGGCGGCGTGAGGGTGAGCTCCGCCGTCATTGCCTGCGACAAACGCAAAGCGTTTGCGCAAGGGAGCGTAAGCGACGAAGCAATCCATTCTCTCTTCGCGTGGCGATATGGATTGCTTCGCTGCGCTCGCAATGACGCAGGGTTGGTTCAGCCTTCCTTGAACCCATACTCCGGCACATTGCCGCTGGCGCCGTAATATTTGTAAGGCAGGAATTTTCCGGACATCGTGATCTTGACGCGGTCGCCTTTGGGATTGGCAACGCGCTCCATCGCCATGTCGAAGTCGATCGCCGACATGATGCCGTCGCCGAATTCTTCCTCGATCAGCGCCTTCCACGCCGGGCCATTGACCAGCACCATCTCGTAGAAGCGATAGATCAGGGGATCGGTCGGCGGCATCGGCGTGCCGGTGCCGCGCATCGGCACTTCGTTCAGCATCGCTACTTCCGACTTCGACAGGCCGAACAGCTCACCGGCATTCGCGGCCTGCGGCTTGGTCAGTTTCATCTGGCCGAGAATGGCGCCGACGATCAGCACCTCTGAATAGCCGCCGATCTGTTCGCAGATGTGCTTCCAGCTCCAGCCTTTCTCACGCTTGATGTCGAGCAGCTTTTCGGTGAGGTCTTCGCGTTTCATGTCTCGTCTCCTGGTGAATGTTAACTGGCGATCGTCTGAGCCGGGCTGGTCTCGATCATTTTCGGCGACGCGACGATGGTCGGCTCGCTCAGGCCCGGCCGCACGATCGGCACGTTGCGCGGATCGTGATTGGTTACAGTGGCCGCAAAGGTCTTGCTGCGGCTGACCAGGAAATCGACGATGTGGTTGCGCAGCGCGTAGTAATAGGGATGGCGGTGCAGATCGATGCGGCCGCGGTCCTTTGGCAGCGGATTTTCCACGATCTCGGCGAGCACCGCTCCGGGCCCGTTGGTCATCAGGAAAATCTTGTCGGCGAGATAGATCGCTTCATCCACGTCATGGGTGATCATGAACGCGGTCTGGCCGGTCTCCAGGCAGATGCGGCGCACCTCGTCCTGCAGCGTTCCCCGCGTCAGCGCATCGAGCGCCGAGAACGGCTCGTCCATCAGCATGATTTTTGGCGTGATCGAAAGCGCCCGCGCGATGCCGACGCGCTGCTTCATGCCGCCAGACAATTCCGACGGGCGCTTGTGCTCGGAGCCGGTCAACCCGACCAGATCGATGAACTTCTGCGCATGCGCCTTCACCTTGGCACGATCCCAGTTGCGCCATTTCGAGGTGACGGCATAGGAGACATTGCCGAGCACCGTGCGCCACGGCAGTAGCGCGTGGCTCTGGAAGATCACGGCGCGGTCGAGGCTGGTGCCTTCGATCGCCTGCCCGTCGACGATGACAGCGCCCTCGCTGGGTTCATCAAGGCCGGCGAGGATGTTCAACACCGTGGTCTTGCCGCAGCCGGAATGGCCGATCACGCAGCCGAACTCGCCGCGCGCCATCGACAGCCAGAGATCCTCGAACACGCTGATCTGGCCGCCATCGGCACCGGGATAACGCCGCGCGATGCCTTCGATCGAGATGAATTTGTCGGTCATCGCTCTACTCCGGGAACGTGACCATGCGCGTGAACCGCGCAAGGATCTGGTCGAGCAGCATGCCGACGATGCCGATCAGCAGGATCGCGATGATGACATTGGTGATCGAAAGGTTGTTCCACTCGTTCCAGACGAAGTAGCCGATGCCGGTGCCGCCGACCAGCATCTCGGCCGCGACGATCACGAGCCAGGCGATGCCGATCGAGATCCGCATGCCCGTCAGAATGGTCGGCGCCGCCGCCGGCAGGATCACGGTGAAGGCGCGCCTGACGGTGCCGACTTCCAGCGTACGGGCGACGTTGATCCATTCCTTGCGTACGGCGGCGACGCCAAAGCTGGTGTTGAGCAGCATCGGCCATACCGAGCAAATGAAGATCACGAAGATCGCGGAAATGCTGGAATCCTTGATGGTGTAGAGCGCGAGCGGCATCCAGGCCAGCGGCGAGATCGGCTTCAGCACCTGGATGAACGGGTCGAGCGCTTTGCTGAACAGCGGCGACATGCCGATCAGGAAGCCGAGCGGTATCGCGACGATCACAGCCAGGAAATATCCGAGGCCGACGCGGGCGATGGAATAGCCGAGCTGGATTCCGAGCCCCTTGTCGTTCGGCCCGTTATCGTAGAACGGGCTCTTCAGGTGTTCCCACAGCTTGGCGCCGACATCGAGCGGGCCCGGCATCGCCGATTTGCCGGCGGTCGCGGTCAGCCCCATCAGCTTGGCGTATTCCGGCGTCATGTTGGCGACGGCGCCGGTGCCGCGCGTCGAAATGTGCCAGATGCCGAGGAACGCAGCGAACAGCACGATCGACACGATCGCCGCGCGGAGACGCAAGGAGGAGGTCATCGGGCAAGACCTCTCAGCACGTCGTCCCGGCGAACGCCGGGACCCATACTCCGCGGCGGTGGTGATGAAGGAAGGTCGTTGACGTTGTGCCCCATACAGACAGCACGGCGTATGGGTCCCGGCCTTCGCCGGGACGACAGCGGCAAATGTAGTTGCGCCCTCATCCTCACGAAGCCTTCCTGATCTTGAAGCTGGCGAGGTAATCCTCGGGTTTGGCCGGATCGAAGGTCTTGCCCATCACCGAAAAACTCTTGGTGGTGGTGGTCGGCGGCGTCAGCCCCGCCTCTTTCATCAGCCTTGTGGCGTCGGTGGCGAGATAGACCTGCGCGGCAATGCCGGCATAGTCGACGTCGCCCTTGAGCTGCCCCCAACGCTTCATCTGCGTCATGATCCAGATCGCAAAGGACTGCCAGGGGAACGGATCGAAATCGACGCGGTTCGGTTGGGTCACGACGTTGCCGAGACCGTCGGCGAAGGTTCCGGTAAGAATCTGCTCCAGCACGATCTGCGGCTGGTTCAAATAATTCGCGGGCGCGATGGCCTCCGCGATCTGCTTGCGGTTCTCGGCCTTGTGCGCGTACGCGGTGGCTTCGATGATCGATTTCAGCAGCGCGCTGTAGGTGTTCGGCATCGAGGTGATGAATTCCTTCGATGCGGCAAAGGCGCAGCAGGGATGGCCCTCCCAGATATCCTTGGTCAGGATGTGGATGAAGCCGACGCCGTCATAGACCGCCCGCTGGTTCATCGGATCGGGACCAAGGAAGCCGTCGATATTGTCGGCGCGCAGGTTGGCGACCATTTCCGGCGGCGGCACGGCGCGGATCTGCACGTCGGCATCCGGGTCGATGCCGTGCTCGGCGAGATAATAGCGCAGCAGATAATTGTGCATGGAGTAGTCGAACGGAACGGCGAATTTAAAGCCCTTCCAGGTCTTCGGATCGCGCTTGTCCTTGTGCTTGACCGCCAGCGTGATGGCCTGGCCGTTGATGTTCTCGACCGCCGGCATCGTGTAGGGCAACGGGTTGGAGCCGACGCCCATCGTGATCGCGAGCGGCATCGGCGACAGCATGTGGGCTGCGTCGTACTCCTTGTTGATGGTCTTGTCGCGAATGACGGCCCAGCCGGCTGTCTTGATGACTTCGACGTTGAGGCCGTTCTTGGAGTAAAACCCCATCGGCGCCGCCATGATGATCGGCGTCGCGCAGGTGATCGGAATGAAGCCGACCTTGAGGTCCTTCTTTTCCAGCGGCGCACCTTGCGCGAAGGCCTCGGTCGCGGTCTTCAGCGGGAAAAATTGCGACAGCGCGGCGGCGGCGGTCGCCGCCCCTACCGACTTCAGGAAGGCGCGGCGCGCCACATCCTGCGGAAACATCGCGCGCATCACGGCGGATGCGACCACGTTCTCAAAGCGGGCCTCTTCGGAAGCCGCGACCGCCGGCTGCAGCGCAAGCTGCGCGGCGGCATCATGTTCGGCATCGCTAACGTGCCGGCCGCAGCTGCAACCCTGGGCATGGAGTCGGCGGGCGGGATCGAACGGATTGTCGAACGTGGACATGAAACCTCCTGCGTGACGCTGGGGTCAATTACGCAAGGAGTGTGCCAGCCCGATCCGGCCGCGTTTGCCGAATTAATACAGCTATTTAGCTGGATTGTTGGCAATTACGAGAATTCGTGATACACGAAAAATCGTAGTATAATTACGAATTCTCGGAGTTTTTGAGAATGGACCAGACGCCGCATTTGCATGCCGCGACGCCGCGCGATTCTGATCTGCGCACCCTCACGTTCGACTATCTGGTCGAGCCGACGCTGCTGCTCGACCCCGATACCGACGAGATCATCGATGCCAATCCCGCCGCCTGCACCCTGCTCGGCTACGACCGCACGCTGCTGCGGGAAACCAAATTCAGCGCGCTGCATGCCGGGCAAGTGCCTGCGCTGATCGTGTTCAGCCAGGCCGTGCTCGACAAGGGCGCCTACTGGACCAACGCGCTGACGCCGCGCCATGCCACCAGCCAGAAGCTGCGGCTGGAATATACGGGATCGATGCTGCCGCATGACGGACGCGCACTGATCCTGCTCACGATGAGTGATCTCGAACAGCGCCGCCGCCGCTATGTCGATGCCACCGCCGAGGACCATATGCGCGGCGGGCTCGCCGCCTGGCAGCGGGTCGAACGCGTGTTCCAGGACATCGAGCGTGAGAACCAGCTGATCCTGCGCGC
Source organism: Bradyrhizobium sp. AUGA SZCCT0431 (assembly GCF_018131065.1). NCBI lineage: Bacteria > Pseudomonadati > Pseudomonadota > Alphaproteobacteria > Hyphomicrobiales > Nitrobacteraceae > Bradyrhizobium > Bradyrhizobium sp. AUGA SZCCT0431. Next base: position 28,988 of record NZ_JAFCLR010000047.1, on the reverse strand, counting down.
CGCGGGCGAAGGCATTTACGGCGTCAACGCCGAAGGCAAGACCACCTTCGTCAATCCCGCCGCGGAACGCATGCTCGGATGGACCGCCGAGGAACTGGTGGGCAAAGCGATCCATCCGATCGTTCACCACAGCCACCATGACGGCAGTCATTACCCCGATGAGGACTGTCCGATCTATGCGGCGTTCCGCGACGGCGCGGTCCACAACGTCGATGGCGAGGTGTTCTGGCGCAAGAACGGCTCGCCGGTCTGGGTCGAATACACGTCGACGCCGATCCGCGACCGCGGCACGGTGGTCGGAGCCGTGATCGTGTTTCGCGACGTCAGCCACCGCCGCGAGGCCGACGAAAAGCTGCACGCCGCGCTTGCCGAAGTCGACCGCTTGCGCGAGCGGCTGGAACTGGAAAACGCCTATCTGCAGGAAGAGATCCGGATCGAGACCAATCCGCGCGGCATCATCGGCCAGAGCGAGGCGATCCAGAAGACGCTGCGTCAGGTCAAACTGGTCGCACCGACCACGGCGGCCGTGATGATCACGGGCGAGTCCGGCACCGGCAAGGAATTGATCGCGCGCGCCATTCATGAAGCCAGCAACCGCCGCGACCGGCCGCTGATCCGAGTCAATTGCGCGGCGATCCCGCGCGAACTGTTCGAGAGTGAATTCTTCGGCCACGTCAAAGGCGCCTTCACCGGCGCGGTGCGCGACCGCATTGGCCGGTTTGAACTTGCCGATGGCGGCACGCTGTTTCTCGACGAGGTCGGCGAAATCCCGCTGGAACTGCAGGGCAAGCTGCTGCGTGTGCTGCAGGAGGGCAATTTCGAGCGTGTCGGCGAGGAACGCACCCGCACCGTCGATGTGCGCGTGATCGCCGCCACCAACCGGAACCTGAAGCAGGAAGTGCAGCGCGGCCGGTTTCGCGAGGATTTGTATTTCCGGCTCAACGTGTTTCCGGTGGAATCGGTGCCGCTGCGGGACCGCCGCGAGGACATTCCGCTGCTGGCCCAGCATTTTCTGATGAGCGAGAGCAACGAGCTGAAATCCGATCTGCGGTTGTCGGAAGGCGATGCGCGGCGGCTGCAGCGTTACGACTGGCCCGGCAATGTCCGCGAACTGCAGAACGTGATCGAGCGCGCGGCGATCTTGTCGCAGAATGGACGGCTGCGGATCGATCTGCCGGATAATGTTGGCGCGCATTCGCCGGCCAGCGCCAGCCGCCACAAGAGCGACGTGCGGCCGGCCGTCATGACATCAGCCGAGATGCGCGATCACGAACGCGCCAACATTCTCGCCGCCCTTGCCGCCTGCAACGGCAAGGTGTTCGGCGCCGGCGGCGCCGCCGCGATGCTCGACCTCAAGCCGACCACGCTGGCCTCGCGCATGAAGGCGCTCGGGATTTCAGCTGCCCGTTCGCGGCAGGCCAGTTCCTGATCGGGACTGACTTGTCTTAACCAGCCTGCCGCAGGCTCGCCTCCAGCCGCCCCAACTCGGCCTCGAGGTCGCCCTCCACATCCGCCACCCGCATCTCGACCACCCGGTAGTCGCGCGCCTCCAGCCAGCTCCGCCGGGCGGCCCGGTCGGCGACGATCGCCTCGGACTCGGTCAGGTTGACCAGCTCGATCGCGATCCGGTGCACGAAGGAGACGAAGTCGGGGATGTGGCGGCCAACCGGGGTCTGGCGTTTGAACTGGCCGGCGAAGCGGCGGTCCCTGGTCAGGGACTGCCACAGCATCCGCTCGGCGTCGGTCGGGTTGCGGCGCAGCAACCGGGCCAGCCCGCGGACGGTTCCGTTTTCGGAAGGCGCGGCGGCCTGGCTATGTTCGGCCAGCAGCGCCCGCAACCGCGTCGCCTGTTCGCCGTCGAGTACGCCGCCCTTGGCCGGACCCTTGCGGCCCTCGGCGATCGCCATCACCACTCCATGGAGGGTGTGCATGTCCTGCTTGGTCGGGTCCATCCGGGTAAAGATGTTGCGCAGGTTGACCAGCATGGTGTCCCGTTTCTCGGCCGGGCGCAGGAACTCGACCTTGTCGAGCTCCCGGACGAGGTTGTCGAAGAAGGCCTGCATCTGGTGTTGGGAAGCCGGCTCGGACCGTTCGGGCATCGCGAACGGGAGGGTGCCGCCGGTCGACAGCTTGAACCACTCGTAGCCGATCAAGAGCACCGCCTGCGCCAGATTGAGCGAGGCGAAGCCGGGGTTGACCGGGAAGGTGATGATCCGGTTGGCGAGTGCGACCTCCTCGTTCTGGAGACCGTAGCGCTCCCGGCCGAACATGATGCCGACCCCGCCTCGGTCGGCGACATGGGCCACGATCTCAGCCGCGGCATCGGCAGGTGTCACCACCGGCTTGGCCTGGTCGTGGGCACGGGCGGTGGTCGCAAACAGCAGGGTCAGATCCGCGACCGCCTGCTCGACGGTGTCGAACAATTCGGCGCTCTCCAGAATCTGGTCCGCACCGGCGGCGGCGCGTTGGGCTGCGATGTTCGGCCAGCCGTCGCGCGGATTCACGATTCTTAAACGGGAAAGAGCGAAGTTGCCCATCGCTCGCGCGGCCATGCCGATATTCTCGCCGAGCTGTGGTTCGACAAGGATCACAACAGGTCCAGCTAAGTCCAAACCAGACTTGGTTTTATCGGTCCCAGACCCGGACATTTCGCGCGTCACTTTCCAATTCAAGTTCGGAAGCTGATTCAACTTCTGAAGGTTTTGAATCAGGATGCGAAGCACCTGATTCAAAACATCATTCCATGTCTCGATGAGCGGCCACGGCAGCGGCCAAAATTCTCAAGCCAGACAACGGGCTTAGTAGCGTTTCCGGAAGTTCGGTCAAAGCCTCAATTGGGCAGAATCGCGCGTGGCTTGTACGCGCACCGCTTTCGGATAGGCTAACAATCACACTCAAAGCGAAGCTGCAAACAAACAGGCGGCCGGTTCAACGGCTGAGGCCAAAAGAGGAGACGTCCATGCGCGGCAGATGGTCGTTGGCGATTGTCGGTGTCCTCCTCATTCTGGCCGGCGGCCTGCTGGCCCATCTGACCCAGACCTCCGGCGGCATCCGGATCCAGGACGTCAGGTTCAAGGGCGCCAAGGGCAACACCATGAGTGCCCTGCTCTACATTCCCGCGAACGCCACGCCGCAGATTCCGGCGCCGGGGATTCTGGCGGTCCACGGCTACATCAATTCGCGCGAGACCCAGGACGGCTTTGCCATCGAGTTCGCCCGCCGCGGCTATGTCGTCCTCGCCCTCGACCAGACCGGCCATGGCTATAGCGACCCGCCCGCCTTCGCCAACGGTTTTGGTGGTCCGGACGGACTGGTCTATCTGCGCAGCCTCGACTTCGTCGACAAGACCAATATCGGCCTCGAGGGGCATTCGATGGGCGGTTGGACCGTGCTGGCGGCGGCGACCGCCATGCCCAATGACTACAAGTCGATGGTGCTGGAGGGGTCCTCGACCGGCAAGCCGTTCGCCGCCGACGGCACCCCGACCTGGCCGCGGAACACCGCTTTGGTGTTCGCCCAATACGAGGAATTTTCCACCCTGATGTGGGGCGTCGATCGGGCCCGGGATGTCACCCAGAGCCCAAAGCTGTGGGCCGTGTTCGGGACTCAGGGGCCGGTCGAGCCGGGCAAGGTCTATGGCGACATCGCCCAGGGAACCGCGCGGGTGCTGTACACCCCCGCCATCACCCATCCGGCCGAGCACATCTCCCATGAAGCGATCGGCTACAGCCTCGACTGGTTCGCCAAAACCTTGAAGGGCGGCACGCCGCTGCCGGCCGATGACCAGATCTGGTTCCGCAAGGAACTCGGTACGCTGGTGGCGCTGCTCGGCTTTGTTGCCCTCCTGATCGGGGCCTTTGATGCCCTGCTGGAAGCCGGGATGTATTCCCGCCTGCGGCTGCCCGAGATCGCCGATGGCACCATGCCGGCGCATTCGGCGGCAGACGGCCGGCGCTGGACCACCGCCTTCATCCTGACCGCGTTCATCCCGGCGCTAACCTACTATCCGGCCTTCGCGCTGGCGGGCACTTTTGTAAAACCGTCGGCCTGGCTGCCGCAGGGGATCACCAACCAGATCATGGTCTGGGCCGTCATCAACGCCCTGATCACGCTGGCCTTGATGCCGTTCGCGCCCAAACGCGCCAGCCGGGCTGGGATTATCGGCCAGTCGCTGGTGATCGCGGTCGCGACGGTCGCGATCGGCTATGCGGCGCTGTGGGTGGCCGACCTCGCCTTCAAGATCGACTTCCGGTTCTGGATCGTGGCGCTGAAGCTGATGAGCGCCAGGCAGGCGTTGATTTTCCTGATCTACCTGGTGCCGTTCACGGCGTTTTTCGTGGTGGCGCTGCATGTGCTGCACCGGAATTTCTCGACCATGGCTGCGGGGCGGGCCACCCTTTACCTCACCAACATCCTGGCGCTGACGCTGGGCTTCATCGTGCTGCTGGTGCTGCAATACGGCACGCTCTGGCTGACCGGAAAGTTGTTCAACCCGCTGCCCGATCCCGGCTTCGTGCCGCTTTCGACCATCGTCGCCATCCAGTTCGTGCCGCTCCTGGCGATCTGCGCCGTGGTCGCGACCTTCACCTGGCGGCGGACCGGCTCCAGCCTGCCGGGCGCGCTGATCTGCGGCCTGTTCGTGACCTGGTATGTGGTGGCGGGAACGGCGACACAGGCAGCGTTCTGACCCTGATCGAGCCTGAGGCAGGCCTCGGAGCGAACCGCGTCCGCTCGCGCCGCGACCAAGCCACATGTCTTCCCACGAGCAGCGCTATCCGCACACGCCAACGCCCTCACATATGTCCCTGATCGGACGTCAGCGGGCGGGACAGCTGGCGCCGACCGACACCGCCAAGGCGCTGCAGGCGGCGCGCGGCTGCCCCGATGCGTGGTATCGCGTCCAGGCTCTGACCTCGGTTGCGGAATACGCGGACCCAGGCGCGGCCCTGTCTATTCTGGAAGAAGCCGCGCGTGAGGCGCAATCATGCCATGACGCCTATGGCACGGTGGCCGTGATGGCATGGCCGATCGGCGTGGCGTTCAAACAGGGGCGACTGGTCTTTGCCGAGCGCGAACTCAAAAAGTGCCTTGATCTGGCCTCTCGAATTGAGCCTCACGCATCGAAGGCCTATGCGCTTGAGATTCTCTGGCGCGCCTGCTTCGCGGAGCATCCCAGCCATGCCAACGCGGTGTGGCGCAGAATTCTGGAGCTGTGCCATCCGGACCACAGCTGGCGTGCCGCCCGGCTCTATTTGCACATCGCCGAAATCCAGCACCGGCAGAACCGCAACGCCGCCGCCGTGATCCGCGCCATGCCGCCGGGCAAGGCGCGAAGCTGGCTGGAACGGCGTTTCGGGCTCGCCTGAAAACCAGCCATATCTGCCCCGCCAATCGCCTTCCAGCCCGCGTTTTCGGATGCTATAGCGACGGCACCACCATCCCATCCGCCGCTAAACGCGCGGTTTTCCAAAAAAGGCCCCCTCCGTCATGGCAAAAATCAAGGTGACCAACCCCGTCGTCGAACTCGATGGCGACGAGATGACCCGGATCATCTGGCAGTACATCAAGGACAAGCTGATCAACCCGTTCCTTGACGTGAACCTGATGTATTTCGACCTTGGGATGGAATACCGCGACAAGACCAATGACCAGGTCACGATCGACGCCGCCAACGCCATCAAGAAGGTCGGCGTCGGCGTCAAATGCGCCACCATCACCCCGGACGAGGCCCGGGTGAAGGAATTCGGCCTCAAGGAAATGTGGAAGTCGCCCAACGGCACCATCCGCAACATCCTCGGCGGCGTGGTGTTCCGCGAACCCATCATCTGCAAGAACGTGCCGCGCCTGGTGCCCGGCTGGACCAAGCCGATCATCATCGGCCGCCACGCCTTCGGCGACCAGTACCGCGCCACCGATTTCAAGTTCCCCGGCAAGGGCACGCTGACGATGAAATTCGTCGGCGATGACGGCCAGGTGATCGAGCGCGAAGTCTACAAGTCGCCGGGCGCCGGCATTGCGCTTGCGATGTACAATCTCGACGACTCGATCGCCGATTTCGCCCGCGCTTCGTTCAACCAGGGCCTCGCCAAGAGCTACTCGGTCTATCTTTCGACCAAGAACACCATCCTGAAAACCTATGACGGGCGCTTCAAGGACATCTTCCAGGACATCTACGACAAGGAATTCAAGGCCAAGTTCGAGGCCAAGAAGATCACCTATGAACACCGCCTGATCGACGACATGGTGGCGGCGGCGATGAAGTGGTCCGGCGGCTATGTCTGGGCCTGCAAGAACTACGACGGCGACGTGCAGTCCGACACGGTGGCGCAGGGCTACGGCTCGCTCGGCCTGATGACCTCGGTGCTGATGACGCCGGACGGCGATACCGTGGAAGCCGAGGCCGCCCACGGCACGGTGACCCGGCACTACCGCGAGCACCAGAAGGGCAAGGAAACCTCGACCAACTCGATCGCCTCGATCTTCGCCTGGACCCGCGGCCTGTCGCACCGCGCCAAGCTCGACAACAACGAGGAACTGGCGAAGTTCGCCGACACGCTTGAGAAGGTTTGCGTCGACACCGTCGAGGCCGGCTACATGACCAAGGACCTCGCGCTCCTGGTCGGTGCCGACCAGCGCTGGCTCTCCACGACCGGCTTCCTCGACAAGGTCGCGGAAAACCTCACCAAGGCGATGGCGGCGAAGTAAGCCGCCTCGTCGCTACAAGCGTAGACCCGTCAACGTCATTGCGAGCGAAGCGAAGCAATCCATTTCTCTGCTGAAGAAAGAATGGATTGCTTCGTCGCTCTCGCTCCTCGCAATGACGGGTTTTGGAGTATCGCCATGCTTCCACACCGGATTGCCGCGATTTCCCTCCTGCTGCTCGCGAGTTCGGCGACCACGCGCGCCGCCGACCCGCTTCCCGAAGCCATCGCCGCGCCAGGCCAGGCCGTCGTCGTGACCCTGCATGCCGAAGGCGCGCAGGTCTACGAATGCAAGGCCGGCGCCGACGGCAAGGCGATCTGGTCGTTCCGCGAACCGATCGCGACGCTGCTCGCCGACGGCAAGACCGTCGGCCGCCACTACGCCGGACCGAATTGGGAACACAGCGACGGCAGCGCGGTGGCCGCCAAGGTCGCCGGCAACGCCCCCGGCACGACCGCGAACGACATCCCGTGGCTGAAGCTCGAAGTGACATCCCGGCGCGGCAGCGGCGTCCTGGCCGATGCCACCATTGTGCAGCGGATCAACACCAAGGGCGGCAAGCGTGACGGCGCATGCGAGACCGTCGGCAGCTTCCTGAACGTGCCCTACTCCGCGGACTATGTGTTCCTGCGCAAGGGGTGACGACGGGGCCTAGTACACTTGGCCCTTCCGCTGGCACCAGCAGCCGGATTTGGAACAGGTCCAATAGAAGCCAGCATCACACTTCTTCGAAGTATCGGCTTGCGCGATACGGAGCCCGTTGTGGCTTTGCGTTATTTGAGGAGCCCTCTGGATCGTTGAGAGGGCACCGGACGCTTCCAAAGCGAAGGCGCTGCCGATCAAGCCAAATGCGAAAACGCAGCCCAACACAAATCGCGCGCTCATAGCCGCCCTCCGTGTGCAGCACATGCGCGGCGAGCGCCGGCATACGCCTAGTCTACGTAACCAAACTACCCGCCCGCCATGGCCTGTTCGATCGCCGACAACGCGGCATCGGCCTTGGCGCCGTCGGGCCCGCCGGCTTGTGCCAAGTCGGGCCGCCCGCCGCCGCCCTTGCCGCCGAGCGTCGCGGAGGCGATCTTGACCAGATCGACCGCGCTGAAGCGCGAGGTCAGGTCGGCCGTGACGCCGACCACCACCCCGGCCTTGCCATCCTCGGTGACGCCGACGATCGCAACCACGCCGGATCCGATCTGCTTCTTGCCGTCGTCGACGAGACTCTTGAGGTCCTTGGTCTCGACGCCTTCGACCGCACGCGCGAGCAGCTTGACGTTGCCGACTTCGCGCACGCCGCCGGCTGCTGCCGCGCCATTGCCTCCGCCGCCACCCATCGCCAGCTTCTTGCGCGCATCCGACAGGTCGCGCTCGAGCTTCTTGCGCTCTTCCACCAGCGCGGCAATGCGCGCCGGCATTTCCTCCACCGAGGTGCGCAGTTCGCCGGCCGCGTTCCTCGCAAGCTGCATGGTGTCGTTGGTGTGCTTTCGCGCGTGCCGTCCGGTCAGCGCCTCGATGCGGCGGACGCCGGAGGCAACCGCGCTTTCCCCAGTCACTGAAATGAGGCCGATGTCGCCGGTACGGCGCACATGCGTGCCGCCGCACAATTCCACCGACCAGCCGAGCGCGTTCTGGCCCTGCTCGCGGGCCTGCCGGCCCATCGACACCACCCGCACCTCGTCGCCATATTTTTCACCGAACAGCGCGCGCGCCCCGGCCTCGCGGGCATCGTCGACCGCCATCAGGCGCGTGGTGACTTCGTCATTCTCCAGCACCACCTCGTTGGCGATATCCTCAATCCGCGCGAGTTCTTCCGCCGTGATCGGCTTCTGGTGCACGAAATCGAAGCGCAAGCGATCGGGCGCCACCAGCGAGCCGCGCTGGGCGATGTGGTCGCCGAGCACCTGGCGCAGCGCCTCATGCAACAGATGCGTCGCCGAGTGATGCGAGCGGATCGAGGAGCGCCTGATATGATCGACCTCGAGCTGCAAGGCGGTGCCGACCTTCAGCGTGCCCTGCTCCACTGTGCCCTGGTGCACGAACAGATCGCCGGCCCGCTTCTGCGTATCGGTGACACGGAACTTGACGCCCTCGCCGATCATCACGCCGGTATCGCCGACCTGGCCGCCGGACTCCGCATAGAACGGCGTCTGGTTGAGAACGATCGAACCGGTCTCGCCGGCCTTGAGGCTGTCGGCATCCTTGCCGTCCTTCACCAGCGCCGAAATCACGCCCTCGGCGCTCTCGGTTTCATAACCGAGGAATTCCGTGGCGCCGAGTTTTTCGCGCAGCGGGAACCAGATGTTCTCGCTCGCGGTATCCCCGCTTCCGGACCACGACGCGCGCGCCTTCTCTTTCTGCTTTTCCATCGCATCGGTGAACGAGGCGAGATCGACGCTGATGCCGCGCGATTTCAGCGCGTCCTGCGTGAGATCGAGCGGGAAGCCGTAGGTGTCGTACAGCGTGAACGCGGTATCACCGTCGAACATGTCGCCCTTCTTCAGCGAACTGCTCTTCTCATCGAGAATGGAAAGGCCGCGGGCCAGCGTCTTGCGGAAGCGGGTTTCCTCCAGCCGCAGCGTTTCCTCGATCAGCTTTTCCGCCCGCACCAGATCCGGATAGGCCTGCCCCATCTCGCGCACCAGCGCCGAGACCAGCCGATGCATCAAGGGATCGCGCGCGCCAAGCAACTGCGCGTGGCGCATGGCGCGGCGCATGATCCGGCGCAGCACATAGCCGCGGCCCTCGTTCGAGGGCAGCACGCCGTCGGTGATCAGGAAGGCCGAGGAGCGCAGATGGTCCGCGATGACGCGGAACGACGCCACGTTCTGCTCCTGCGGTCCGTCCCCGAGCGCGGATGCGGTAGCATCGATCAGGTGACGGAACAGATCGGTTTCGAATACGCTCTCGACGCCCTGCAGGATGCAGGCCATGCGCTCCAGCCCGAGGCCGGTGTCGATCGATGGACGCGGCAGCGGCAGCCGCTCTTCCTTCGTCACCTGCTCGAACTGCATGAAGACGAGGTTCCAGAATTCGAGGAAGCGGTCGCCGTCCTCCTCCGGGCTGCCCGGAGGCCCGCCCCAGATGTGCTCGCCGCGGTCGATGAAGATCTCCGAGCAGGGACCGCAGGGCCCGGTATCACCCATGGCCCAGAAATTGTCCGAGGTCGGGATGCGGATAATGCGGTCGTCGGAAAAGCCCGCGATTTTCTTCCAAAGGGCGGCCGCCTCGTCGTCGGTGTGATAGACGGTGACGAGCAGCTTGTCCTTCTTCAGCCCGAAATCCTTGGTGATCAGGTTCCAGGCAAGCTCGATCGCACGCTCCTTGAAGTAGTCGCCGAACGAGAAATTGCCGAGCATCTCGAAAAAAGTGAGATGGCGCGCGGTGTAGCCGACATTGTCGAGGTCGTTGTGCTTGCCGCCGGCGCGGACGCATTTCTGCGAGGTGGTGGCGCGCTGATACGGGCGCTTCTCGACGCCGGTAAAGACGTTCTTGAACTGCACCATGCCGGCATTGGTGAACATCAGGGTCGGGTCGTTGCGCGGGACGAGCGGCGACGAGGCCACGATCTCATGACCATTCGCCTTGAAGTAATTCAGAAATGTCGACCTGATCTCGTTGACGCCGCTCATGTTCATCCAATCGGAAATAGGACCGGGTCAGGCCGCAAATAGCCTTTTCTGCCGGCCGAACGCTTTTAGACAAGGCCAAAGGCGGTGTCCAGAAACTGTGCAGGCGGATCATAGGCTTGCCGCAGCACACAAGACTGGTTGATAGCTGCCGCCGTGCGTTGACAGCCATGGTGGCGCCGTGTTTTCCTGCCTATGTTCAAGACGTCACGTCGGGAGAGATCGGCTTAAGCGCCGGCGCCGAAGGAGCAACCGCCCCGGAAACTCTCAGGCAAACGGACCCCGTGACGGACTAGCATCTGGAAAGAGACGCCGAAGGGCTTTGGCCCTGACGTGTCCGCCGACGGGATAATACTCTCAGGCACAGCGACAGATGGGGCTTTCTTTGGGTTTTTGGGGGCTGGTCCCCGAACCCTGGAGGGTCCCTGAATGCTGGCACGCGACGAATCTCCCTTAAATCACACACCCTTGCACGCGCTCCATGTGGCGCGGGGCGGCAAGATGGTTCCGTTTGCCGGCTATGAGATGCCGGTGCAGTACGCCGCCGGCGTGCTCAGGGAACACCAGCACACCCGAAGCGCCGCCGGCCTGTTCGACGTCTCGCATATGGGCCAGCTCGCGCTGCGGCCGAAATCCGGCAAGGTCGAGGACGCCGCACTGGCGCTGGAACGGCTGGTGCCGCAGGACATCGTTGCGGTGGCGCCCGGGCGGCAACGCTACGCGCAGTTCACCAATCCCGATGGCGGCATTCTCGACGACCTGATGGTGGCGAATTTCGGCGACCATCTGTTTCTGGTGGTGAACGCCGCCTGCAAGGCCGAGGACGAGGCGCATCTGCGCGCGCACCTTTCGGAAGCCTGCGTGATCGATTCGCTTTCCGACCGCGCGCTGATCGCGCTGCAGGGCCCGAAGGCCGAATCCGCGCTGGCGAAGTTTTGTGCAGACGTCGGCGGGATGAAATTCATGGACACCGGTCCGCGCAAGGTCGCGGGCTACGACTGCTTCGTCTCGCGCTCCGGTTATACCGGCGAGGACGGGTTTGAAATTTCGGTTCCGGCTCAACACACCGAAGCACTGGTGACCGCGCTGCTGGAGAACAGCGACGTGCTGCAGATCGGATTGGGCGCCCGCGACAGCTTGCGGCTCGAAGCCGGGCTTTGTTTGTACGGCCACGACATCGACGCCACGACAACGCCGGTCGAGGGCGCGCTGGAATGGTCGGTGCAGAAAAGCCGCCGCACGGGCGGCGCGCGCGCCGGCGGTTTTCCCGGTGCCGAAACCATTCTTGCCCATTTTGAAAAAGGCGCGGCGCGCCGCCGCGTCGGCCTGCGGCCCGAAGGCCGCGCGCCGGTGCGCGAAGGCGCGGTGTTGTTTGCCGATAGCGCCTCGGCCGAGCCGATCGGCAAGGTCACCTCAGGCGGTTTTGGCCCGAGCCTCAATGCACCCGTCGCGATGGGCTATCTGCCGTCCTCGCTCGCCGCAGCCGGCACGCAAGTTTTCGCCGAAGTCCGCGGCCAGCGCCTGCCGCTGCAGGTCGCCCCCATGCCATTCGTTCCCAACACCTATAAACGCTGAAGGAAGTCTCATGACGATCTTGTTCACAACCGACCATGAATGGCTCCGCATCGAGGGCGATGTCGCCACCATCGGCGTCACGGACTATGCGCAGTCGCAGCTCGGCGACGTCGTGTTCGTCGAACTGCCCAAGGTCGGCCGCAGCCTGAAGAAGGCGGAGGCCGCCGCCGTGGTCGAATCCGTCAAGGCCGCCTCCGACGTCTACGCGCCGATCTCCGGCGACGTGCTCGAAGTCAACGAAGAACTCGCCGCCGAACCCGCGCTGGTGAACTCCGACGCCGCCGGCAAGGCCTGGTTCTTCAAGCTGAAGATCAAGGACAAGAGCGAACTCGACGGCCTGATGGACGAGGCCGCCTACGCCAAGCACACCGCGTGAGAAGATGAAGCGATTTGCAATCACACACTCACTGTCATCGCCCGGCTTGACCGGGCGACCCAGTACGCCGCGGCCTTTCGGCCTAATCACTGATTTCCCGGCGTACCGGATGCCCGCCTTCGCGGGCATGACGGCGAATTAAAGAGGAACGACCATGAACGCGCCGCTCAAGCATACCAACGAGGCCGTCACCGATTTCGTGCGCCGCCACATCGGCCCCTCACCCCGCGACATCGCGGCGATGCTGGAGAGCGTCGGCGCCAAGAGCCTCGGCGAACTCATGAGCCAGACGCTGCCGTCCTCGATCCGGCAGAAGACGCCGCTCGATCTCGGGCGCGCGTTGAGCGAGACCGAAGCGCTGGCGCATATGGGAGAACTCGCCGCGCAGAACCAGGTGTTCACCTCGCTGATCGGCCAAGGCTATTCCGGCACCATTCTGCCCGCCGTGATCCAGCGCAACATCCTGGAGAACCCGGCCTGGTACACGGCGTACACGCCGTACCAGCCCGAGATCAGCCAGGGCCGGCTGGAGGCGCTGTTCAACTTCCAGACCATGATTTGCGACCTCACCGGCCTCGATGTCGCCAACGCCTCGCTGCTCGATGAAGCCACGGCTGCGGCCGAAGCGATGGCGCTGGCGGAGCGCTTCTCTGGCGTGAAGAGCAAATCGTTCTTCGTCGATGCGGACGTGCATCCCCAGACGCTGGCGCTGCTGCGCACCCGCGCCGAGCCGCTCGGCTGGAAACTGATCGTCGGCGATCCCCTCGCCGATCTCGACAAGGCGGACGTGTTGGGTGCGCTGCTGCAATACCCCGGCAGTTCCGGCGCAGTGCGTGATCTGCGCCCCGCGATTGCGTCACTGCGCGCCAAGGGGGCGCTTGCCGTCGTCGCCGCCGATCTGCTGGCGCTGGCGCTGCTGGCCTCGCCCGGCGAACTCGGCGCCGATATCGCGATCGGATCGGCGCAGCGCTTTGGCGTGCCGATGGGTTATGGCGGGCCGCATGCCGCCTATATGGCGGTGCGCGACGCGCTGAAGCGCTCGCTGCCCGGCCGCATCGTCGGGCTGTCGGTGGATTCGCGGGGAGAGCCGGCCTATCGCCTCGCGCTGCAGACCCGCGAGCAGCATATCCGCCGCGAAAAGGCGACCTCCAACATCTGCACCGCGCAGGTGCTGCTGGCGGTGATCGCCTCGATGTACGCGGTCTATCACGGCCCCGAAGGACTGACCTGGATCGCGCGCCAGGTGCACCGGCGCGCCGCCGTGCTGGCGGCGGGATTGAGCAAGCTCGGCTTTGCGCCGGCGTCGCAGAATTTCTTCGACACCGTCACGGTGCCATCAGGCGCGAAGCAGGACGAGATCGTCGCCCGCGCCCGCACTGAGAAGATCAATCTGCGGACCAGTGACGGCACGCTCGGCATTGCCGTGGACGAGACCACGACGCCGGCCGTGATCGAGGCGGTGTGGCGCGCGTTCGGCGGCAAATTGTCCTACGCGGAAATCGAGATTGGCGTACGCGAGGACCTTCCGCCCGAGTTGAAACGCGCCACCGCGTTCCTGACCCATCCGGTGTTCCACGCCCACCGCTCCGAGACCGAGCTGCTGCGCTACATGCGCAAGCTCAGTGATCGCGATCTCGCGCTCGACCGCGCGATGATTCCGCTCGGCTCCTGCACCATGAAGCTCAACGCCACGGCGGAGATGATCCCGCTGACCTGGGCCGAATTCGGCAGCCTGCATCCGTTTGCACCCGCCGAGCAGGCCAAGGGCTATCACGCACTGTTTGAACGGCTGGAGAAATGGCTGTGCGACATCACCGGCTATGACGCGATTTCGCTGCAGCCGAATTCCGGCGCGCAGGGCGAGTATGCCGGGCTGCTCGCGATCCGCGGCTATCACGCCGCGCGCGGCGAGCCGCATCGCAAAATCTGCCTGATCCCCTCCTCCGCGCACGGCACCAACCCGGCCTCCGCCGCGATGGTCGGCATGGATGTCGTGGTGGTCGCCTGTGACATCAGAGGCGACGTCGATGTGGACGACCTGCGGGCGAAGGCCGAGAAGCATTCGAGGAATCTCGCGGCGATCATGATCACCTATCCCTCGACCCATGGGGTGTTCGAGGAGCACATCCGCGACATCTGCGAAATCGTGCATGGCCACGGCGGACAGGTCTATCTCGACGGCGCCAACATGAATGCGCAGGTCGGCCTGTCGCGGCCCGGCGATTACGGCGCCGACGTCAGCCATCTCAATTTGCACAAGACGTTCTGCATTCCGCACGGCGGCGGCGGCCCCGGCATGGGACCGATCGGGGTCAAGGCGCACCTCACGCCGTTCCTGCCCGGCCACCCAGCGACCGATGGCGCTACCCCGCACCCGATCGGGCCGGTGTCGGCCGCGCCGTTCGGCTCGGCGTCGATCCTCACGATCTCCTACATCTACATCCTGATGATGGGCGGCGAAGGCCTGACACGGGCGACCGAGATCGCGATCCTCAACGCCAACTACATCGCGAGCAAACTCGATCCGCATTTTCCGGTGCTGTACAAAAATGCAAAAGGCCGCGTCGCGCATGAATGCATCGTCGATCCCCGCCCGCTCAAAGCGACCAGCGGCGTCACCGTCGACGACATCGCGAAAAGGCTGATCGACTACGGCTTCCACGCCCCGACCATGAGCTTTCCGGTGCCGGGCACGCTGATGATCGAGCCGACCGAATCCGAATCGAAGGCGGAACTCGATCGCTTCTGCGACGCCATGATTGCGATCCGCAACGAGATCGCCGAGGTCGAAAGCGGCCGCTGGAAGATCGAGGCCTCGCCGCTGCGCCACGCCCCGCACACCGTGCACGACATCGCCGACGACGCCTGGGCCCGCGCCTACAGCCGCGCCGAGGGCTGCTTCCCGGCCGGCACCTCGCGGACGGACAAATACTGGTGCCCGGTCGGGCGAGTCGACAACGTCTATGGCGACCGCAACCTGGTGTGCTCATGCCCGCCGGTTTCGGATTACGCGCAGGCAGCGGAGTGAAGCTTGCGCGTTGCGGAGGGATTGGCTTCGCCGAACTTCGGTGAAGCCAACTCATTCGCACCGATCAAAGCGGCTCGCGAGTCGGGTGGGTTGTGGGCCCGGGCACAAAAGTCGATATAGGCCGGGATGGCTGAGGCGCGACAAGCGCCGGATTCCAGCGCCACAGACAATCATTGGTCAGCCTGGTCCCGCCCCACCAGCGATCGATCGGATTGTAGCGGCTGAAATCTTCCTTGTGTGCGACGATCGCCCAGCCGAGTTCGGTCAGCGACAGCAGGCTTCGCCGATAAGCCACGTCGCGGTCGCGATCGTTCTCCCTGTCAAGCGTGCGCAACTCATCGTCAAGGCCGGCGATCGCTGGATTCGGGCCGTGCGCCAATCCCTCAAGCAGGAAACCGATTTCCCGGGTGTTGAAGACTCGCCGCTGCCGAACCGAATAGAGATAGAACAACGCATTCGTGAGTGTGTAGCCTCGCGCAATGAGTTCCAGCAATCGCATTTCCGTCGCGCCGAGTCCTGTCGCGTGGGAAGGCAGTTCTTCGAGCAGGTCAAGCATGGCCGGTCTCAGCAAGGGCAGCGCGCTCAAATCCCTGGCCAGCAAATCGAAGCAAGCTTCCGGCGTCGCGGAGCGATACGCCTGCCAGGCCATGCTGGCGGTCTGAAGCTCACTCTCGGTGACGTCGATAGCAGGGACCTTCCATCTGGCAAGTTCTTCGGGCTTCGCCATGAGCAGATCGAAATCGACAAGCCGCACCTTCAACTTGGCCACCACCTCCGAATGCGAACTTAGAAGGTCGAGCAGCCAAACCAGTTGCAACTGATCGTTCGGGGCCGGATCGAACCACAACTCGACGGTCTCGAACCGCCGGCAGGCCTCGACCAGACTGAGGGCCTTGAGACTGTCATGCTGGCGATGCCAGCGGGCCGTGTAGACCGACCAGTGGGCTCCCGGACCGTGCTTCTCCGTTAGTTCCCCAGCATATGCCGCGAGTTCGTCCGCAGAGGGCAACTTCCCATCTACAAGGCGAAACAAGAATGTGGCAGGCGCTTCGGTCCGCCCCGAACGTTCGAAATTCCAGCCATGCTCGCCGGCAAGGATTAGTGGCTTCATGGACCTCACCAATTCTAAGCATCAGAATAAAGCAACTCAGTATATTTGAACTCTTCTCATCAGCGGCGAGGCAATTCACGGCGCGATCAACGCGCGATGCGGATCCCATCGCCACAGATTGTCATTGGTCAATTCCGTCCCGCCCCACCAGCGATTGATCGGATTGTACCGGCTGAAATCTTCAGCCTGCGCCGAGACGGCCTCGCCGAGCGGGGTCAGCGACAGTTTGCTCTGCCTGTATCGCGCGAGGCGCGCAGCAGCATCGTGCATCTCATCCGTGAAAGGCCCCTCCTCAAGGCCGGCTACGGCAGGTGCCGGACCGCGAGCCAAGCCGTCCAGCAGCGCGCCGACCTCCCAATAGCCGAACACTCGCCGCGTGTTGCGTTTCTGATGACCCGGAAAGACGTCGAACGGAGTTGCGTCACCGGCAGCGACCAGTTCCAGCATCCGCATTTCGGTCGCGCCCAGGCCGGTTGCAGGCATGGGTAGTTCTTCGAGTAATTCCATCACGGTCTGCCGAAGCTGCGGCAAAGCGCTTAGATCCTTATCGAGCAAATCAGCCCAATGCCGTGGCGTAGGCTGACGATAAGCCTGCCAAGCCATATTGGCCGCCTCGGTATGCTCAATTTGGATTTTAATGCCGGGCGGCTTCCATTCCGAAATCGTTTCCGGTCGCTGCTGCGCAATGTCGACGTCCGCCTGATACAAGCTCAGCTTCGAGACGATATTCTTGCGCGAATTCAGGCAATCGAGGATCTGAACGAGCATGAGTTGTGCGTTCGGCTCCGGATCGAACCACAATTCGACAGCCTCGCAGCGCTCGCAGAGATCGAGCAGCCCCACCTCTTTTGCATGAAACTTTCCAAGCCGATGCTGGGGGAAATGGTCCAGTGAGCCCGGCCCTATCATGGCTTCCAGCTTCGCGTCGGATGGCAATTCGCCCCAGACGAACCGGAAGCCAAATGGAATTACGATATCGCCGACCCCGGCGCGCAGGAGGCACCCGGCGCCTGAGTCGCGCGATGTCAAAACCAACCGCGTCATCTTCGTCACCCGTATACGCAAAACAAAACGGGCACTGAAAACGTCGGCAACTCAACGTCCTCAGCACCCGCTATGTCGAAACCCGGGTCAGACGACCCGAGGTTCGGAAAATCCTATTCGTCTGCCGGCTCTTCGCCGTCGGCGTCGCGCTCGGGCGGACCGGCGAGAATCTGTTCGGCGATCAGGCCGGAGTTCTGACGGATCGCGGCCTCGATCTTTGCGGTCATGTCGGGGTTGGCCTTGAGGAACGCCTTCGAGTTCTCACGCCCCTGCCCCAGTCGCTGGCTGTCATAGGAGAACCAGGCGCCGGATTTCTCGACGATGCCGGCCTTGACGCCGAGGTCGAGGATTTCGCCCATCTTGGAGACGCCTTCGCCATACATGATGTCGAATTCGACCTGCTTGAACGGCGGCGCCAGCTTGTTCTTCACGACTTTCACGCGGGTCTGGTTGCCGACCACTTCATCGCGCTCCTTGATCGCGCCGATGCGGCGGATGTCGAGGCGGACGGAGGCGTAAAATTTCAGCGCGTTGCCGCCGGTGGTGGTTTCCGGCGAGCCGTACATCACACCGATCTTCATGCGGATCTGGTTGATGAAGATCACCATGGTGTTGGATTTGTTGATCGAGGCGGTGAGCTTGCGCAGCGCCTGGCTCATCAGCCGCGCCTGCAGGCCGGGCAGCGCATCGCCCATCTCGCCTTCGAGTTCGGCCTTCGGCACCAAGGCGGCGACCGAATCGACAACCAGCACATCGACCGCGCCCGAGCGCACCAGCGTGTCGCAGATTTCCAGCGCCTGCTCGCCGGTGTCGGGCTGCGAGATCAGGAGCTCGTCGATGTTGACGCCGAGCTTGCGGGCATAGACCGGGTCGAGCGCATGTTCGGCGTCGATGAAGGCGCAGATGCCGCCCTTCTTCTGGGCTTCGGCCACCGTGTGCAGCGCCAGCGTAGTTTTGCCTGATGATTCCGGCCCGTAAATTTCGACCACGCGGCCTTTCGGCAGGCCGCCGACGCCAAGCGCGATGTCCAGCCCGAGCGAGCCCGACGAAATCGTCTCGATATCCATCGAGCGATCGTTCTTGCCCAGTTTCATCACAGAACCCTTGCCGAACTGGCGCTCGATCTGGGAGAGCGCGGCGGACAGGGCCTTGGTCTTATCCATGGAGGATCCTTCGACGATACGCAGGGCAGTGGCGGACATGGGTGCTCCTTATGGCGGGGATTCGCTAGCGGGACAAACGGACGACGAGGATCTCAGGGGATTCGATTGACGGTGAGAACTTGTACCACCTTTGTTCTATGTTCGCAATATGTTCTTTTAGAGAGAGCGGTGCTGGCCCCTTTCGATCCCCATCTAAGTTAATGGTCCCTTTTGATTTTTAGGGTGGCCCTTTTTGGCCTCGCCAGCGCCGCGCTCTTGCCGCGCTCTGTACCCCGTAAAAGTATGGTCTGTTCATGCGCACTTTGGAGTACCCAATTCCGTATAGGCCGACTGGCTGTACGTAGTTCTCCGACCGTGAACATTGTTCCAGCAATCGGGAAAATGGCAGTCGCCTAGTTTGGTGATGGGTCCGTTTGATTGTGGCAGGGTTCCGGGCTGGAAAACGGGCCGCGTCGGGCGCATATTTGGGGCATGGAAACAACAGTTGTCCAGTGCCGGTGCGGCGCTGAATATAAGCGCGTCGAACCAATGTCCTTAATGCCGCATAGCGGCCACGTATCCTGTGAAGTCTGCGGGGCAGTATTAGAGTCTTGGGCTGAAGACACTCACGTTGCCACATTCGAACTGGTCAAGCGTCCAGATGGAAAGCCCGTATGACTAACCACCCCTAGTTTGCCTAAACTTCGGTCTGCTGCGGTGCGGCGGCCGGGTCTAGCATGACGGCATGCCGATCAACCCCAACGACTATTACGCGACCACTTCCCGAACGGGTGAGCAGCCGGAACGATGGAAGTGGGAAATACACCGCAAGAGCCAACCACTGGGCATTAAAATGACCGTAGATGGTTTCCAGTCCGACTCGGCTGCCCAGTTTTCAGGGAAGAAGGCGCTGGCGGATTTTCTGTCCGATCTCGCAAAGGAAGACAAACGGCCGCTGAAGTAAGGCCGCCTCAGTTGGCGGCCTCTTTCATTGCTCACCAGCTTCGCGGGGCCAGCACCGAGAGAGCGATACTGGCCTGTTTCCGGCCTCAGTGGCCGGTTTTGAAAATCGCATTGGCCTGGTTTGATTTAACGAAGATGAACAACCTAGGTTGTTCATCTATATGAACAACCGCCTCAAAGGGGTCGCACTTCTGCGGCGACCTGTACGCCGTAAGACTTCGGTATGTTCATGCACCCTTTTGGGGTACCTCATTGGGAGTGTCCTAATTTCATCAGCCCGTAATTTTACGGTCACGAACCTTTCCCGGCTCCCGGCGGTTCGATAGGATGGGCGCGGGGTGAGATGGGTGGCGTGTATGATGACAAGGCACACTCAATTGGCAGTAACACCACGCGACCGCTTTCTTGAAGCGGCGCGAGAAGAACTCGCGGCCTTCGAGGAACGCGAGCGAGAGTTTTCCAAGAAGGAAAAGAAAGAGCGGGCGGCGGAGTTGCAATTGCCCGTTGAGAGACCCGGACTTCACAGCTAGGCGGGGGCCTGGATCGCGAGACGTAGAGAGGCCGCCTCAGTTGGCGGCCTCTTTCGTCGCCGGCCAGTACCGAGAGAGCGGTACTGGCCCCCTTCCATCCAACTCTAAGCTAATGATCCCTTTTGATTTTGAGGTGGCCCCTTTTTGGCCCTCACCAGCGCCGCGATGTTGCCGCGCTCTGTTCATCCCCCTAAATGGGTAGGCCAGAACCGGCCGGTTCCGCCCCCTGGCGGGCCTAAGTTAAAATGCGCAGTGGCCTTTTTGGATTGTTCACTTCGGAACCGACGCCCGGGATCGGAATTTTATAGGATCGGACATGCAAACCCTACGGTTAGGACCCGTAAGCAACGAGGTTGTATCATGCAGCGTCGCCGATCCGTTCCCCACACATTTGAAGATCGAATTGCAGCTGAGAAGACCCGGTTGGAAGCACAGGTAACCAAGCTCAAACCTGGTCCTCAGAAGGAAGTGCTGCTCAGGAAGATCAGGCAACTAGAGACGGCCTCTCACATAAACGAGTGGCTCGCCTCTCCTGGACTTCAACCACCGGAACCAGCCTAGAAAAAGTACGGCCGCCTCAATTGGCGGCCTCTTTTCCTTTGCAGGAACGCTTTCGTGACGACTGTCACAGTCGCCCCGACAGCCGCCCGGCATACTCGCTCCAGATCGACGGCGCACAAGGGCGCCACAGCGCGGAGCGGGACCATGAACAACCAGAATGGAATTCGCGAACCGATGCGGAGCAACTGACCCACGATGCACTTGAATCGGTCTCAGGCGGTAAAGTCATTTCGAAGGGCGTCATCAATTCAAGTGCAATCAGCCTTCCGAAGCCCAGATACCCGCCCGCCGCGTAAACGAGGCCGCCCGAGTCGGCACTGCCCGTAGTTCTCCGACCGTGAACAAGGTTCCGAGGCCGCATCAGTTGGCGGCGCCTTCTTCGTCATCGTCCTCCAAGACTTCCTTTGTTTTTGGCCTCGAGCAACTTTGATCGGTTTGCCGATCTCTATCGGTCCATCTTCCCTCGACCAATAACCGCACATTGATCTCGCGACCGACTTTGTTGCGCATCCAACCCGCAGCCAGCGTATTGCTATCCTGATCGTTGTCTCTCTCACCAGCAAAGGGCGCGCTGCCACCATCATTCGTGAAACTGGTTATCGAAGCACTGGCGCCTGCCGTGCCCTCGAAGCTGTCTTGGCGCGCCCAAAGAAACGGCCCCAGCCTCGGGGAAGAGGCACTGGGGCCGCTTATGCTGCCGGGGCAACTGGGGACTGGCAGCGCCTTCACAACTCCGCCCATTGCCACTTGTTCCCGAAATTCTGCGTCCCTTTTCAGCAACCTTGTCCTGTCCCGGACGTATACTCCAAGCTGGGCATTGCAATTTCCAGCTCTGGTGCAGCGCCGCCAAGCATTATTCAGCTTGGCGGCGTTGTGCTTTTGAGTGGCCTACTTTGCCTTCTCGGGTGTTCTATTTCGGCCAGTATCCGACTCGGCGTCATCGGCGGGACCCATTCTACTTTGCATGGGGTTGTTTTCGCGATTTTGCGTCTGAGCCGTCGTGTGACGGTCATCACAGCGGTGCGTTGCGGGTCAGCCTATCCCTGACATCCAGGGTGGCGGGAATGGTCCTGCCCACGCAAACAGGAGACGGACATGACCGAACTCAACAACGAAATCTGCGAAATGTCGTTTGAACAACTCGAACAGGTCAGCGGCGGCGCCATCCTCGACCGGATCGTCGACGCGTACCTGGCGGCTTTGGGCGCCCGCTTGCTGGACGCCGTGCACCAGCCGCTGGTATCGCCGCAGAAGATGACCCTGCACATGCGATAAGGCCGGTCCGTCAAACCGGAATTGAGAGGCCGCCCCGCTTGGCGGCCTCTTTTGTTTGAGGGACGCCGCCAGCGTCATCCAAGAATGCCTGACGTCCGATTTCGCCAGTTGCGAGAAGCTATGCTGACCGCGTATCCGCTCAACGCAAATTTGCGGCGACGATAGTGTGCCAGCCATCACAGCCAACGGGAACATGCGAGCGCACCCTTGCAACGTGATTGTCGTAATCCCCAACAAAGGAGAGACGCATGATTGAGATTGGCCAGAAGCCTATCGATGAACTGAACGTCGGCGAACTGACCATCGACGAACTGGACGCCGTGAACGGCGGCGGCCGTTTGAGCGATCTTTATCACCATGTCGTAGCCGTCATTCGCTTCCATACCGGTACCATCAGGAACATCGCGACAACCCTGCCGTAACCAACGCTTTGAAGAGGCCGCCTTTCGTTGGCGGCCTCTTGGGCGACCTGAAAAAATGCGTTCAAGGACGGGATCCGCAAAGGCTCCGGCGAGCGAACCGTAATGCGGCGCCAGGCCGTCGTTGCAAGGCGGCCCTCCCCCGTAGTTCTCCGGACAAGAACAAAGTTCCCAACCGGATGGTCGCCAGTTTTTCGCCTTGTGTTCGCGCCTTACCCCCGCGCGAACTCCGGCCACCATCCATTTGCCGGTGAATCAGTGCTATAATGGGGCTATGGACGAGACTCGGATCGCACCGCGGCGTCGCACGTTGAAGGCCGGAACCATCGAGTTCGGCGGCGGCGGGATCGATTGCACCGTTCGGAATCTCTCGGCCTCCGGCGCAGCGCTCGAGGTCGTGACCGCGCTGTTCATCCCGGACCGCTTCACATTGTTCGTGCCATCAGAACAATTGAAGCGGCCGTGCCATATCGTCTGGCGCAAAGAGAAGCGCATCGGCGTCACGTTCGATTAAGCCGCCGCGCCGGGCGCGTCGCCAGAGCAAAACGACCCCGCCGCATGGGGCCATACGGACGGGGTCGCCGACAGCGGGGGAATAATCTGGAGGACCACCCCACAGTCAGACAGATACGGCGGCAGCGATCGCTTCGTTTCAGCATCGGATTTTTTTAACAGGAGACGTTGAACCTTTTGCAGGGCCGCCAAGACATATTGCTGCCTGGGACATTGCATCACTCGGGGTATAAGCCTGCGCCGCCAAGCGACCATATTCCGCTTGCGCGGCGCGGTGCGTTTTGGAGAGGTCAGGAAGGTCAAAGACTGCCTCTGCGGGCATTCCAGCTCGCTGCCGGCAAGCAGCAAGCCGCGGCTCGTGGGAGCGCCGGCAAGGCGGCTTGGCCACCCCAACTGCCGAACGCGGGATTGCCACCTCGCATAGCGATCACGGCCTGTCACAGGCGCGCTTTATCGTTAGGCGACCGCAAAATACGCCATCGGACAAATGGAAACTTTACCCGCCCAACTCAGTTAATCCAGTTGGCGTATGGGGAGATTCCCTATGAATCACAAAGGCATAGAATATACGCTGACAAGATCGGAAACCCCGGGGATCTGGAACTGGCAATTCCGGATCGGTGACCTCGTCAGGTCGGGAAGAACGGAAGCGAGACTGCTCCTGCTCGCGATGCGCCGCGTTCAGCTGAAGATTGACCGCGAACTCAGGCACACCGGGCGCGGAGCGACCTCGCAGTTCGGTGCCCCGCACCCACCCATTCCCTCAACGGGCTTCAAATAATATTTACAATCTAAAGTGACAGTCTCGGCTTGAATGCGGCTTGGGTCGGACAGGGCTGCTTCATGATCTACAAGGGCGTCGAATACACCGTGACTGCGGTTGCTCCGGGTATCTGGAAATGGCAATTCCGGATTGACGACAGGGTCGTCACCGGCAAAACCGAAGCCAAACTCTATCTGCTCGCGGTGAGACGGGTACAGCTGCGGATCAACCGCGAGCGGAAAAAAAACGCATCTGGCTAGTTCGCCGTTCCCTGCATTGCCAGCACCATCTCGATGACCAAGCGGCCGCCTTGGCGGCGGCCTCGAACAAGCGCTGGGCTCCAAGCGCTGGCTTGCAGCACTAGACTTGCGACCAACACCTGATTTTCTAGTCCGCGCTGGGGAGCCGCCGCATCGTGAATTCGATGTCGCCGCCGGGTAGTTCGCGCCAGCTTTCGACCGCGCTCAAATAGGCCGCTTTGGGATAGCGGCTGAGGAAATCGCGCGCCCTCGTCCGCGCCACCTCGCGCGGCAGCGTGAAGGTCTCGCGCAGATAGCCATCATCCGGCTTGCGCCGGGAGGCCATCCGGCTGGCGAGATCGCGCGGGCGCGTGACCATGTCGCAACTCCGAAACACATGACGACACGTTCAATATAGGACCGGCGGAAGACGATTCCGAGTCTGGGCTATGGGGGCTTTCGGCTAGCGGGGGGTATTGGCTGCACTGCCGGTCTTCGGCTTGGCCGGCGCGGCCGCTTTCGGCGTCTCGTTGCTGCGCACGGTTCCCCATGGATCGGAAGCGGCCTTGGCGTCGGGAATCTTCCTCAGCGATTCCTTGTAGGCCTTATCCTTGACCGCATCCTGTTCCCGCTCCTCCGGACTCCTGGAGGCGGCTTCAGGGATCAGGTTGATGTTGGGCATTTGCGCGTAAGCGGGCGCCATCAGCAACACCATCATTGCGGCCGCGCTTAGAATTCTCATCAGATGCTCTCCTTACGGACGCTCTCCCCCAGCGTCTTCGGGCGGTATATCACCGCCGCAGCCGCGCCGCCAAGCGCGCGCCCATGATGGATCAAAGCCGGTCCGACTTGCAGGATTTGGGGGATTGCACCCAGTCGTCCCAGATCGGACCGCATTTGGTGCAGCCGCTAAGCGCAAGGCCCACGGCAATCAGGCCCGAAATCAGTACCACCCGGCGAAACATGAACGCGCCCCACTCCCCGAAGCGGGGATCATGTCCCTCAAGTCTGGCATTTTCAAGCCAATGCAGGCCGGATGTTTGGGAACGCCGAGCGGGCCTGCCATGGTCATTTCGGCCGAATGCCCCTTACAATGGGCGGATAAAATATCGTCCGAGGAACAACCATTCATGCAACAGCAACAGACCGCGGCATTCGGCATCGCGGAAGCAAAGCGGGTGCTGGACGAGGTGTTTGCACCGTGGGTGCTTGACCTCAATCTGTCGATCGAGGGTTTCGACTTCACCCCGCCGCCGGCTGGATCGGCCGACTGGCAGCCCGGTGCGATCCTGCGGATGCCGTTCTCGGAACGGCTGTGCCGCAATGGCGGCGTTGTCTCCGGCCAGGCGCTGATGGCGTTTGCCGACACCGCGATGGTGATTGCCAACGTCGCCGCCAATCGCGGCTATCGCCCGATGACGACGGTCGATCAGACCACGCATTTCATGCGCGCGGTCACCGCCTCCGACGTGCTGGCCGATGCGCGCGTGGTTCGCCTCGGGCGCACCATGAGCTTCGGCCGCGTCACGCTCTCCAGCGCCACCGACAACAAGCCGGTGGCGATGGTCTCGAGCGCGTTCGCGATGCTGTAGTTTGTTTACTTGCCGAGGACCGATTCAGCGGCATTGACGATGCTCATCGTCGGGTTCTTTCCGCAATAGGTGCCGAACTTCTTGGCGTTCTCGACGAACACGTCGGTGTCGATGATCGCCTCGTCGGAGTCGCCCTTGTACCAGCCGTCCATCCAGGTCAGCACCATCTTGATGGTGTCATCACCACCATCGACGAACTGCTTGCAGGTCATGGTCGACAGATCGAGCACGACGGCATGCGCCGGAACGGATGACAGCGTGAGCGCCGCCGCAAACAGGATCGAAACAGTCGTCTTCATGATGCTCTCCCTTGGCGCATGACGGCGAAAGCCGGCACCAATGCCGGAAAACCGCGCCAGCACGTTTCCCGGGCAATGTCGTAAACGAAATCCGAATGCACGCGCAAGCACCGCTTGTGCTCAATCGATCGTCCGCAATTACGCTGCGCTAGATGGGATTCTCAAACAGAGCACGATTACGTTTCGCACGCCGCCGGCGGCGCCGGCGCCATGCGGCGAGCACCAGCAGCGCAACAACGAGAAGCGCCGCACGGGCGGCGCTCTCTTGCAACATCGATTACGTGATTGCCGCCTCAGTATCTGCCCCGGCCGCCCTGATGACCGCCACCACCATAGCCGCCGCCACCGATGCCAATCCCGATGCCGACGCCGACAGGCGGCCCGACGGGCTCATACACCTCGCGCGGCGGCGGGCGGCGATAGACCACTTCATCATCATAGTAGTCGGGCCCGCGCGCCCGCTTCGGCGGCGCCCGCTCGACGCGCTTGGGCGGATCCGGATCGACGCGCTTGATCGGCGTATTGCTCTTCTTCAAGAGCGGCGCTGACGCCGGCGGGGTGCAGGGACAGGTCAGCGCGACGTTCTGCGGCGTAGCGCCACCGCTCACCGCCACCGCCGGGATGATCTCGGGACGGTTGCGCAGGCGTTCCTCCATCGTGCGCGCGGTCGGCGTCAAATCGCTGTCCGGGAATCTCGTCAGGAAGGCGCGATAGCCCGCCGCGGTGTTGGCGATCACCGCATTGTTCCACGCCACCATGCGCTTGTGCCGATTGAGCCAGTCGCGGGCCAGTGCACCGAGCGGAGTCTGCGCGTACAGATTGGCAAACGCCTCGTAGGATTCATCGGTGCCGTCGGCGACGATGATTTCGTTCGCGGCCTCGACCGGCTTGCCTTTCAGTTCGCGCGTCCACTCCTCGACGGTTTTCTTGGTCGCGGCCAGTTTCGGGCCGGCCACCGGGGTGCCGGAAAATCTGAAATCCTCGGTCAGCGAGGAACTGTCCCACGGCGTCTGCCGCCCGTCGGTCGCCTTGTTGACCGACACGCGCGTGCGCTTGAAGGTTTCCTCGATCGGAATGTTGGTTTCCTTGGCCGCGGCGATCAGCGCGGTGGTGTAGGGACTGTTGCTGCCCGTGCCGTCCTCGGCCACCGCACCGGGCGAAGTCGAGAACGACAGGAACGTATTCGGCGCGCCGATCTTGGCGTCGATGATCGCGAGCCCGCCGCCCGCGCTCTTGCTGATGCCGGGGAACGGATTGTTGCGGCAGGCATCGAGCAGCAGGATACGCATCTTGCTCGGCGCCGAGGTCAGCGTGTTCAAGACGTCGTTCAGCCGCACCGCCTGGATCGGAATGTCGGATTCCCGCTTCGGATCGATGTCGACCGGCACCAGAAAATTCTCGCCGTCGATCTGCACGCCATGTCCGGCGTAATACACCAGCGCGATCGAATCGCCGCCCTTGGACGCGACCTTGCCGGCGAACTCCGAGAGCTGGTCGCGAATCTGGCTTTGCGACAGATCGGAAGCGGTCGAAACCTCGAAGCCGGAATCGATCAGCATCTGGCTGACCGCCCTGGCGTCGTTGATCGGATTGGGCAGCGCCGGAACGGATTTATAGGCCGACTGGCCGATCACCAGCGCGAGGCGGCTTTCGGCGGAGGCGGAATGCGCGCCCAGCAGCAGCGCCGCCGGAAATACCAAATGGAAAAGCGCGTGACGAAACATGGGGCCACCTCCGGCAATGCAGGCTGCAAATTGGTCAAGGTCTTGGTGGTAAAGGTTCAAGCAAGGCAGGCAGTGTGAGGTGGGACACAGACTCAGTTCAACGACGAATTTGTCGCAGGCATAAAGCCCGCGCGATTTGATGCAATCAATTTGGTTTACTTGGATTACCTGGATTATTTGGATTACCTGGATTTCCTGGATTACCTGGATTTCCTGGATTTCTTGGATTACTTGGATTTCCTGGCGGGTTCCGCCGGGCGCGCGACGCCCCAGGGATCGTATTTTTCCTTCGGTTCGGGAATTCGCTCGAGCGCGGCCTTGTAGGCTTTCTCGTCCACCTTCGGCTTGGTGTCCTGCTTCGCCCTCGGTTCCTCACCACCACCTTGCTGTCGCCGGCCCTGGGCGTGCGCCGGCATCGCAAGCAACGCCAGAATGAACGCCGCAATCGTAATGGTCTTCATCGCCCCTGCTTTCTTCGCCATCCTGTTCGGCGACGTTCCGTCGGGATGATGGCAATCCCGCGATCGGTATCCGGGCACGATAGCCTGTCCGGGTGCGCCGTTCAGCAAATGTTGATCGGCGCCGCCCGATCGGCCGTACAATTTGATCGCCGCCGGGGGGCGCAATTTTCGTCGTCCCGGGGTAGAAAGCCGGCGATGGGGCGGGTCATTGTTCACATTGCGTTGATCGCGGGCGTTGCGCTTGTGCTGGCGGGCTGCGGCTTTGCCGACGTCCGCTCGCCGGTGCCGGAATTCATGCGCGCCAAAGCGCCCGAACCGCCGCCGCTCGAGGCACCGCCGGACGTCAAGCGTCTGCTCAGCGAAAAACTGGACTCGGTGTTCCTGGCGGCGTCGAATCCGAGGGGGGTGCAGGTCTCGGCGCCGCGCCCCGAGTTGCGCGGAACGGGCTGGACAGCCTGCGTCAAGGCCGATCTGACCTCGGTGAACGGCAAGCCGCTCGGCACGCAAACCTATCGCATCACGATTTCCAACGGCGCGATTTTCGATCGCCGCCACGTCGAGGCGGAAGACACCTGCGCGACGGAGAGCTACGAGCCGATTTAGCGGGGCTGTTGCAACGGATTTCAATTTCAAACAACGCTGTCGTCCCGGCCTAGTGCGCACTTGCGCACGGGGGGCCGGGACCCATAACCACCGGCGATCATTGCTTTTGCACGCAGGTCGTTATCTTTCTTTTTCAATAACAAGGGCCGCGGCGTATGGGTCCCGGCCCCCGTGCGCAATTGCGCACTAGGCCGGGACGACGAGGATATGGTTTCGCATTCTCGCGACGCATTGCGCCCGAGGCTTTCAGATTCTTCACCCTCGAAATCCAGAGGGCGCAGGGAATGCCGGATGCGCGCTGCACCCGCGGTCTCGTGTGCGAATAGTGCAAACAAAGCTGCACACGAGCATACAGGGCAGCGGAGAGCATCCGACATTCCCTGCGCAATGGCTTTACGGCTTGCTTCGTGCTCTCCTCGGTCGGGCCGAGCTCGTTGTCACCGTC
>NZ_JAFCLR010000046.1:0-61178 GCF_018131065.1 Bradyrhizobium sp. AUGA SZCCT0431 | reverse complement strand
AGACGTAACGCGACAGAGGCGTACGGCGAAGGCGCGTGGTCCTGACACCCCGTTGCTGGTGTCAAGTTCCTGAGAGGCCAAAAGCTGATCGGGAGCGACGGTGGCAAGAAAGCCCGTTCACCGGGGAGAGCACGATATAAGCCGTAAAGCCATTGCGCAGGGAAGGCCGGGTGTTCTCCGCTGCCCTGTATGCTCGTGTGCACTTTGTTTTGTGCAAACCGCACGCGAGACCGCGGGTGCAGCGCGCACCCGGTCTTCCCTGCGCCCTCTCATTTTGGGGGGCCGAAGATTTCTTTCACAACTCGGGCGCAACGCGCCGCGAGAATGCGAACACACATCTATCTACGTCGTCCCGGCGAAGGCCGGGACCCATACGCCGCGGCCCCCCGTTGCTAAAAAAGGAAGATAACGATCTGCGTGTAAAAGCAATTATCACCGGTGGTTATGGGTCCCGGCCTTCGCCGGGACGACGGCTGAGAGCTTCCGACTCTCGTCAGCCAATCCCATCGTTTCACCGATCCTTCCACCCAACCACCTGATCCGCCGTGCTTTTCCCAATTCCTCCCACATCGCGGGAAACAAAAGCGTCGTCGTTGAGATCGAAGGTGGCAGCCGTGATGGTCGCGCCAGAGCAACACGGTCAAACGAGGCGCAAAATGGCGAAGATGCGAGCGATCGATGCCGCGGTACGTATCCTCGAAAAGGAAGGCGTGGTGACCGCCTTCGGGGTTCCCGGTGCGGCGATCAATCCGCTTTATTCCGCGCTGAAGCGGCGCGGTTCGATCAGCCACATCCTGGCGCGCCATGTCGAGGGCGCGTCCCACATGGCCGAGGGCTATACCCGCGCCAAGGCCGGCAATATCGGCGTCTGCATCGGCACGTCGGGCCCGGCCGGCACCGACATGATCACCGGGCTTTATTCGGCGATCGCCGATTCGATCCCGATCCTCTGCATCACCGGACAGGCGCCGCGCGCGCGGCTCTACAAGGAAGACTTCCAGGCGGTCGACATCGAGTCGATCGCAAAACCCGTGACGAAATGGGCGGTGACGGTGCGCGAGCCGGCGCTGGTGCCGCGCGTGTTCAGCCAGGCCTTTCACATCATGCGCTCGGGCCGTCCCGGTCCTGTCCTGATCGATCTGCCGCTCGACGTGCAGCTTGCCGAGATCGAGTTCGACGACGAAACTTATGAGCCGCTGCCGGTCTACAAACCATCAGCGACGCGCAGGCAGATCGAAAAGGCGCTGGCGATGCTCAACGCCGCGGAGCGGCCGCTGATCGTCGCCGGCGGCGGCGTCATCAATGCCGACGCATCCGAATTGCTGGTGGCATTTGCCGAGGCCGTCAACGTTCCCGTGGTGCCGACGCTGATGGGGTGGGGCGCCATTCCCGATGATCACGTGCTGATGGCGGGCATGGTCGGGCTGCAGACCAGCCACCGCTACGGCAACGCCACCATGCTGCAATCCGACTTCGTGCTCGGGATCGGCAATCGCTGGGCCAACCGCCACACCGGCTCGATCGAGACCTACACCAAGGGCCGCACCTTCGTGCATGTCGATATCGAGCCGACGCAGATCGGCCGCGTCTTCAATCCGGATTTCGGCATCGTCTCCGATGCCAAGGCGGCGCTGGAATTGTTCGTCACCGTCGCCAAGGAATGGCGCAGGGACGGCAAGCTCCGGGACCGCCAAGCCTGGCCGGCCGCATGCCAGGACCGCAAGCGCACGATGCTGCGCAGGAGCCGCTTTGACGACATCCCGATCAAGCCGCAGCGGGTCTATGAGGAGATGAGCCGGGCATTCGGCCGCGACACCTGTTACGTCAGCGTGATCGGGCTGTCGCAGATTGCTGGCGCGCAATTCCTCGGCGTTTACGGTCCGCGCAACTGGATCAACGCCGGTCAGGCCGGTCCGCTCGGCTGGACATTGCCAGCGGCGCTTGGCGTGCGCGCGGCCGATCCGACCCGCGAGATCGTGGCGCTGTCGGGCGACTATGACTTCCAGTTTCTGATCGAGGAGCTCGCGGTCGGCGCGCAGTTCAAGCTGCCTTACATCCACGTCGTCGTGAACAATTCCTATCTCGGCCTGATCCGCCAGGCCCAGCGCGGCTTCGAGATGGACTATCAGGTGCAGTTGTCGTTCGAGAACATCAACGCGCCGGAGCTCGGCGTCTACGGCGTCGATCACGTCGCGGTTGCCCAAGGCCTCGGCTGCAAGGCGATCCGCGTCACCGATCCGCACGACGCCCAGGCGGCGTTCGCGACTGCGCGCGAATGGATGGCGGAGCACAAGGTGCCTGTGGTGGTCGAGTTCATCCTCGAGCGCGTCACCAACATTTCCATGGGCACCGAGATCGACAACATCATCGAGTTCGAGGAAGTGCTCGATCTGCCGCTGGACGATGCGCCGGCGAAGTCGAACACATCTGGCACATTGTTGCCGGCTTAAGGGGGGATATCGACGATGCCCAAATTTGCCGCCAACCTCACCATGCTGTTCGGCGAACTGCCATTCCCAAATCGCTTTGCGGCGGCCAAGGCCGCCGGCTTTAGCGGCGTCGAATATCTGTTTCCCTATGATTTCGACAAAGCCGAGCTCAGCGAGCAATTGCAGCAGCACGGATTGACCCAGGTGCTGCATAATCTCCCCGCCGGCAATTGGGCGGCGGGTGAGCGCGGCATCGCGATTTTTCCTGATCGGGTCGAGGAATTCCGCGACGGCGTCGCGCGCGCCATCGATTACGCCAGGGCGCTGGATTGCCGTCAGCTCAACTGCCTGGTCGGCATAGCGCCTGATGGGGCCGATGCGCGCGAATTGAACGAGGTGCTGGTCGGCAATTTGCGCTTTGCCGCCGACGCGCTGGCCAAGGAACGGATCAGGCTTCTGGTCGAGCCGATCAACACAACAGACATTCCGGGCTTTTTCCTGAGCGGTACCGAACAGGCGATCCAGCTCATATCAGACGTGCGATCGAGCAACCTGTTCGTGCAATACGACATCTACCACATGCAGATCATGGAAGGCGACATCGCGCGCAGCCTGCAGAAGCACCTGCCGCGCATCGCCCATGTCCAGCTCGCCGACAATCCCGGCCGCAACGAGCCCGGCACCGGTGAAATCAATTATCCGTTCCTGTTTCGGCATCTCGACGCGATCGGCTATCGCGGCTGGGTCGGATGCGAGTATAAACCGAGGACGACGACCGTCGATGGCCTCGGTTGGCACGCGGCCCTGACGCTCGATACCTGATTGGTCAATAACAAGGGGAAATCCAAATGATCGATATCGGCTTTATCGGCCTCGGCACCATGGGTCGCCCGATGGCGAAGCATCTCCAGACTGCCGGCCATCGCCTGTTCCTGCACGACGTGGCGCCGATCCCGCCCGAGCTTGTCGCTGAGGGCGGCGTGGCCTGCAAATCGGGCAAGGAGGTCGCGGAAAAATCCGACATCGTCATCATCATGGTGCCGGACACGCCGCATGTCGAAGCGGTGTTGTTCGCCGAGGGCGGCGTCGCGCAGGGGATTTCAAAAGGCCAGATCGTGGTCGACATGAGCTCGATCTCGCCGCTCGCGACGAAAGAATTCGCCAAAAAGATCGAGGCGCTCGGCGCCGATTATCTCGATGCCCCGGTTTCCGGCGGCGAGGTCGGCGCCAAGGCCGCGAGCCTGACCATCATGGTGGGTGGACCCGAGCGCGCGTTCAACACCATGAAGCCGGTGTTCGACAAGATGGGCAAGAACGTCACGCTGGTCGGCGGCAATGGCGATGGCCAGACCACCAAGGTCGCCAACCAGATCATCGTCGCGCTGACGATCGAGGCGGTTGGCGAAGCGCTGTTGTTTGCGTCGCGTGCCGGCGCCGATCCTGCATTGGTGCGGCAGGCGCTGATGGGCGGCTTTGCGTCGTCGCGGATTCTCGAAGTGCATGGCGAGCGCATGATCAAGCGCAATTTCGATCCGGGTTTCCGCATCGAACTGCATCAGAAGGATCTCAACCTCGCCCTCGAAGGCGCGCGCTCGCTCGGCATTTCCTTGCCGAACACGGCGATCGCGCAGCAGCTGTTCAGTTCCTGCGCCGCGCATGGCGGCAAGGCGTGGGATCATTCCGGCATGGTGAAGGCGCTTGAGATGATGGCCAATCACGAGATTGGAAAGACTTGATCGAACGCGGAACCTGATGCGGAACTTCCTGTTCCATGTGCCCGTTATTGGCGCGCGTGGAACCGGAACATCTGATGCCTCCGATGGTTGAAACGCACCATCAATTCACTGGAGGACATGATGAACAATCGTTTAGCTGTTTCGCTGATTGCCGCTTCGCTGCTGACTTCGGGCGCGGCGTTTGCCCAATCCACCACCGTTCAGGGCGCGCAGGACGGCGCACGAGCGGGTGGTCAGGTCGGAGGTCCGGTCGGCGAGGTCGTTGGCGGCACCGTGGGTGCGGCCGTAGGTCTTGGATTGGAAATTCCGAATGCCGTGATCACGTCGATCCAGGCCGAACGCGCGCCGTCGGTCGTGGTGCGTGAGCGTATCGTCGTCGGCGAGCCACTGCCTGCGACGGTCGAGTTGCGCACGGTGCCGAGTCACACCGAGTATCGCTATGCAGTGGTCAATGATCGCCGTGTGATTGTGGAGCCGCGCACCCGCAAGATCATCAAAATCATCGATTAAGCGAGCCGCTTGCAATCGATCCTCGCGGGGGAATTCCTCCCGCGGGGATTTTTGCGTCAGGACGCACCGGCCGTCAGGACGCACCGGCGCTCGATCGTTGCGTTCGCTTGACGATCAAGTCGAAGGCCGCCGCAGCGGCGAGACCAACGCAGACTGCAAGCGCGTCGACCAGAAAATCCTCCAGCCGCGCGTGCCGCCCCGGCGCCCAGAATTGCAGGAGCTCGATCAGGCCCGTCAGGCCGACGGCAATGGCCGCCGTCAACAACCGGTTTTTCGTGTAGGCCAGGCCGAACGCGAGCCCGATCAGGACAAAGGCAAGCGCATGCTCGCCGTCCTGTCCAAGGCTATAGGCATGCGGCCGGTAACCCGGCGGCCCAAGGGTTGCGAAAGCGACGGCTGCGGCAAGACACCAGGCGAAGAGTTTGAGGGCGATTGACATGCCCCGGCATAGCACGTCCTGGGATGCGAATATTGCACCTGCGAACAGCTGCAATGCAGTGTGGTTAATGCCTAATACTAGAGCGTTTTCGAGCGAAAGCCTGTCCCGCACTTGATGCGGGATGGAGCCCGGTTCGCGTGAAGAAAACGCGTCAAAACAAAAAGCTAGAGCGGTTCCCGCACGCCCAGCCCGTGCATGAAGCGCTCCCTGATCTGCACGGGATCGCGGCGGGTGGTGCCGACGCCCGGTTTGTCGTCGATCCGCACACCAATCAGCGTCGGCCCCGCGGCCGACATCGATTGATCGATCAAACGCTCGAAATCCTCCTCGTCCGCGGCCCAGGTGCTGTTGCTGAGGCCGCTTGCAAGTGCAATCGCGACGATGTCGGCGACGGTCGCGCCCGGCGTCGGCTGCGCGCCGGTGATCTGGTAGACGCCGTTGTCCATCACCACCATCGTGAGATTCTTCGGCGCCAGGGTTGCGATCGTCGACAGCGCGCCCAGTTGCATCAACAGCGAGCCGTCGCCCTCGAGTGCGAAGACGCGGCGCTTCGGTTGCGCCAGTGCCACGCCGAGCGCGATCGGAAAGGCGAGGCCCATGCTGCCGAGCATATAAAAGTTCTGCGGGCGATGGCCGGCGGCCCACAGATCGAAATTGGTGTTGCCGATGCCGCCGACGACGGCTTCCTCGTTCTTCAGCTTGGCGATCAGCCGTGAGGTGAGATCGAAGCGGTTCATGACCTTGGTGTTGCGGGCAGGGGTGCTGTTCATGACATCGCTCACTTGTCGAGTACTTTGCCGCCGGTCAGAAGCGGCGAGAGGATCAGCGCCACCGGCGCCTGCGTGGAGATGGCTTGCTTGATCGAGCGGTCGCAGATGAATTCGAACTCGTCGAGCCGTGTCACGGTATGATGCTCCATCGCGAGCGAATCCAGCACCGGGCGCATGGTGCGGCATACCAGCGACTGGCCGTAGTTGAACTCGCCGAGCGTGCCGCGTTCGGACACGAACATGATCAGCGGGATCTGGTAAGGCATCGCCAGCGAGGCCAGCACGTTGGCGAGCGTCGCAAAGCCTGACGTCTGCATCAGCACCGCGCCGCGCCGCCCGCCCATCCAGGCGCCCGAGACGATGCCGACGGCTTCTTCCTCGCGCGCGGTCGGAAAGGTCGTGAAAAACGGATCGGCATGCAGGTTCTTGATCAGCGTGGTCAGGACGCGATCGGGCACATAGGGCACCAGACTGATATCGTTGCGCTTGAGCGCTTGCAGCACGATGCCGTGCCAGCTCTTCTCATGCGAGTTCTCGGGCGAGGTTTTTTCCTCTGCAACCGCCATCCTGTCTTCTCCCTCGATCTTCCGAAAATTCGCGTTCGCGACGTGGTGCCGTCGCGCAGCTTTTGCTGCGCCGAAACTTGACGCCGCGGACGGGATTGTCAACATGCCTTCATCGTTACCGTGATCTGCAGACTTGGCGATGGCTCAAGCACGCCGGCATGCGACAATGTGAGATAACGAGAACATCGGGAGGGCTGCCGTGGGAGTTTGGTTCCGGATGGCTGCGGTTGCGGCATTGATGCTCGCTGCGCCCGGCGCGGCATCCGCGCAGTCGTTCCCTTCAAAGCCCGTGCGTATTCTCGTGCCCTATCCCGCCGGTGGCGGCGTCGATGTCCTGACGCGCACGCTGGGTGAGGTGGTGTCCAAGCAATGGGGCCAGTCGGTCGTGGTCGAGAACCGTCCGGGCGCCGGCGGCGTCATTGCCTCGCAGGCGGTCGTGGCCTCGCCGGCTGACGGCTATACGCTGATCATGGTCGCGAGCGGCCACGCCACCAATCCGTTGCTGTATCCCAAAATTCCCTACGACACCTTCAAGGACTTCACGCCGATTTCGCTGCTGGCGTCGTCGCCCAATATCCTGCTGGTGCGCGCCGATTCACCGTTCAAGACGCTGGTCGATGTGATCGAGGCGGCGAAGGCGAAGCCGGGCAGTCTTTCATTTGCCCATGCCGGCACGGGCACGTCGACGCATCTGGCCGGCGAACTGCTGAAGAGTCTCGCCAAGGTCGATCTCAACGCCATTCCCTACAAGGGCGGCGCGCCCGCGATCAATGATCTGCTCGGCGGACAGATCCCGATGTCGTTCAACAACGGCCCGGAATCGGTCGGACAGCTTCAGGCCGGCACGCTGCGCGCGCTCGCCGTCACCACGGCCGAGCGTGCGCCGTTCCTGCCCGATGTGCCCAGCATGTCGGAGGCGGTGCCGGGTTATGACACCGGCGTGTGGTGGGGCCTGCTCGGACCGTCCGGCATGCCGCCCGATGTGCTGGCAAAACTCTTCCGTGATTTCGTTGCGGCCCTGAACACGGATTCCGTCAAGGAGCGCCTCGGCAAGCTCGGCGCATTGCCGATCGGCAGTTCGCCGCAACAGTTCCATGCCAAGATCCGTGCCGATTACGAAAAGTGGGAGCCGATCATCAAGGCGGCCGGAATGAAGGCGGAATAACGTGGGGTGCTCAAGATGATTCCAGCCTGCCTGCCGCCGCGTCCCGTCAGTCGTCCCAAGGTGTCGCTGCCGCCTGATGCCTGCGATGCCCATGCGCATGTGTTCGGCCCATCGGATCGCTTTCCCTATGCGGATGATCGCAGCTACACGCCGCCGGATGCGCCGCTGGAAAAATATCTCGGCATGCTCGACACGCTCGGCTTTGCGCGCGGCGTGCTGGTGCAGGGCAGTGCGCACGGCCGCGACAATGCGGCGATGCTCGATGCGCTGCGGAGAGAGCCCGGCCGCCTGCGCGGCGTGGCGGTGGCCGACGCCAATGTCTCGCCTGACGAATTGCGCGCATGGCACGCGGCTGGTGTGCGTGGTCTGCGCTTCAATCACTTCTTTCGTGATGGTCAATTGCACTATCGCGGCGGCGTGCCGTTGACGGTGGCCGAGAAACTTGCGCCTGTCATGGCCGAGCTTGGCTGGCACCTGCAGCTCTGGATCGATGTCAAGGATTTGCCGCAGGCGATTCCGATCCTCAAAAAACTCGGCCTGCCGGTCGTGATCGATCACATGGGCCGCACCGATGCGCGCGCCGGCACCGGTACGGAGGGCTTCCAGAGCCTGTTGCGCGCGGTCGGCGAGGGCTGGTGCTGGGCGAAATTGTCGGGCGCGCACCGGCTGAGCCAAAACGCGCCTGACTATCCCGAAGCGCGGCCGTTCCACGAGATGCTGGTCAAGATAAATCCGGAGCGCCTGGTCTGGGGCGGCGACTGGCCGCATCCCCGGGTCGAGGGCGAAATGCCCGACGCCGGACACCTTCTCGAATTGTTTCAGATGTGGACGCCTGATAAGGCAACGCAGCAGCGCATCCTCGTCAGCAATCCCGCTACACTCTACGGTTTCCCGAACTGAAAGTTGCACAAGAAGATGACCGTCAACAACAAGCGCGTGTTCTACGTCAAATATCTCGCCCACGAGATCTACACCGAGATCCTGAAGGCTAGGGCCGATGTGCGGCTCGACAAGCTGGAAAACGAGAGCCCTGAATCCGTCGCGGCGCCGATTCTGGCCGCGGCGCACGCCTATCAGATCGGGGCGGCGCGCGATGAACTGGCGCCGCATTTCCATGCCCATGCTGATCTTCTGAAGCGGGCGCCGAATTTGCTCATCGTCTCCAGCAACGGCGCGGGCTTTGATCCCGTCGATGTCGATGCCTGCACCGCGGCCGGCGTGCTGGTGGTCAACCAGACCGGCGGCAACGCCAATTCCGTGGCCGAGCACGCGCTTGGCATGCTGCTGACGCTGTCGAAGCGCATCCTCGAATCCGACCGTGCGCTGCGCCGCGAGGCCAATGTCAATCGCAACGCGTTGATCGGCAACGAGGCGCAGGGCAAGACCATCGGCATCGTCGGGATCGGCAATGTCGGCCGCCGCATCGCCGAGCTCTGCAAGGGCCTGCTGCACATGAAGGTGATCGCATATGATCCCTATCTGACGGCGGAGGAAATCACGGCGCGGGGCGCCGAGAAGGTCGAACTCGACGATCTGATGCGCCGCTCGGACTTCGTTTCGATTTCCTGCCCACTGACAAAAGACAATCGCCGCATGATCGGCGCTAAACAGTTCGCGCTGATGCAGCCGCATGCGTTCTTCATCACCACCGCCCGCGGCTTCATTCACGACGAGGCCGCGTTGTACGATGCGCTGCGCGACAAGCGGATCGCCGGTGCCGGGCTCGACGTCTGGGACAAGGAACCGCCGCCGCCGGAACATCCGCTGCTGCAGTTCGACAATGTGCTGGCGAGCCCGCATACGGCAGGTGTCACCAGGGAAGCCCGCGTCAACATGGGCAGGATCGCTGCCGAACAGATCCTCGACGCGCTCGACGGAAAGCGGCCGCCGCGTATCGTCAATCCCGAGGTCTGGCCGGCCTATGCCATGCGCTTCGAGCGGGCGTTCGGGTTTGCGCCGAAATAGGCGCTAGAGGAAAACGAACCGGAAGGCGGATCCCTTCGATACCACGCGGCCGGCGGTCGGTGCCGGGAAATGCGCCGCAAGCAGGATGCTCGGCGTGTCCGCGAGCCGCTCGAGCAGTTTGATACGGGTGGCCCGCGCGGCCTCCCGATCGAAATCCGCCGCGTTCGAGAGCCAGGGCGCCGCGCACTGGATCGGATGATGGATGATGTCGCCGGACATGACCGCGTGATCATGCCTGCCGTTCAAATGGATCTGCATATTGCCGATCGTATGGCCCGGGGCGGGCTCAAAGTGCATCATCGCGTTTCGATCGTCGAACAGCAGATGGTCGGTTTCCACGAATTCCGCCTGTCCGGCGGCAACCACCGGCAACACCGAATCTGCGAACGATCCGTGATTGACCGGATTTGTGGGGTTGGTGGCGTGCGCCTGCTCCCAATGGCGATACTCGGCGCGGCCCATCAGGTACCGCGCGTTCGGGAAGGTCGGGACCCAGCGCCCGTCGATGAGCCGCGTGTTCCAGCCGACGTGATCGACATGCAGATGGGTGCACATCACGAAGTCGACGTCTTCGGGACGAACGCCGAGTGCTTGCATGTTTTCCAGATAAGGCTGGTTGAGCTGGTTCCACACCGGGACGCGCGGCCGCAGCTTGTGATTGCCGCAGCAGGTGTCGACCAGGGCTGTCCATCGGTCGGTGCGGACCACGTAGGAGTGGTGGCTGAGGATCATCCGCCCGGTGCCGGGCTCGATGTATCGCTCGTCCAGCCAGTCGCTGTTAGCCGCGATCACCTCGTCATCGACGTTGGCGAACAACCAGTTCTTTTCAAACGGCAAACTGGCAATCTCGACCAGCCGGTCGATCCGCATGCTGCCAATTTTCAGCGTCTCCATGCTGGGCTTGTCAGTTCCGCAGCAGATCGCCGAACGGCACCCAGCGTGTTCCGTCATAGCGGATCAGCCGCATGCTCGTCATCGGCGTATAGCGTTCCGGCGAATTATTCACCGCGGTGCCGTTGATCAGCATCGGCAGGCGAACGTCTTTCAGGTTGGTCGCCTGCTTCATCACATTGGCGCGGGTCAGATCGTTACCGGCGGCCTTGAGCGTCGTTACCAATGTCTGGGCGATGGTGTAGCCATACACGTTCAGCCAGTCGCTCTTGTTGGCGTCCGGCAGATATTTCTCCATGAAGGCCAGCCATTCCTTGTAGCCAGGGTCATCCTTCAGGCCGGGGTCGGTGCTGTCTTTCAGATACTGGCTGGAGACGACGCCGACCGAATTCTCGCGCCCCGCCGGTTCGAGCACGCCGCTGATGGAGGCAGATACGTTTGAAATGATCGTGGTCGGCTTCCAACCGATCTCGCCGATCTTGCGGATCGCCTGAGCTGCAAATTTCGGCGTGGCGGCCACCAGCACGACATCGGCGCCGCTGCTCTTCAAGAGCAGTATCTGGGTATCGATGGTGGGCGAGGTGGTTTCATAGGGGGCCTTGGAGACGATCTGATCGCTGCCGCCGAGGCCTTCCTCCAGCGCCTTCAGATAGTCTTTTCCGAGATCGTCGTTCTGATAGAGAACGCCGACCTTTGCCTTCGGGTGGCTGTCCCTGATGTATTTGGAGTATGCGAGGGCCTCGTCGCGATAGGTCGGCTGCCAGCCGACCGTCCACGGGAAACTCTTCGGATCATCCCACTTCGCGGCGCCGGAGCCGAGGAAGAGTTGCGGCACCCTCTTGTCGTTGAGATATTTGTGCACGGCGTTGTTGGTCGGCGTCCCGACCCCGCCGAAGATCAGCAGCACCTCATCGCTTTCGACCAGGCGCCGCGTCTGCTCGACGGTTTTCGGCGGGCTATAGGCGTCGTCCGCGATGGTCATCTGGATCCGTCGCCCGTTGACGCCGCCTTCGTCATTGATCTTGCGAAAATAGGCTTCGGCGGATTTCGCGATCTGCGCGAAGGCGGAAACCGGCCCGCTGAGGGGGGCCGTGGTGCCGATCTTG
Organism: Bradyrhizobium sp. AUGA SZCCT0431; assembly: GCF_018131065.1. Taxonomy (NCBI): domain Bacteria; kingdom Pseudomonadati; phylum Pseudomonadota; class Alphaproteobacteria; order Hyphomicrobiales; family Nitrobacteraceae; genus Bradyrhizobium; species Bradyrhizobium sp. AUGA SZCCT0431. The sequence continues at coordinate 49,601 of NZ_JAFCLR010000046.1, read as the reverse complement.
ATCGTCTTGTCGTCAGCACCCGTGTCGTATTTCGCGGCGCTTTGCGCCTGCGCGGGGATGGCCGCGAGCACCGACAGGGCGATGCCAAGGGCGTGAAGTCGGGGTCCAGGAAAACGGCGCACTTTGTAGCTCCTCCCAGGTTTCCCGCCTCTTCGGGCGGCCTATTCGGTCGTTCGGCGTACGAACGATCGTTCGTTTGGTTGACTATCGAACGATCGTTCGTTAGTCAATGTGCATGATTTCCACTGCTTCCAGTGCGGCCGAAACGGTCGCCACCTCCACCCGCGAGCGCATTCTTGCCGAAGCGCTCGGCCTGTTTGCCGAGAGCGGCTATGGCGGCGCCTCGATGCGCGAACTGGCGCGCCGGGTCGGTGTCCGCGAAAGCAGCCTTTACAACCACTTCCCGGGCAAGGCGGCGATCCTGGAAGCGATCGTCAGCGAGCACGGGCCGGCGAGTTCGGCGAGCCGCCTCGAGCAGCCGCGCTATCGCCAATTGCGCGACCAGCCCGCCGCGTTTTGCCGGCAGTTTGCTCTCGACCTCGTCGACCAATGGTCGGACCCGCGCGAGCATCAGTTCCAGAAGGTCATCACCGCGGAACGAAACCGCGTGCCGGGCATTCGCGCGAAATTCGCCGATCAGTTTTATGCGCGCGAACAGCGCCTGATGACGGATTATTTCCGCGGCTTCACGCTGGCCGGTCTCGTCAGGACACCGGATCCGCGCGAGACCGCGCGGCTGTTCGCGGCCGGCCTGATCTACATCCGCCTTGAGCACTATTTGATGGGCGCGCAATCGTCACCGCGTGACAAGGTGATGGAAGCCATCGAGCGGTTTCTCGGTTTCTTCTTTTCGCTGATCGCCATCAGCGACGTCGCAGAGCCAACAAATACAAAAAAACGAAAAGGCAAGGGAGAAGCGCGTGGCAGGGTTACCCCTGATTGATCCGGGCGCGACCGACGGAGATATCTGCGCATCCTTTGACGGGATGCCGTTCAGCCCAAGCATCTTCCGCATGATGGGGCATGCCGAAGCCGGCATGATTCCGGCGATGCGGCTGTGCAGATCCATTCTGCGCCAATACGACGCGAGATAAAAATGTCAGAGAAAATGCGCTATGTCCGCCCGCTCAGCGCGGCGTCCGAAGGTCAGGCTCCGGGTCGCGGCCGGCTTCGGGGCCGCAGGATCCTGGTCGTCGGTGGCGGTCAGCGGACGTTCGATGCCGCGACCGATCCGGTTGGAAACGGCCGGGCCATGTCGATGCTGTTTGCCAGGGAAGGCGCCCATGTCGCGGTCGCCGACCTGCACCGCGCCAGCGCCGATGACACCGTAAAGCGCATTGCCGGCGAGGGCGGTCTCGCCTTTTCGATCAAGGCGGATATCGCGCGCGAAGCCGATGTGAACAGGATGATCGACGAGGCCGTTGATGGTCTCGGCGGGCTCGACGGCATGGTGCTCAATGTCGGCATCGGCGTCGGGGCGCTGGGGCTCGACGGTGTCGATCTCAAGGAGTGGAATGACACGTTCGCGGTCAATTTGACCGGTCCGATGCTTTGCTGCCGCAAGGCGCTGAAGCATATCGCCGACGGGGCGTCGATCGTGTTCATCTCGTCGATCGCCGGGCTTCGCTCGGGCTCGCGGCTGATTGCCTATGACACGTCGAAGGCCGCGCTTGGCGGCCTGATGCGCAACGTCGCCAAGGAAGGCGCGCGCCGCGGCATCCGCGCCAACATCATCTGCCCCGGACTGGTCGATACGCCGCTCGGACGCCACACCAGCGCCGGCCGGCCGTCGCGCAGTGCGTCGGGCGCGCCGTTCGGGCGGATGGCGACGGGGTGGGAGATCGCCTACGCCGCGCTGTTTTTCATGTCCGACGAGAGCGTTTACGTCAACGCGCAGACGCTGGCGGTCGACAGCGGCATCACCGGGTTATGAGCTCGGTGAGGCAACCGATCGAACAATAGCCGGCATCTTCTGGTGCCGGAACGAAGAAGAGAAGCAGGGGAGTGAGTGCATGTTGAGTAAGTCGTTGTGGCCGGCCCTTGTTGCCGGTGTAGCCAGTGCCATCGTCTGGACGGGAGCAGCGTCCGCACAGAAGAAATACGATCCCGGCGCGTCGGACACCGAGATCAAGATCGGCCAGACCATGCCGTACAGCGGGCCGGCTTCGTCCTATGCCACGATCGGCCTGGTGATGAAGGCCTATTTCGACAAGATCAACGCGGAGGGCGGCGTCAACGGCCGGAAGATCACGCTGCTGTCGCAGGACGACGGGTTTGTTTCGTCGAAGACGGTGGAAGCCACGCGCAAGCTGGTCGAGCAGGATGATGTTCTGTTCATCGCCGGCTCGCTCGGCACCGCGCCGAACGCCGCCGTTCAGAAATATCTGAACATCAAGAAGGTGCCGCAGCTTTTCGTCGCGACCGGCGCGACGCGGTGGGGCGATCCGGAGCATTTTCCGTGGACCATGGGATGGCAGCCCAGCTACCAGATCGAAGGCGCCATTCTCGGCCGTTACACGGCTGCCACGTATCCGACGGCAAAAATCGGTGTGCTGTATCAGAACGACGATTCCGGAAAGGATTACATCAAGGGTTTGAAGGCGGGCCTCGGTGACGCCGCCAAGCTGATCGTGGCCGAGACCTCGTATGAATTGTCGGATCCTACTGTCGACTCGCAAGTCATCACGTTGAAGACTGCCGGCGCCGACGTGTTTTTCCTGCACGCGAATCCGAGATTCGTCGCCCAGGCGATCCGCCGGACGTTTGAGCTGACCTGGAAGCCCGCGATCATCCTGCCGAGCGTTGGCGCGTCGGTCGGCGCGGCTCTGGCTCCGGCCGGTCTGGAGAAATCGATTGGCGCCGTGACGGCGGCCTATATGAAGGATCCCACCGACAAGGTGTGGGAAAGCGACAAGGGCTTTCAGGACTGGCTCGCCTTCATGAAGCAATGGTATCCGCGCGGAAGCCTGATCGATGGCAGCAATGTCTATGGCTACTCCATGGCCCAGACCATCGTCCAAGTCCTCAAGCAATGCGGCGACGTCCTGACACGCGAGAACGTCATGCAGCAGGCGGCCTCCATGAAGGATCTGGAGCTTCCGATGCTGCTGCCGGGCATCAACCTCAGCACCAGTGCCAAGGATTTTTTCCCGATCAAGCAGATGCGGCTGGCGCGCTTTGACGGCACGTCCTGGATCGTGATGCCAAAGTAGAGCGAGGCGGCCTGAATCCGTCCTTCCCGGGGCAGGTTCAGTGCCGAAAGTGCAGTTCCGATCGCCAAATCCGCGGAGAAAATTTCCCCCGCGGCGGGCGCGATCACGGCAATAATTCCACTGCCAAAGGGCGCCCGGACGACGCGCGCATTGCTATTTTCGTAGACATCTCGACTAGTTAGCCCGTTACGACCATTTTCCTTTGTGCGCCTCGTTTCTGGGAACAACCGTTCCGCCGGGCGCCATGGAAGATGAGATGCGACAGGTAGGTACATTTCTGCGCAACGCGCCGTCCCGGATCGGACGTCGCCTAGCCCAGATCGTCGCGATCGCCGCCGCCAGCCTGCCGGCTGCCGGGGCTTAAGGCCGCTTACGTCAATTTGAACATTGAAAGCTCGTCATCGCGCGAACCTGCGGTTCGCGGATACGGGCTCGTCGCGCCAGGTCTGGCGCAAATACTCTCGCGCAGCTTCAGAACTTTGCCATCGCCGCCCGCGCGGCACATTGCGGACGGGCTCAGCTAAAGCTCGAGAAGAGTTTTAGTCGTTGGCTTCCGGCGGCAGAAAATTCACTTCATGCTCGGCCGAGATGCGCACGATTTCAGCGACATCGCTCAGATTGTGCAGTTGGTTGAAAAGTGCTTCCAGCTTCTGGGTCGGTGAAACCCAGAACAGCGCCCGCGCCGGCCTGTCCGATTTGTTGAAATAACCGTGCGGGATTCCGCGCGGCAGCCGCACCAGGTCACCGGCCTTGGCCTGCACCCAGACGCCATCGAGTTTCAGGTCGAGCATGCCGTCCTGTACCAGGATGAATTCGTCCTGCGTGGGGTGGATGTGGACCGGTACGAACTGGCCGGGATCACTGTTGGTCTCGAACGCAAAGGTCGAATCCGTCACGGCCTTGGGGAAATACACCTGGCCGAGGATGTTCCAGGTCTTGCCGGAATATCCGGTGCCGTTCCGCGTGATGCCTTTTTCGAGCGCCGCCATGTTGTTGATCCCTCTTTGGCTGTCGCGACGACGCTACCCGCGGCCGGCCTTCTGTCAAGCGGATGTAGCGCACGGAATGCTTCCGTAACTTGCTTCCTTGCAAAAGCTTGAAGTTTAAAATAAATGTCGGGGGTCAGTTCCGGGAGGCCGACCGATGTCCAAACCGTTGCATTCCCAGCATGCGCTCGTCACCGGCGGCGGGCGAGGCATTGGCCGCGCGGTCGCCGCAGCACTGTCAGAAGCCGGCGCTGTCGTCACCGTGCTCGGCCGCAACCGCGCCACGCTGGATGAAGCCGTTGCCTCGGGCGCCGCGCAGTTCGCGGTTGCTGCCGATGTCGCCGATGCAGCTTCCGTGAAATCAGCCGTTGCGGAGGCCGCGGCGCGGCAGCCGATCGACATCCTGATCGCCAATGCAGGCGCGGCTGAATCCGCGCCGTTCGGCCGCTCCGATGCGGCGTTGTTCCAGCGTATGATGGACGTCAATTTCATGGGCGTGGTTCACGCCACGCAGGCGGTGTTGCCCGGAATGCTGGAGCGCCGCCAGGGGAGGGTGGTCGCGATCGCTTCGACCGCCGGCCTGAAGGGCTACGCCTATGTCAGCGCCTATAGCGCGGCGAAGCATGCGGTCATCGGTCTCGTCCGTTCGCTCGCGCTGGAAACGGCCAAGAGCGGCGTTACGGTGAACGCCGTATGTCCCGGTTTCACCGAAACCGATCTGCTCGAAGGTTCGATCGACAACATCATCAAGAAGACCGGTCGCAGCCGTGAGCAGGCGGTGGCCGAACTGTCGAAGCACAATCCGCAGGGCCGCCTCGTTGCGCCGTCGGAAGTCGCCGATGCCGTGCTGTGGTTGTGCGGCTCGGGCGCCGGCGCCATTACCGGACAGGCGGTCGCGGTCGCCGGCGGCGAAGTTTGAAATTGAAACTGTCATTGCGAGCGAAGCGAAGCAATCCATCTTGCCGCAGAAAGAATGGATTGCTTCGCTGCGCTCGCAATGACGAATAGCAAGACAAGGGAGATCCCATGAGCAGACCCGCCAACCCCGTCACGCTGCCGCTGGCCGAATATTCGCCGAAGCATTTCTTGCTCGCCGTCGACGGCAAGATCGCCACCGTGACGCTGAATCGTCCGGAGCGGAAAAATCCGCTGACCTTCGACAGCTACCGGGAACTGACGGATTTCTTCCGCGCCTGCGCGATGGACGAGGAAGTCAAAACCATCGTGGTGTCAGGCGCCGGCGGCAACTTCTCTTCGGGCGGCGACGTCTTCGAGATCATCGGCCCGCTGGTGCAGATGGACACCAAGGGCCTCACGGCGTTCACCCGGATGACCGGCGATCTGGTCAAGGCGATGCGCGCCTGTCCGCAACCGGTCATCGCCGCCGTCGACGGCATCTGCGCCGGTGCCGGCGCGATCATCGCGATGGCCTCGGATATGCGCCTGGCAGCGCCCGGCGCCAAGGTCGCCTTCCTCTTCAACAAGGTCGGTCTCTCCGGCTGCGACATGGGCGCCTGTGCGATCCTGCCGCGCATCATTGGCCAGTCGCGGGCGTCGGAACTGCTCTACACCGGCCGTTTCATGACCGCGGAGGAGGGCGAACGCTGGGGCTTCTTCAGCCGGATCGTAGCGCCCGACCAGGTGCTGGCGCAGGCGCAAGCGCTGGCGAAACAGGTGTCCGACGGGCCGACCTACGCCAACACCATGACCAAGCGGATGCTGGCGATGGAATGGGCGATGTCGGTGGAGGAAGCGATCGAGGCGGAAGCCGTCGCCCAGGCCCTGTGCATGACCACGGAGGACTTTGCCCGGGCGTTCGAGGCGTTTTCCAACAAGCGGTCGCCGGTGTTCCAGGGGAATTGAGGGGCCGTAGCCCGGGTGAAGCGAAGCGCAACCCGGGACCTCGCCCCAAAACAAGAACCCCGGATTGCGCTTCGCTCCATCCGGGCTACGAATTGAACGGGGAGGGTCTTGCCCAAAAATTGTTTTAGGCTTAAAGTAATTTCGAACTTGGCCCGTTAGCTTGCTTCGGAGGCGCTGATGAAGGTGGCGATAATCGGCGGGGGACCGGCGGGTCTCTATGCCGCGATCCTTTTGAAGAAGCAGCGGCCGCAGGCCGAGATCACGGTGTACGAGCGCAACCGCGCCGACGACACGTTCGGCTTCGGCGTGGTGTTCTCGGACGCGACGCTGGACAATTTCGAGAAATACGACCCGCCGAGCTACCGCCGCATCACCCAGGAATTCGCCTATTGGGATGATATCGCGGTGCATTTCCGCGGCACCGTCCATCGGGTGGGCGGCAACGGTTTTTGCGGCTGTTCGCGCCGCATGCTGCTGCTGATCCTGCAGGAACGCGCCCGTGAACTCGGCGTCACGCTGCTGTTCGAAACCAACGTCGACGACGAGGCCCGTTTTGCCGATGCCGATTTGATCGTGCTCGCCGACGGCATCAACAGCCGTTTTCGCGACAAACATACCGAGCATTTCCGCCCCGAGATCGATCTGCGTTCCAACAAGTTCGCCTGGATGGGCTCCACCCGGCCGCTCGATGCCTTCACCTTCATCTTCCAGGAGACGGAGTGGGGACCGTTCATCGCCCACGCCTACCAATATGAAGCCGGCCGCTCGACCTGGATCTTCGAGACCGATGCCGAGACCTTTGCGCGCGCCGGCCTGGAAGGCCTGAGCGAGCAGCAATCCGCCGATCGCATGGCGGAAATCTTCGGATGGTTCCTCGGCGAGCACAAGCTGCTGATCAACCGTTCGATGTGGCGCAATTTTCCGATGATCCGCAGCGAGCGCTGGGTCAAGGACAATATGGTGCTACTCGGTGACGCCAAGGCGACCGCGCATTTCTCGATCGGCTCCGGCACCAAGCTTGCGATGGAAGACGCCATCGCGCTCGCAGAGGCGATGGCGCAGGCGCCGACCGTCGACGCCGCTTTGCAGACCTACGAGCAGGGCCGGCGCGAGGAGGTCGAGAAGACACAGCACGCCGCCGACGTGTCGCTGGTCTGGTTCGAGCATGTCGACCGCTTCTGGGATTTCGATCCCGTGCAGTTCGCCTTCGGCGTCATGACGCGCGCCAAGGCGATTACCTACGATAACCTCACGCTGCGCGCACCGGGCTTCGTCGGCGAGGTTGACAAGGCGTTTGCAAAGACCGTCCACGCCAAAGGGTTTGACGTCGACATCGAAAAACCTGTCGCGCCGATGTTCCAGCCGTTCAAATTGCGCGAGATGGAGGTGGCCAACCGCGCGGTGGTGTCGCCGATGTGCATGTATTCGGCCGAGGAGGGCGTGCCCGGCGATTTCCATCTGGTGCATTACGGCTCGCGCGCGATCGGCGGCGCCGGTCTGATTTTCACCGAGATGACCTGCGTCGGCCGCGACGCCCGGATCACGCCCGGATGCACGGGGCTGTGGAACGACACGCAGCAGGCCGCCTGGACGCGGATCGTGGATTTCGTCCACGCCAATTCGGCCGCCAAGATTTGCCTGCAGCTCGGCCATGCCGGGCGCAAGGGCGCCACCAAGCTGATGTGGGAAGGCATGGACCGTCCGCTGGAGCAGGGCGGTTGGGACACGCTGTCGGCGTCCCCGATCCCCTATTTCCCGGACAGCCAGGTGCCGCGCGAGATGGACCGCGCCGCGATGGATCGCGTCAAGGCCGAGTTCGTCGCGTCCGCGCTGCGCGGCGAGGCCTGCGGCTTCGACATGCTGGAACTGCACTGCGCCCACGGTTATCTGCTCGCGAGTTTCATCTCGCCGCTGACCAACCAACGCACCGATGAATATGGCGGCACGCTCGAGAACCGGTTGCGTTATCCGCTCGAAATATTCGAGGCGATGCGCGCGGCGTGGCCGGCGCACAAGCCGATGTCGGTGCGCATCTCCGCCACCGACTGGGCCGAAGGCGGCGTCACCGGCGAGGATGCGGTAGCGATTGCGCGCGCGTTCGGCGAGGCCGGCGTCGATCTCGTGGACGTCTCCACCGGACAGACCGTGCGCGATGCGCAGCCGATTTACGGCCGCATGTTCCAGACGCCGTTCTCCGAGCAGGTCCGCAACGAGGCAAGGGTTGCGACCATGTGCGTCGGCAACATCACGACGTCAGATCAGGTCAACACGATTCTGGCCGCCGGCCGCGCCGACCTGGTGGCGCTGGGCCGGCCGCATCTGGTTGATCCTTCCTTCACCATGCGGGCGGCGGCCTGGTATGGCGCCTCCGATATCGCCTGTCCGCCGCAATATCTCCCCGGAAAAGAGCAGATTTTCCGCAACTCTGTCCGCGACCGGCAGGATTTCGACGACCTCAAAATTAAGGGTAAGCCGAAAACCCGCGCCGAGCTCAAGGCCGAGGCGACAAAGCCGCTTGCGGCCGAATAGGCCGAATGGCACGCTCTATCTCTCCCTCGCCCGCTCTTGCGGGGAGAGGGGGAGACAGTTGAGTGGAGTTTGAGCGGATGAAGGCGATCATCGTCGGAGGCGGCATCGGAGGCCTCACCACCGCGCTGATGCTGCGCGCCCGCGGCATCGACTGCGAATTGTTCGAACAATCCGACAGCATTCGCGAGCTCGGCGTCGGCATCAACACGCTGCCGCATGCGATCCGCGAACTCGCAGGCCTTGGCCTGTTGGACCGGCTGGATGCGGCCGCTGTTCGTACCGATGATCTGTATTATCTGAACCGTCACGGCCAGGAGGTCTGGCGCGAGCCGCGCGGCCTCGGCGCCGGTCACGACGTTCCGCAATTCTCGGTTCATCGCGGCCGCCTGCAGAGCGTCATCCATCGCGCCGTCGAGGAGCGGCTCGGCAAGGAGGCGATCCACACCGGCTGCCGGCTCGGCGCGTTCGCGCAGCACGAAGGCGGCGTGATCGCGCATTTCTTCGACCGCACCGGCGCGCATATCAAGACCGCGCGCGGCGATGTCCTGATCGGGGCCGATGGCATCCATTCGCGCGTGCGAGAAATGCTGTTTCCGGACGAGGGGCCGCCGTGCTGGAACGGGCTGATGCTGTGGCGCGGCGCACGCGATTGGCCGATGTTCCTGACCGGCAGTTCGATGATCGTGGCCGGTGGGCTCAATGCCAAGGTGGTGGTCTATCCGATCGCGGAAGGATCGAGCCCCGCCAGCCGGCTGACCAATTGGGCCGTGATGGTCAGGGTTGGCGAAGGCAACGCGCCGCCGCCGCGCCGTGAGGACTGGTCGCGGCAGGGCAAGCGCGAGGAATTGATGCCGCATGTGGCGCGGTTCTCGGTGCCGCATGTCGATGTCCGCAACCTGATCTCGGCGACGCCGGAATTTTATGAATATCCCTGCTGCGACCGCGATCCCCTGCCGTACTGGACCTGGGGCAGGGTGACTCTGCTCGGCGACGCCGCGCATCCGATGTATCCGGTCGGCTCCAACGGCGCCTCGCAGGCGATCCTCGATGCGCGGGCGCTTGCGGATTCGCTGGCCCATGCCGAACATCCGCGCCAGGCGCTGCTGGCCTACGAGCAGAAGCGGCTGCCGATGACGGCGGAGATCGTGCGCGCGAACCGCCGCGGCGGTCCCGAGGGCGTCATCGACGCCGTCGAACAACTTGCGCCTGACGGTTTTACTGATATCGAGAAGGTGCTGAGCTACGGCCAGCGCGAAGCCATCGTACGCGGGTATGCGTCAAAGGCGGGCTTTGCCGCGCCGTCACTGGCGGCCGTACGGTAGGTACGCGTAACCCGCGCCTCCCGTAGCCCGGATGGAGCGGAGCGCAATCCGGGATGGTGATCGCTGTGGTCCCCGCGGCCCCGGATTACGCTGCGCTCCATCCGGGCTACGACGCGACGGAGAAAATGCTCACGCGCCCGGAGGCGGCGGCAGGAAGTGGATGTTGTGCTCGGCCGCCAGCGCCACGACGGCGTCGGGCGTCTGCTCCTTCATGTTGTGAATGTTCCAGAACAGGTCGTAGAGCCGGCGCGTCGGCGAGACCCAGAACAGCACCTTCGAGGTCCGGCCCGATTTGTTGAAGATGCCGTGCGGCTTGCCCATCGGAAGCCGCACCAGATCGCCCGGCGAGGCCTGCGTCTCGGCACCGTCGAGGAAGAAGTCGAGCTTGCCTTCCAGGATGTAGAGATACTCGTCCTGATCGGGGTGGATATGCGGCGGCACGAAGGTGTCGGGCGGGAAGGTCGCATGCCATGAGAAGGAATGCTCGGTGACGCTTTTGGGCACATAGGTCTGGCCAAGGATGTTCCAGGAAATTCCCTGAATGCCTTCGTTGGCGCGGGTGATCCCGGCGATTTCGGTTTTCATGTTGTTTCCTTCCAGCGTTGTTGGTCGCCGCTTATTTAGCCGCCGCGCAATCCTTGGCGTAGCGGTCGCCGTAATTCGAAAAGACCTTTTCGACGATCTCGGTCTGGAACTTGCCGTCCGGGCGTTTTGCCACTTTGGTGAGATAGAAGTTCTGGATCGGATAGCCGTTGACGTTGAACTTGAAGTCGCCGCGCAGCGAGGTGAAGTCGGCCTTCTTCAGCGCTGCCGACACCGCGTCCTTGTTGGCGAGATCGCCCTTCACCGCCTTGACGGCGCTGTCGATCAGCATCGCCGCATCATAGGCCTGGAAAGCATAGGTGCCCGGCACGATGTTGTAGGCCGCCTCATAGCCGGCCACGAATTTCTTGTTCTGCGGATTGTCGAGATTAGGCGCCCAGTTGGAACCGCCGAACATGCCGACGGCGGCGTCCTGCTGTGCCGGCAGCGTCGATTCATCGACGGTGAAGGCGGACAGCACGGGAATGCGATCGGCAAGGCCGGCCTGGCGGTATTGCTTGACAAGGCCGACACCGAGGCCACCCGGCATGAAGGTGAACAGCGCGTCGGGCTTCGAGGAGGAGATCTTGGTCAGCTCGACCTGGAAATCGGAGGTGTTCAGCGGCAAATAGCTTTCCTCGACGATCTCGCCCTTGTAGTCGATCTTGAATCCGGCGGCGGAATCCTTGCCGGCCTGATAGTTCGGCACCAGCACATAGACGCGCTTGTAGCCGCGATCCTGGGCAACCTTGCCGAGGACCTGGTGGACCTGATCGTTCTGGTAGGAGGTGACGTAGAAGAACGGGCTGCACTCCTTGCCGGCATAGGTCGACGGGCCCGCGTTCGGGCTGATCAGAAACGTCTTGTTGTCGGTGACCGGCTTGTGAATGGCCTGGAGGATGTTGGAGAAGATCGGTCCGACGACGAAATCGACCTTTTCGCGTTCCAGGAGGCCCTTGACCTTGGTCACGGCGCCGTCCGGCTTGAGTTCGTCATCGACCACGACGAGCTCGACGTCCTTGCCTGCCATCTTGCCGCCGAGGTCCTTGACCGCGAGCGCAAAACCGTCGCGGACCTGCTGGCCGAGCGCCGCCGGAGGCCCGGACAACGTCACGATGACGCCGATCTTGATCTTCTCCTGCGCCGCGGCTTGTCCTGCGGCGGCACTCAGCAAGACCGCAACCAAGGCTAACTTAGGTCCCGCCAATTTCAACGGCTGCATATCACCAACTCCTTCATTCGGCCATCGCCGAAACCAACCCACCAAAGCCTCAGATCCAGCTTATTCTGAGGATGACTTCGGCCGCAAGCAACAAGCCCGCAAATAAGAATCCATGTAAGAAAGCCATGCAAGCTGCGCGCCAAATGCTTGAACCCTAAAGAAATCTGGACCATGATAGCAAGCTGCGCTTGTTCGGATTCGCCGCACACGCAAATCAGACAAGATGGCGTCATGATGCTTGATTCAGAGACCAAGGCGGTCGAACTCCCCGAGGATCACGGGGATGAAATCAGGCTGTGGCTCCGCCTTCTGACCTGTACCACCCTCATCGAGGGCGAGGTTCGCAGCCGTCTGCGCGAGCGCTTCGATGTGACGCTGCCGCGCTTCGACCTGATGGCCCAGCTCGACAAGGTGCCCGACGGCATGACGCTGTCCGACGTCTCGAAGCGGATGATGGTGTCGAACGGCAACGTCACCGGGCTGGTCGAACGCCTCGTCGAATCCGGTCACCTCGACCGCCGCACCTCCGATGCCGACCGCCGCGTCCAGGTGATCCGCCTGACCAAGGCCGGCCGTGCCGAGTTCCGCAAGATGGCGGCCGAGCATGAATTGTGGATCGCCGACATCTTTGCGGATTTGACGCCGAAGGATGTCCGCGAATTGATGCGCCTCCTGGCCAAGACCAAAGCCTCGGCGCAGAAATCCGCGAAGGCGCGGACGGCGTAGGCGCAGCCCGGAACTGGCGGCGCGCCGGCTTCCAAAAAAGATTGGAGCAGCCCTGAGCTGGGCCCTTGCGCCAAATTACTTTAAGTATAAAATGATTAGGAAAGTGAGCGCTGCCGGACGACCTTCTCGAGCCTTTCACCCCCAACACGAGGGCGATGGAAAATGTCAGGTAGAACATCAAACCTTGGCCCATCGGGTCATGTCGATGATTTCGCGCGGCGAAATCTGCCGCCGCCGGACCAATGGCCGGAACTGGTTCTCGACCGGCCGGAATTTCAATACCCCGAATATCTCAACGCCGCGGTCGAATTGACCGACCGGATCGTCGAGAAAGGCTTCGGTGATCGCACTGCGCTGATCGGCAATGGCCGCCAGCGGACTTATAAGGAACTCGCCGATTGGTCGAACCGCCTGGCGCATGCGCTGGTGGAGAATTACGGCGTCAAGCCCGGCAACCGCGTGCTGATCCGTTCCGGCAACAATCCCGCGCTGGTGGCGGCATGGCTCGCGGCGACCAAAGCGGGCGCCGTTGTCGTCAACACCATGCCGATGCTGCGCGCCGGTGAGTTGACCAAGATCATCGACAAGGCCGAGATCGCGCTGGCGCTGACCGACAGCCGCATCGCCGACGAACTGGTTGCCTGCGCCAAGACCAGCAAGTTTCTCAAGCAGGTGGTGAATTTCGACGGCACGTCGAACCATGACGCCGAACTCGATCGGGTGGCGCTCAACAAGCCGGTCCGCTTCGACGCCGTCAAGACCGGACGGGATGATGTCGCGCTGCTGGGATTTACCTCGGGTACCACGGGCGATCCGAAGGCGACGATGCATTTCCATCGCGATCTCCTGATCGTGGCCGATGGCTATGCGCGGGAAGTTCTCAACGTCACCGAAGACGATGTGTTCGTTGGTTCGCCGCCGCTGGCGTTTACGTTCGGCCTCGGCGGTCTTGCGATCTTTCCATTGCGGTTCGGTGCCACCGCGACTTTGCTGGAAAACGCTTCACCTCCCGAGATGGTCAAGATCATCGAGACCTACAAGGCCACGATCTGCTTTACGTCGCCAACGGCATATCGCGCGATGATGGCCGCGATGGACAAGGGCGCGGATCTGTCGTCGTTGCGGCTGGCGGTGTCGGCCGGCGAGACCTTGCCGGCGCCGGTGTTCGACAGCTGGACCCGCAAGACCGGAAAGCCAATTCTCGACGGCATCGGCAGCACCGAATTGCTGCACATCTTCATCACCAACCGGGTTGGAGAGGCCGTCGCGGGAACGACCGGGCTCCCGGTGTCCGGTTACGAGGCCAAGATCGTTGACGATGACATGAAGGAATTGCCGGCGGGCACGGTCGGCAAGCTCGCGGTCCGCGGCCCGACCGGATGTCGCTATCTCGCGGATTCACGGCAATCGAACTATGTGCGCGACGGCTGGAACCTGACCGGTGATTCCTTTGTCCGCGACGAGCAGGGACGCTTGTCGTTCGTGGCGCGGTCGGACGACATGATCGTCTCCTCCGGCTACAACATCGCGGGCCCCGAGATCGAAGCCGCACTGCTGACGCATCCGGCGGTCGCCGAATGCGGCGTCGTCGGCGCGCCCGACGAGGCGCGCGGCATGATCGTCAAGGCCTACATTGTGGTCGCTTCCGGTATCGACGCCGACGCGGCGCTGGTGACGGCGTTGCAGGATCACGTCAAGCGCGAGATCGCGCCCTACAAATATCCGCGCGCGATCGAATTCGTCGCGCAACTGCCCAAGACCGAGACCGGCAAGTTGCGGCGTTTCGCTCTGCGGGAGATGGCGCAAGCCAATCCGGCCTCAGCGGGCATGGCCGCGGAATGAATAAATTGGAAGTGATGGAGAGATTTTTGTGAGCACGCAAAAAGGGTCCACGCTGGCGGTGCTGCCGGTGGCGAAGGATGAGGTGCCGGCTTCGGGCTTGCAGATCCTGCAGCCGAGCGGCTGGCCGGTGCCGAAGGGTTACGCCAACGGCATGGCCGCCGACGGCCGCCTGGTGGTGACCGGCGGCGTGATCGGTTGGGACGCCGAGAACGTTCTGGCCGACGGCTTCATCGCGCAGGTGCGCCAGACGCTGGAGAACATCTCCGCGATCCTCGCCGAGGGAGGCGCGAAGCCTGAACACCTGGTGCGGCTGACCTGGTACGTCGTCGACATCGAGGAATATCTGGCGAACCTGAAAGCGCTCGGAAAAGTGTATCGCGAAACTTTTGGCGCGCATTACCCGGCGATGGCGCTGGTACAGGTGGTGCGGCTTGTTGAGAAGGCCGCACGGGTCGAGATCGAGGCGACGGCCGTGGTGCCGCGCTAGGTCACCTGCTGAGTGTCTGGTGTGAACTCGCCCCGCGCTTGATTGCTTCCCAATCGTAGAGCATCGGCACCATTTCGCCTTTCGCCCATGTCGCGTTCTGGTTTGCGTAATGCGGACTGGCCGGATGGCCCGACGCGCCGTGGAAGACGATCCACCGGCAGTTGTTCCATGCGCCGACGTCGAAGACGTAGCGGGACAGTGCAGACGAGGTGGCCTGGAAGCCAAGTTTCATCGAATATCCCGCCATGAATACGCAATCATTGTCGCCGGATATCTTGGCGCAATCCTTGTCGAGCTGGCCGGCATGATCGGGGAAAGCGGCCGAGAGTGCGTGCTTGAGCTTTGGCGTATGCAGCGTGCCCCAATCGGCGGTCGGCGCATTCTTCGACACCGTGACCACAGCCTCGCGCAGCAGCTCATTCCATGTCGCGCCGTTCAACAGGCTCTCGTCATTGCTGCGCAGCAGTTGCGGCAGCGTCCACCAGAACTGGACTTCCGGAAACAGTCCCGGTGCCACCTTGGTGAAATCGCTGTCGGCGGTCTTGTCGAGGCCCGATCGGCGAAGCGCGAGCTTTGTCAGTTCCAGCCGGACGGCGGAATACGCCGCGGCCGCGACCGAGTCGCCGCGCATCTCGCCGTCCCAGCCGAGGATCAGGTCGCACAATTGCTTCGTCTTTGCCGGCAGCCCGATCGCGCGTAGGCGTTCGCGGATTTCGATGGCGGGAATGCTCAGAAGGTCGCGGTGAATGGCCGGCATCTGCTCGGGCGAGGGCCGCTTCAATTCCTTGAGCCGCAGCCAGATGCGGCGGGTGCGGTGCGGCGGCATCGGGTCGGTCGAGAGATATGGTTCGCGCTCGGGCTCCACCACGCGATTATTGGCGGTCACGATCATTCCTTTATCCGGCGCAATCGTGTGCGGCATATCCTCGAACGGTACCATGCCGTCCCATTCGTGCTCGCCGGTCCAGCCCGGCACCGGCAGCCAGCCATTGGAGCGCGGCCGCTTCGGCACCAATGCGCGCACGCGATGGCCGATTTTGCCTGACGTGTCGCCAGCAACGACATTGTGGTCCATCAGCGCAAAGCCGCGCGTCGCTTCGTATAACTGCTCGACCGATTTGGCGCGCAGCATCCGCACCATGCAATCGAACGACGAATCAGGCACCGCGAACTGCACAGACTTGAGCGCCAGCGCAGTGCCCTTCATGGGATCGCCGGCGATGACGGGACCATGCTGGGTTTCAACGACGTTGATCGTGACGTCATTGCCGTTGCGCACCTTGATGGTCTCGGGGCGATGCGTCGCGGGCAGCATCTCTCCTTTGAAGCGATAGTGGCGGGCGTCGGCGTCGAATTGCTCGACATAGAGATCGTGGATGTCGACAAAGGCATGCGTCACGCACCAGGCGACATTGGGCGTGTGCCCGAAATGCGGGAAACCGGGCACGCCGGGGACGGTGAGGCCGATGACGTCGAACTCGTCGCAGGCGAGATGCGCCTGTGCGTACATGTTCGGCATCTCCAATAAACGGTGCGGATCGCCGGCAACAATCGCCCGGCCGGTCGCGGTGCGCTCGGCCGAGATCGCCCAATTGTTGCTGCCGCCGTCGAGCTCCGCGCCCATCTGCTCCTGCGCGGTCGCCAGCAGGGCGGTTATGCCGGGCTTGAGATCGGCAAGAACAGCCGCGAGCCGCTTGCCTTCGACGCCCGGCGGCACGCACAGCAGATCGCTGCCGCCATCATCGAAACGCAGCTTTGCGATGTTGTCGGCGCCGACGACAGGCAGCGCCGCGGCGCGCCAAAGCTTCCACCACACCGATCCCATCAGGAATCCGATTTGCCGCATCACCGCGATGGAATGCCAGGGCTCCCAGGCCATCGGTTCGCAGCCGAGGATCTTGTATTCGACCGGCCATCGGCGCAGCGCGATGAACGCGTTGACGCCGCGCGCGTACGCCACCAGCATCGCCTTGGCCTCGTCGCCGAGCAGGGCGTAGTCACGGCGCGAGGCGGCGTCGCCATTCATCTGCCGGGCAATTACATCGCCGGCAACAGCGCGGGCGCCGAGCCATTCGGCATATCGGCCGGTGCCGCGTCGCAGCAGCGCTTCCATCTGCCAGAGCCGGTCCTGCGCCTGTGCAAATCCAAGCCCGGCGAATGCATCCTGAAAGGTGCCGCCGCGGACATGCGGGATGCCCCACGCATCGCGCCAGATGTCGACATGGCCGAGCAGCCCCTTCACCTGCGCCGGGCTGACATAGTCCGGCAGGTGATCGGCTGGATTGATCCGGTTGGAGGTTGCGGTCACAGGGCGCTCCCGAGCTTTTCTGATTTGTTGTTCTTGCGGCGGACGCATCATACGCATGCGCGCATGCAATGCCATGCCTGATAGCTGCACCGGAACGGGTTCGCATTTCGTCGGCACCTTGCCGTTATTCGCATGCGATGCTTTGATGGCGGGATGGAGCCTCCCCCCTCATCGAAGCGGGGAGCGACCACGTCTGCGGCACGCGAGAAAAACAATAAGCGCACACCAAGAGGACGCCATGAACAAGCAAGCAGCGGTATTGAGCGAAACACAGAGCGCGGATGCGATGTTGCGGGCGCGAGCCCAGCGCGTGGTGCCCGGCGGCATGTGGGGACATCTCAACGCTGCGCGGCTGCCGGAAGGCTATCCGCAGTTCTTCGCCTCCGCCGAGGGATGCCGGGTGCGCGACGTCGACGGGCGCGAATATATCGACTTCATGTGCAGCTGGGGGCCGGTGCTGCTCGGCCATCGCCACCCCGAAGTGCAGGCCGCGGCCGAGGCGCAGGCCGCCCTGGGCGATTGTCTGAACGGGCCGGGCGAAGTCATGGTGGATCTGGCCGAAGATTTCGTCGCGATGGTGCCGCATGCGGACTGGGCGATGTTCCAGAAGAACGGCGGTGACGCGACCACGGCCTGCGTGACCATCGCACGGGCCGGCACCGGTCGGCGCAAGGTGCTAGTCGCCAAGGGCAGCTATCACGGCGCGCTGCCCTGGTGCTCGCCGAGCGTGGCCGGCGTCACCAGCGAAGACCGCGCGCACCTGCTGCACTTCGAGTATAACAACGTCGCGAGCCTGCAGGCGGCGGTCGATGAAGCGGGAAAGGATCTTGCCGCGATCGTGGTGACGGGCTTCAGACACGATATCGCCCGCGATCTCGAATTGCCGACGCGCGAATTCGCCGCCGCTGCCCGCGGCGCGTGCGACGCCGCTGACGCCGCGCTCATTCTCGACGAGGTGCGCACCGGGCTGCGGCTCGATATCAGGGGAAGCTGGGAGGCGCTCGGCGTGCGGCCGGATCTGGCCGCCTGGAGCAAGGCAATCGCCAACGGCTACGCGCTGGCGGCAGTGACCGGCAATGACAAATTCCGCGAGGCGGCAACAAAGGTGTTCGTGACAGGCTCGTTCTGGTGCGGCACCGTGGCGATGGCGGCGGCACGGACGACGCTGCGGATCGCGCGGGAAACCGATGTGCCCGGGCATATCCGCACCATGGGCCTGCGGCTGCGCGAGGGGCTGGCGTCGCTGGCGAACCAGCACGGCGTCGCGATCCGCCAGAGTGGCCCGCCGCAGATGCCGCTGATGCTGTTCGACGCCGATCCGGATGTGAAGAAAGGCCGGGCGTTCTGTTCAGCGGCTTTGCGGCACGGCGCGTTCTTTCATCCCGTGCACAACATGTTCCTGTCATCGGCCCATCAAGCCGCCGATATCGACGCGGCGCTGGAGGCGGCCTCGCACGGCTTCAAGGCCGTCCGCGCGCTTACCTAGTTGCTTTGCGGCTATTTCAGCGCCTGCAAAACCTGATCGAGTTTCTCGACCAGCACGTCCGCATGCGCAGTGGTGAACACCAGCTGCGGCCGGATCTTGAGAACATTGGCTTGCGGTCCGGCGGCGCTGATCAGCACGTGCCGCTCGCGCAGCATGTTGACGATGGCTGCGGTTTCGCTGGCGGCCGGCGTTCCGGTGGGACCGCCTTGCCGCAGTTCCACGCCAAAGAACAATCCGGCGCCGCGCACCTCTGATATCAATGGATGGCGCGCCTGCAGTTGCCGAAACTGTTCACGCAGATAGGCGCCGACGCGCTGTGCATTCGCAAGCAAGCCCTCGGACTCGATCACTTCGAGCACGGCTATTCCGGCCGCCGCCGAGACGGGATTGCCGCCAAAGGTGTTGAAATAGCGTGAGCGCGCGCCGAATTCGGCCAGCACTTCCGGACGCGCGGCCATGCCGGCGACCGGATGGCCATTGCCCATCGGCTTGCCCATCGTGACCAGATCGGGAATGAGACCGTGGCGGGCAAAGCCCCACATCTGCTCGCCGGTGCGGCCGAAACCGGGCTGCACCTCGTCGGCGATAAAGATGCCGCCGGCCGCACGCACCGCTTCGACCGCGGGGCGCAGGAAGCCCGCGGGATCAGCGAACACGCCGTCGCTGGAGAAGATCGTGTCGACCAACAGTCCGGCCGGGCGAATGCCGTTTTTGCGCATGTCGTCGAGCGCGCCGCGAACGTGCCGTGCGAAGGTCTCACCGGTGTCGTCGCCGGCAGAACGCGGCGCCGGCACCAGCCGGGCGTGGCTGTCCTTCGCCATCGGCAGCCCGAGTGAAGGTGACAGCTCGGCCAGCGCGCTGGTGACGCCGTGATAGGCGGTTTCCGTCACGATGAAGCCGGTGCCGCCGGTGCAGGTGCGGGCCACGCGCAGCGCAAGATCGTTGGCCTCGCTGCCGGTGCAGGTAAACATGATCTGGCTGATCGCGGCCGGGAAGGTGGCGAGGAGTTTTTCGGCATAATCGAGCACGGTCTCGTGCAGATAGCGCGTATGGGTGTTCAGCACCGCGGCCTGCCGCGCGATCGCCTGCACGACGTGCGGATGCGAGTGGCCGACCGACGCCACGTTGTTATAGGCGTCCAGATACGCATTCCCTGCGGGATCGTAGAGCCACACGCCTTCGCCGCGGACAAACTGCACCGGTTGTTCGTAGAACAGACGGTAGGCCGGTCCGAGCAGTCGCTTGCGCCGTGCGATCAAGTCGTTGGCCGAAGCAGCCTCATGGTTGGTGGACATCTATCTTACTCCGAATTGCAGGCAGACTGAATCTGCTGCCGGGCCTGGGCCCGGGGAATACCAGCGATTCGCTGCAGCCTGCCCCAGGCCGCCGGATTGTTGCGTAGAATATAATCCCGATTCCCGGGATAGCGGATGGCCCGCCAGCTGCTGATTACGATGGTCATGACCATGCGCGTCGCGATCAGATCGAACAAGATCTCGAATTCGATCGGGTCGAGCGGCATGACCGCATGGTAGGCCCCGATCATGTCGCAGGCGGGCGCGAGCGGATCGTTGCCATCGACGACCTGGTACGCCGCCGTCACGGCGAGGTCGATGACGCGGGCGGTCGATGTCATGTCGCCAAAGTCGATGATTCCCGCGATGCGCTCGCTGTTGGCGGAATCGACGACGATATTGTGCGGGTTGAGATCGTTATGAAGCGGCTGTTTGGGCAGGTCCGACAGCACGGGAAGGGCGTGCGTCTCGAACCGGTCGAGGGTGCGCTCGACGAGAGTGCGTCGGTCGGCCGGCACGGCGTCGATCAGCGGACGCAATTCGGCGGCGTGCTGAAGATCCCACAGCAGCTTGTGGTTGGCGCCGGGATGCCGGAAATTGGAAAGCCCCCGCGCCATCCGTGCGGCGCACTGGCCGAGGTCGCGCCGCAGTGCCGCTGAACTCTCGACGGTGTGGAAGGGCGTTCCGGCAAGAAAGGACAACAGACGCACCACCCTGGTCGAACCGTCGTCGAAGCCGATATCGAGTTCCTTTGCGCCGTTCAACGCCGGGAAGATGCGCGGCACCGGCAGGCCGGGGTCGGCGGCGGCCAGCTGAACCAGGGCTTCGGTCTGCAGATTCGTGACCGCGCGATCCTCTGTGGGGTTCGCGATCTTCAGCACATATTCGCGGCCATCCGGCGTCCGCAGGCGAAAATTCTGATCACGCTCGCTGTCGAGGCGACGCACCGTGACGGGCAAGCCGTAATGTTCGGCCGCCAATTGCTTGGCGAGCGATTCCGGAATGCTTGATGCGGCGCGCAGGCCATCGATCGGATGTGCCGCGTCAATCGCGGGAGAGGAGTCTGGCACCGCAGTGTCCTTTGGGCGTGCGACCGGTCAATAGCCGCGCTGGCGGTCGATGGCGTTCGGCGGCCGTCGGCCGGTTTGTATTGCGTCGGCGGTTGCGACGACCGTGGTCGCAACGGCCTCGACCCGGACTTCGCAGGCGTCGTGTGGCGTCACGACGATTTTGGGATGATGCCAGAACGGATGGGCCGGCGCCAGCGGTTCGGCCGCAAACACGTCGAGTGCGGCGCCGTCGAGTTGACCGCTCTCCAGCGCGGCCAGCAGGTCCGCATCGACCAGATGTTCGCCGCGTCCGACCTGGATGAGATAGCCGCCGCGGCGCATGCGGACGAACAGTTCTGCGTTGAGAATGCCCTGGGTCTCCTGCGTCAGCGGCAGCAGGTTCACCAGCACCTCGCTTTCGCCAAGCATGGCAGCGAGGCCGGCGGGGCCGTGGAATCCCCGGACGGAGGCGGGCGTCGGCTTCGCCGTCCGGCTCCACGCCATGACGGGGAAACCGAGCTGCGCAAGGTCGGCGGCAACGCGCTGGCCGATTTCGCCGTAACCGAGGATGCCGACCGGCACGTCCTGCGCGGCACGCTGCGGGAGGCGCTTCCAGATTCCGTTACGCTGCTGGGCCAGATAAGTTGCAAAACGCCGCTGATGCGAGATCACATGCCAGATGACAAAGCCTGACATCGTCTGCGCCTGCAGGGGATCGACGATGCGAACGACGTCGATATCCGGCCGCAGGCTCGGGCAGGCGACAATATTGTCGACGCCGGCGCCGATCGAACAGACCGCCTTCAGGTTCGGATAACGCTCGAAGGCGTCGGCCGGCGGGTGCCACGCGATCGCAAGGCTGATGTCCGCGTCGGACCCGTTGCGGCGATGATCGACGATTTCGATGCGGTCGGCGATGCGAGCGAATTCTGTGCCGAGGTAGCCTCTGATATCGAGGCTGCTGCTGACGAGCGCACAACGCATCGTTCACGCCGCCTTGGAAGATGATATCTGGCCGGGCACCGCGGCAAGAAGTTCGCGCGTATAAGGGTGCTCGGGAGCGGAGAACAGTGCTGCGGCAGGCCTGAGCTCGACGATGGACCCGCGCTGCATCACCGCGATCCGGTCGCAGATCTGGGCTGCCACCCGCAAATCATGGGTAATGAACAGCATCGACAGCCCCAGGCGCGTCTTGAGGTCTTCGAGCAGGTTCAGAACCTGCGCCTGCACGGAGACGTCGAGCGCGGAGACGGCCTCATCGGCCACCAGGATTTCCGGATCGAGCGCCAAAGCCCGGGCGATCCCGATCCGCTGCCGCTGGCCGCCGGAGAATTCGTGTGGAAAACGTTCCATCGCACTCGCATTGAGGCCCACCAGACCCAGCAATTCATGGGCGCGTTGTCGCGCCGCCGCAGGCTCCGCGCCGTGCGCGATCGGGCCATCGGTGATGATGTTGCCGACCTTGCGGCGCGGATTGAGCGACGCGAACGGATCCTGAAACACCATCTGGATGCGCTTGCGCTGCTCGCGCAGCGCCTTGCCGTTGATGCGCGTCAGGTCGGTTTCGCCGAGCCGGACGGTACCGCGATCCGGCTCGATCAGCCGCATGATCAGGCGCGCGATGGAAGATTTGCCGGAACCGGATTCGCCGACCAGCCCGAGCGTTTCGCCTTGAAAAATGTCGAAACTGACTTCCTTGGCGGCCTGGACGCTACGCGTCGGCTGAAACCAGCCGCCGCCGCTGACATAGGTTTTCTCGATACCGATCACCTCGACCACTTTCGGCCGATCGAGCCGGGAAACGCGCGCCGGCGGCTGCAGCTTCGGAACGGCCGCAAGCAGCGCCCGGGTATAGGGATGTTGCGGACGCTGCAGCACGTCGTCGGCTGCGCCCTGTTCGACCACCTTGCCGTGCTGGAGCACGACAACGCGATCGGCGATGTCGGCCACGACGCCGAAATCATGGGTGATGAACATGACGGCCATGTTGCGGCGGCGCTGCAGGTCGCGGATCAGTTTCAGGATTTGCGCCTGCGTGGTGACGTCGAGCGCGGTTGTCGGTTCATCAGCGACCAGCACGGCCGGTTCGAGCGCCAGCGCCATCGCGATCATCGCGCGCTGCCGCTGGCCGCCGGAGAGCTGGTGCGGATAGGCGCGCACGCTGCGTTCGGGGTCGGGCAGGCCGACCTCTCGCAGCAGGCTGAGCGCCTTTTGTCTTCGTTCCTTCGGCGTCAACAGACCATGCGCCTCGAACATCTCGGCGATCTGGTCGCCGATCCGCATCAACGGGTTGAGCGCCGTCATCGGCTCCTGAAACACCATGGCAACGCGGCGGCCACGCAAGCCCAGCCAGCCATCCGCGTCGAGGGTCAGCAGGTTTTGGCCGCCAAAGGTGATTTCGCCGGCCTCGGCGATCACGGTGTCGGGCAAGAGGCCCATCAGGGCATGCGCGCACATCGACTTGCCCGAGCCGGATTCGCCGACGACGCAAAGGATCTTGCCGGCGGTGAGCTCGAACGACACGCCGTCCACTGCGTAAGCGCGGTCGCTGCCGGGCGGCAGCGCCAGTTTGAGGTCTTTGATGACTACGGCAGCGTCAGACATGCTCAGCGCCCGTCCTTGTTGAGACGCGGGTTGAGCGCATCGTTGAGGCCTTCGCCGATCAGGTTCAGCGCCAGCACCGAGATCAGGATGGCGACGCCGGGAAACACCGTGATCCACCAGGCCTGGCGAATGACGGTGCGGCCGGCGCCGACCATGTAGCCCCACGACATCAGATTGGGATCGCCAAGGCCGAGAAACGACAGCGAGGATTCGAGCAGGATCGCGGTGGCGACCATCAGCGACGCCAGCACGATGACGGGGGAGAGGGCGTTGGGCAGGATCTCGCGCCAGATGATCCAGCTGTTGGTCTGCCCGGTCACGATCGCCGCCTGCACATATTCGCGGGTGCGGAGCGACAGCACCTCGCCGCGGACGAGGCGCGCCACCGGCGGCCAGCTGACGATGGCAATCGCGATCACGATCGAGACGATCGACGGCTGCAGCACGGCGACCAGCACGATCGCCAGTGCAAAGCTCGGCACGGTCTGGAAGAATTCGGTGAAGCGCATCAGGGCGTCACCGATCCGGCCGCCGAAATAGCCGGCCGCGGCGCCTATGGGAATGCCGACCGCGAGCGCCGCCAGCGTCGAGACGAGCCCGACCAGCAGCGAGACGCGGGCGCCATAGATGATGCCCGCCATCACGTCGCGGCCGAGCGCGTCGGTGCCGAGCGGCAGGCCGGCCAGCGTGAACGGCGGCAGGAACGGCCGCTGCACCATGCGCCAGGGCGAGGTCGGAAACAGCAAGGGACCGAACACCGCGACCACAATCGCGATGGTCAGGATCACGAGGCCGATCAGGCCACCGGGATTGCGGAGCATCAATCTCCAGAACTGTCTCATGCGGCGAACTCGATGCGGGGATCGACCGAGCGGTAGATCAGGTCGGTGATCAGGTTGAAGGCCAGCACCATCGCCGAGCAAACGACGAAGACGCCCAGCAGCAGATTATAGTCGCGCTGCAGCAGCGCCTCGTACATCAGGCGGCCGATGCCGGGCCAGGCGAACACGGTTTCGGTCAACACGGCGCCGCCGACCAGCGTGCCCGCCTGCAATCCGGCCAATGTCACGACCGGCAGCAGCGCGTTCCTCAGCACGTGACGGCGCTGGATCACGGCATCACGCAAACCCTTGGCGCGGGCGGTCTTGACGAAGTCGAGCCGCTTGACCTCGAGCATCGAGGCGCGCGTCATGCGGGCGTAGGTGGCCATGAAGAACAGGCCGATCGTCGTCGCCGGCATGATCAGATGGGCGCCGACATCCAGCACGTGGGCGAGCCCGGTGTAACCAGCACCCACCGTCTCGTAGCCAAAGCTGGGCAGCCAATCCATCGTGACCGAGAACAGCAGGATCGCCATCAGCGCGACCCAGAACAGCGGCGTGGCATAGAAGATCAGCGCCAGGACCGTGATAAGGGTATCGGTCCAGCTGCCTGCGCGGCGCGCCGCCAGCGTTCCGAACAGGACGCCGAAGGCGAGTGAAATCGCAAACGCGGTGCCGGTCAGCAGCAGGGTGGCGGGAAGCCGGTCGAGGATCAGCTTTGAAACCGGCATTTGCTGGCGGAACGAAAAGCCGAGATCGAGACTGACGATGCCCTTGACGTAAAGAAACAGTTGCACCGGCAGAGGCTGGTCGAGGCCGAATTTTTCGCGGAGCTGGGCGAGGAAGATCTGGTCGCCGGCGCCGGCTTCACCGGCCATCACCAGCGCCGGATCGCCGGGCGCCAGCCGGATCAGGAAAAAGTTGAGGACGACAATTGCCAGCAGGACGATGACGGCCTTGCCAATGCGCTGGGCAATGAATGCGAGCATCGTGTGGATTTCCGCTGCGTTCGAGGCGTGGTGTTGGAATTTCCGACCGCGGCGAGACGCCGGAGCGCCGCCGCGATCTGGATGTTACGGAGTTACTTTTCGATCCATGCGTCTCGGAAGCCGTCATTGACGCCGATCGCGGTCGTGACGAGGTTCTTGACGTTACAGCGGGTGATGGTGGGGAACTGCAGTTCGAGCAGCCATGCCACCGGCACGTCGTCGGTCAGGATCTTCTGCGCCTTGGTGTAGATCTCCTGGCGCTTGGAATCCGGGAAGGCGACGGCGCCGTCCGCGAACAGTTGATCGATCTCCGGATTCGAATAGCCCTCGACGTTGTTGAACGGCGAGCCCTTCGTTATCTGGCTCGAGACGTAATTGCGGCCGACGCCGAGCGCGGGGTCGCCGTACTGGTACAGATAGGTGAAGGCGATATCGTAGTCCCAGTCGGCGGTTTTCTGATTCCAGCCGGGGACATCGGTCGCCACCATTTCGATATTGATGCCGACGTCCTGCAGATTCTGCTTCACGGCCTCGGCCCAACGCTGCCAGGTTTCGCCATAGGGCAGCGGCAGCAGGCGAACCTTCTCGCCATTGTAGCCGGCCTCCTTCAGCAGTGCCTTCGCCTTCGCCGGGTTGAAATCGTATTTCGTCACCGCGTCGGTGTAGTACTTGATCGAAGAGCCGGATGGGCCGGTCGCGACCTTGCCGAGGCCGTTCCAGATCACGTCCTTTGCAAAATTGCGGTCGATCGCGAACATCACGGCCTGACGGAATTTCTTGTTGGCCGTCGGCCCGGAGCGGTTGTTGAGCCACAGCCACGAATGCGGGCTGAAGAATTCCCAGCCAGCGCCGGTGACGCAGACGTTCTTGAGTTTGCTCAGGCGCGGAACGTCGAAATTCTCGACCGAACCGCCCGGCAGCACGTCGACCTTGCCGGTCTCGAACGCCACCGATCGCGCCGCGGCGTCGGGAATGACGTGCCAGTAGATTTCGTCGAGGTTCGGCTTGCCCTTGATGTAGTAGTTCGGGTTCTTGACCAGCCGGATGAAGGAGCCCTTCTGCCATTCCTTGAACATGAAAGGGCCGGTGCCAATAGGCGTATTGTTGGCCGGGTTGGTCTTGTAGTCGGTTCCTTCATAGATGTGCTTCGGAATCATCGGCATCGAGCCGACTTCGAAGATGCCGAGGAACGGCCCGAACGGCTGCTTCAGCGTGAACACGACGGTGGATTCGTCGGGCGTCTCGATCTTGTCGACCTGGACCAGATTGTTGCGTCCACGCGGATGGGTCTGCTTGAGGAATTCGATCGAGAACGCCACGTCGGCCGACGTGAACGGCTTGCCGTCATGCCAGGTGACACCCTTCCTGAGCTTGAACGAGTAGACCTTGCCGTCTTCGCTGACGCTCCAGCTTTCGGCCAGACCCGGCTGCGGCTCCAGCTTCGGGCTATAGCGCAGCAGGCCTTCATAAATATTGCCGGACACCATCTGGGTCGGGCCGTTCTGCACGATGCCCATCATCAGGCCTGGCGGTTCGGGCTGGATCACGGCATTGACGACGCCGCCTGCCTTCGGCTCTTGCGCAAAGGCTGTGCTGGTAAAGGCTGTGCTTGAAAGGGCTGCGCCGGAAAGGCCGCCTACCACAGCAAGACCCATAACAAATTGCTTCAGCATGACATCTCTCTCTTGATCGCCTGAGCGGCGCGCGTTGCGTTGAAGTTTGAGTGTGCGGCTAGTTCATGAAATCCGGATCGGTGCGCTCCAGCATCCGCTTGAAGGCGACCCATTCGATGTCGGGAACACCGTTGAGTTCGATGCTGTCGTAGAAGGTCGCGTATTGGTCCGCGGTCTTGCGGGCGACGGATGCGGAGAGCGGCACGATCTCGGCGCCCGCGCCCTGGACCGCGAGCTGGGCGCGGCACGAGCGCTCCAGATTGTGCATCAGCTTGAAGGCTTCGGCGACTGAGCGGCCGCAGGTGAGCACGCCGTGGTTGCGCAAAACCATGACGAACTTGTCGCCGAGGTCGGCGACAAGCCGCTCGCGCTCATCCAGGTCGAGCGCGATGCCTTCGTAGTCGTGATAGGCGAGGCAGTCGGTGAACTGCATCGACCATTGATTGAGCGGGAGCAGTCCCTCTCTCTGGCAGGACACCGCGACGCCGGCGACGGTGTGGGTGTGCAGCACGCAGGCAGCATCCGTTCGCGCCGCATGCACGGCGCTGTGAATGGTGAATCCGGCCGGGTTGATGCCGAGGTTCATCGGGTCGTCGATGACGTTGCCGTCGATATCGACGGTGACCAGATTGGACGCGGTGACCTCTTCAAACCGCAGGCCGTAGGGGTTGATCAGAAAGCGGTCATGGCTGCCCGGCAGCCGGGCCGAGATATGGGTGTAGATGCTGTCGTCGAGGCCGAGCCGGTGAATCAGCCGGTAGGCGGCGGCGAGATCGATCCGGGCTTGCCGGGTTCCGTCCTTGATGGCCGGGGGCGGTACGTGGGCTGTCATTATGGGAATGCACCTCTTGGAACTGTTCCAAGGGTTGCATCGCAACACGGCTCATGGCAAGACTAAACTGTCGACAATCGACGATTAAATAATGTACAAGTGGTAAAACCGGCTCAAAACCTGACGAGAACGGGCCAAAACGGACCATTTTGATGCGCACACTGTCTCCGCCGGTCGGGCTGCCAGCCCTCGCCGACACCGATCTGGTCGGTCAGGTCGCCCGTCTTCTGACCCAGGCGGTGGTCGAAGGCCGGCTGGCGCCGGGTTCCAAAGTCGTGGAAGCGGGGATCGCGAGGGAGCTTGGCGTGAGCCGGGCGCCGGTGCGAGAGGCCGCGCGGCTGCTGGAACAGCAGGGACTGCTGGTGGCCAGTCCGCGCCGCGGCTTCTTCGTCCGCAAATTCGCCGCCGACGATATCGACGACATCTATGATCTCAGGCTGTGCGTCGAGCGGCACGCGGCCGTGCTCGCCGCGCGCAACCTCACGCCGGAGACGCGCGACATGCTGCGGCGGCAGATCGACGTGCTGCACCAGACCGCCGATCTCGAGGATCCCGCAAGGCAGGTCGAGGAGGACTACCGGTTTCACCGCCTGATCTGCGAGATCGCGGCGAACCGGCGGCTGTTGCGGTTGTTCGACGATCTCGCATCGGAAATGCGCATGGTGATCGGCCTGATCGGCCGGCTGTACGACGATCCGCATGAAATCGCCCGCACGCACGAACCCGTGCTCGCGGCCATCGAACAAGGCCATCCCGAACGTATCGTGGCGCATATCGACTATCACATCGGTCACGCGTGGCGCGAAGTCGGAAAACTCGTGCGGGAGATTCCCGCTTAGCCGGCGGCGCTCGCTGGTGCGCGCCAGATTTCATTTACAGAAAACAGGAGTATTCGCGTGAAGGCCGTCTACACTGAACTGCACCGCAGCCACGATCCGCAATTCTTTCTGGTGCGCGGCGTCGTCCAGCGCACCACCGAACAGCCCGAACGTGCCGACCGGCTGCTCGCGGGATTGAAGGCCGGCAAGCACGAACTGGTTGCGCCCACGATGTTCGGGCAGGGCCCACGTGCAAGGATTCACAGTCCGGAATATCTCGGCTTTCTCGCCGAAGCCTGGGAGGCCTGGTCCGCGCTCGGCAATGCAGGTCCGGAAATGATCGCCAACATCCATCCGGTGCGCCACGCCGCGACCTACCCGACCCATATCGTCGGCCGGCTCGGCTGGCATACCGCCGATACCGCCGCTCCGATCGGTCCGGGTACCTTTGCTGCGGCTTGCGCGGCAACGGATGTGGCAACGACGGCGGCCCAGCTTGTCCTCGACGGCGAAGACGCGACCTATGCGCTCTGCCGTCCGCCCGGTCATCACGCCTACCGCGATATGGCGGGCGGCTTCTGCTTCTTCAACAACAGCGCGATCGCGGCGGCGCATTTGCGCCAGCGCCACGAACGTGTTGTCGTTCTCGATGTCGATGTCCACCACGGCAACGGCACGCAGGGCATCTTCTACGAACAACCTGACGTGTTTACGGTTTCGATCCATGCCGATCCCACGTCGTATTATCCGTTCGTGTGGGGTTACGCGCACGAGCGCGGCGCGGGTCCGGGTCTCGGCGCCAATCTCAATATTCCCTTGCCGATTGGCACCGGCGATGACGGCTACATAGCGTCGCTTGGCGTTGCAAAGAAAGCGATCGATGCCTTTGCACCCGGCGCGCTGGTCGTGGCGCTCGGTCTCGATGCGTCGGAGCACGATCCGCTCGCGGGGCTCGCCGTGACCACCGCCGGCTTCCGGCGCATCGGCGCCGCCATCGCGCGGCTCGGGCTCCCGACCGTGTTCGTCCAGGAGGGCGGATACCTCTCCGACATTCTCGGCGCCAATCTCACTTCTGTCCTCGCCGGATTTGAAGAAGCCCGTTAGGCCGCGCGGCTTTCGGGCGTTGACGACTTCAGGAGACGGAGCAAATCCTCCGTCTCCTTCTGTACTTTCGCCACGGCTTCCGTCTTCACGGGGCCGTATCCGCGGATATCCATCGGGGCGGCGGCGATCTTGACCAAGCGTTCGATGGTGTCAGGTGAAATCCACGGCGCCAGATCGGTCATCAATTTTTCGTACCAGTCGATCAGGCCGCGCTCCATCTGGCGCTCGTGCGTATGGCCGAACACGTCCAACGCGGTGCCGCGCAGGAATTTGAGCCGCGCCAGAATCCGGAATGGGGTCTGTATCCATTGCCCGAATTGACGCTTGAGCGGCCGGCCGCGGGCGTCCTTTCCGGACGACAGGACCGGTGGCGCGAGATGATATTTGATCGCGAAGTCGCCCTCGAACTCCTGCCGCAGCTTTTCCTGAAACCCGGTTTCCATGTGCAGCCGCGCCACCTCGTACTCGTCCTTGTAGGCCATCAGCTTGAAGAGGGACCGAGCGACGGCGGTCGTTAGCGCCTGCGAGCCGGGTACGTGGCGTTCCTCGGCGGCGCGGACTTGACCGACGAATTTGAGGTAACGATCGGCATAGGCTGCATCCTGATAGGCGGTGAGGAAGTCGACACGGCGAGAGATGACTTGGTCCAGCGTCTCTTCCTTTTTGGTCTGCCCTAAGAGCGACGTCACAAAATCACGATCCGCTGCGGCGAGCCGTCCGCTGGCAAAAGCCTGCTTGTTCTGTTCGATCGCAACGCCATTCAACTCGATGGCGCGCATCAGCGCTTCCAGTGTGACCGGCACCAATCCTTGCTGCCACGCCGCTCCGAGCATGATCACATTGGCAAAAACCGTGTCGCCGAACAGCGCGTCGGATAGCCGGTTCGCGTCAAGACTCCTGAAATTGTCCGATCCAACGACGCGTTCGAGGTGCCGAAGTCTCGCCACCGCCTCCAGGCTGGCATCGCGATTGCGCACGATGTCACCGGTCGGCATCTCGGCCGTGTTGATGACAGCGCGCATGCCCGGTCCATAGGTGCCGGAAGCCTTCGGCGAGGAACTTACCACGATATCGCATCCGATCAGCGCGTTCGCCGCTCCCTGATCGATCCGGACTTGATGGATATCGTCAGGGTTATTCGAGAGCCGGATGAAACTCAGCACCGGACCGAATTTCTGAGCGAAGCCGGTGAAGTCGAGGACCGATGCACCCTTGCCCTCCAGATGCGCCGCCATCGTGATCAATGCGCCGACGGTGATGACGCCGGTGCCGCCGACGCCGGTCACCAGCAGGTTAAACGGGTTTTCCAGTGAAACGAAGTTTGGCTCGGACAGCGCCTTCGCGCGCACCATCGCATCGATGCCGGCTCCCTGTTTCTTGCGGCGGGTCGCGCCTTCAACGGTGACAAAGCTCGGGCAAAAGCCGTTGACGCAGGAAAAATCCTGGTTGCAGGTCGAGAGATTGATCTGGCGCTTGCGGCCGAACGGCGTCTCCTTTGGCTCGACGCTGAGACAGTTGGACTCGACCGAACAATCGCCGCAGCCTTCGCAGACGAGATCATTGATGACGGCGAATTTCTTCAGCTCGGGCGCCTGGCCGCGCTTGCGCTTGCGCCGCCGCTCGGTGGCGCATTCCTGTTCATAGATCAGAACGGATACGCCGGCGATCTGCCGCAGTTCGCGCTGCACGGCATCCAGCTGCGCGCGGGGATGGATCGTTACGCCGTTGGGAAAATCGCTCGCGTGCAATTTGTCGGGCGCGTCGGACACGATCGCAATCCGCGTCACGCCGTTGGCACGAACTTCGTGGGCGATGGCAGTCACGCTGATCGGCCCGTCGACGGGCTGCCCGCCCGTCATCGCGACCGCGTCGTTGAACAGAATCTTGTAGGTGATGTTGGCCTTGGCGGCCACGGCCTGGCGTATCGCCATCGATCCGGAATGGTAATAAGTGCCTTCGCCGAGATTCTGGAACACGTGCTTGCCGCCGGTAAAGCGCGAGGAGGCGATCCAGTTGACGCCTTCGCCGCCCATCTGGATCAGCGAACTCGTGTCGCGATCCATCCAGCTTGCCATGAAATGACAGCCGATGCCGGCCAGCGCCTGCGATCCCTCGGGCACCTTCGTTGACGTGTTGTGCGGACAGCCCGAGCAAAAATAGGGTGTGCGCGTTGCGCCTGATATGTTGATGATCTCCGCACTTGGGCGGAGCAGTTTTTCGGCGCGCGATGTGAGGTCGAGGCCGGGGAAAATCAGGTCAAGCCGCTTGGCGACGATCGGCGCCAGCAGCCGCGGCGACAATTCGCCGACCCAGGGCACCAGCGGGTCATTGTTTTCATCGCTCTTGCCGGCCATGTGCTCCGGCTTGTGGCCGGGATAGTCGTAGAAATATTCCTTGAACTGGCTTTCGATGATGCCGCGCTTTTCCTCGATCACGAGGATCTCGCGCTTCTCCCGGACGAATTCCAGTGCGTCGTGATGTGCCAGCGGCCACACCATCCCGACCTTGTAGATGTCGATGCCAAGCCGCCGGCATTCGGATTCGGTTAAGCCCAGGAGTTGCAAGGCTTCCATCAGGTCGAGATGAGCCTTGCCTGTCGTGACGATGCCATAGGTGGCGTCGGGGATGTCGTAAATCCGGCGATCAATCGGGTTGGCGGCGGCAAAGGCTAGCACCGCGTTCTTCTTGGCTTCCAGCCGCTGCTCGATCTGCGGACCGGGAAGGTCCGGCCAGCGGTAGTGCAGGCCGCCTGCGGGCGGTTCGAATGCCGGCGGGTTGAACAGGCGGCGCGGCGGCAATTCGACCGAGGCGCAGGATTCGACCGTTTCCGAGATCGCTTTGAATCCGACCCACATGCCGGAAAAGCGGCTCAGCGCGTACCCATACTCGCCGAACGAAAGATATTCGGCCACGCTCGACGGACTAAGGGTCGGCATGAACCACGCCATGAAGGCGACGTCCGACTGGTGCGGCATCGATGACGACACGCAGCCATGATCGTCGCCGGCAACGACCAGCACGCCGCCATGCGGCGAGGAGCCGTAGGCGTTGCCGTGCTTCAAGGCATCGCCGGATCGATCGACGCCGGGGCCCTTGCCGTACCAGAGGCCAAACACGCCATCGACTTCGCGCGCCGGGTTGGTTTCGACCTGTTGCGATCCCAGCACGGCGGTGGCGGCGAGGTCTTCGTTGACGGCGGGAAGGAATTCGATGCGCCGTTCGCTCAGGAATTTTTTGGCGCGCCAGAGTTCCAGATCGACGCCGCCGAGCGGCGAGCCGCGATAACCGGAGACGAATCCGGCCGAGTTGATGCCGTCGGCGCGATCGCGGTCGCGCTGGTCGAGCAGGATGCGCACCAGCGCCTGCGTGCCCGTCAGCAGCACACGCCCGGTCTCGCGCGTGTATCGGTCCATCAGGGCGTAATCGTCGAGATCTCTGCCTGTCGTCAGGGTCTGGGTCATGTCGGCCTCCCGCCGTATCAGGTCGGTGAAAGTGTCGACCCGATCGGGTGGAAGAGCTGTTCTAATTGTTCGATATTTCCGTCTGTTATGGTAGAAATTGCCAGGAATAACATATCATTCGGTATGATCTGCCACGGCAGTCCAGGAAAGGTTCATCATGATTGAAGGACAGGATCGACGATTGCTGACCCATCTCCAGAAAGATGGCCGCCGTAGCAACCAGGACCTGGCTGACGATGTCGGCATGTCGTCTTCGGCGTGCTGGCGCCGGGTGCGGGCGCTTGAAGAGTCCGGCGTCATTACCGGCTATGCGGCGCTGGTCGACCGCGAGCGGGCCGGCTTCCTGACCTCAGCCATTCTGCATGTGTCGCTCGATCGCCACGACGCGACCTTCGTCACCCAGTTCGTCGCGCGCGTGAAACGGCGCCCCGAGGTGCTGGAGTGCTTTGCGACGACGGGGGATGCCGACTATCACCTGCGTGTCGTCGTCGCCGACATGGCCGCCTATAACCGGTTTCTCGACGAGTTCATGTTCAAGATTCCGGGCATCCGTCACGTCCGGACCAACGTCATCCTCAAGGAGATCAAGTGCGACGTCGCGCTGCCATTCTGAGAGGGCTTGGGGCCGGGGAACCATCGCTGTCGCAGAACGTTTGTCTTCCGAATTTCGAAAGCCTGTTTTTTCTCACGGGAGAGCAAAATGATTCGTGCTGCCGGAGCAATTCTCGTGGGATCGTTGGTCATTGGACCTGCGGCCGCGCAATCGACGACGCCGTCAAACGAAAAGCCGGAGACCAGTTGCACGACAACGGGGTCCGCGACCTCGGGACACGGCGACGAAAAGACGTCGAATTCGATGGCCGTGGACAAGAGCGCGATCCTGCCCGACGCCGGCGGCGCCGATTCGGCCGCGCCCACCGTGCAGAGCGGCGGCAAGCCCATGGTGGTCCGAAAGGACTGCCCGCCGGACTCCAAACCGAAGGGATGAGCGCATCGACGCGCCCTGCGAATGCTCGTTCTGCCTTTGCTAAAGAGCCGGCGCGAGGATGATGCCGGCCTACCTGTCGTGAGACGTACGTTCGATCAATCGCACTGCTCGTAGCTGGACGATTTGCATTTCTGCGCCTTCTCGCGCGCTTCGGTGACCTGTTGCGGGGTCAGCTCCTTGGTGAGCAAAGCGAGATCCTTCTTGGCCTCGGCATTGCCCTGCGCAGCCGCCACTTCATACCACATGTAGGCACGAACGGTGTCGGGCGATTCCTCGCCGCTGGCCTTGTAGTAGAGGACGCCGAGCAACGTCTGGGCCTGGGGGTTGCCTTGCTTGGCGGCGAGCCGGCTCCACTTGCGCGCTTCCTTTTCGCTCTTGGGAACGCCGAGGCCCATCCTGTGCATCACCGCGACCTTGTACTGCGCGATGGCGTTGCCTTTTTCCGCGAGCGGCCGGAACAGCTTGATCGCCGCCGCATACTGCTTCTTCGCAAACGCGGCCGTGGCTTCCTTCAAGCTGTCGGCATGGGCTGCGGGTCCGTTGGCCGTCAGAGCGAACACGAGGATCGCGGTCATCAATCCCAAATGTCTCAATATGCGCACGAATGGCTCCCTTAAATGCTTTGAAGAAAAAATGATGACTTTCTCGTATCTCGAAAATCGGCGCGGCACAATCGCGTGGCGATCCCGCAGCTTCGGCGCGATGCAATGAAACGCCGTTTCGTTCACTCAATGATAATGCGAGGCGGCGGCCGGCTTGCCGCGCCTGACGTGATCGTGGCCCAGACTTCGCGGGCGATACCGATGTAGTGGCGCGCATGAACGCCGTCCGGTTCGGTCGCGACCACCGGCCGGCCATCGTCTGAGGTCTCGCGAATTTTGATATCGAGCGGTATCTCGCCGAGATACGGAATCCCGCGCCGTTCGGCCTCCTGGCGTGCGCCGCCATGGCCGAAGATCGGCGTGAGCTTCTGGCAGGCCGGGCAGCAGAACGCCGACATGTTTTCGATCAGACCCAGGATCGGGATGTTCACCTTCTCGAACATCGCGATGCCGCGCCGCGCGTCGATCAGCGCGATGTCCTGCGGTGTGGAGACGATCACCGCTCCCGCCAGTGGCGCCTGCTGCGCCATCGTGAGCTGCGCGTCGCCGGTGCCCGGCGGCAGGTCGATGACTAAAATATCGAGATCGCCCCACGCCACCTCACGCAGCAATTGCGTGATCGCCGAGATCACCATCGCCCCGCGCCAGATCATCGCGAGGTCTTCCTCGACCAGAAAGCCGATCGACATCACCTTGACGCCAAACCGCTCCAGCGGCTCCAGCATGCGCGGGCCGACCTGGCGTGGCTTGCCACGCAGCCCGAACAGTTTTGGCTGCGATGGGCCGTAAATATCGGCGTCGAGAATGCCGGCTTTCAGCCCGAGGGCGGCAAAGCCGAGCGCGAGATTGCACGCGGTGGTGGACTTGCCGACGCCGCCCTTGCCGGAGCCGACGGCGATGACGTGCTTGACGCCGGGAATGCCTGAGGCGCGCGACGTCGCGCGGGCTGCAGGGGCAGGCTGGGTGGTGGACACGGCGGGCTCCTTACGATCCAACGGGATCGCCCTTCTTGCCATCGCGCGCGCGCAAATAATCTTCCGTCGACATCACCGGCGGCCGTGGCGGCGCCCCGTGCGGGTCAAAACCCTCATTGACCACGGCCTCGACGCGGCAGTCCGCGCACATCTTGATGACATCGATCCGTTTGGCGTTGGCGCCCTGGAACATCCAGTGCTTCTCGCCGAGCTTGGCGAGCACGCGCTCGATCGAACTCTTGGTGCCGAACGGTTTGCCGCAGGCGATGCAGTTGAACGGTTCTTCCTCCTTCAGAACGCGCAGCGGCGCATTCCATGCCGCAAAATCCAGCCGCGGCTCGAGCGTGATGACTTTTTCGGGGCAGGTCGCTTCGCAAAGCCCGCACTGCACGCACAGGCTCTCGGTGAAGCGCAGCATGGCACGATCGGGATTGTCCGATAGCGCGCCGGTCGGGCAGGCGGTGACGCAGGCGTGACAGAGCGTGCAGCCTTCGACATTGAGATTGACGCCGCCGAACGGCGCGCCCGGCGCAAGCGGGACGCTATCCACCGGCGCGGGTGCCGCGAGGTGAAGTTCGCGAAACGTCGTTTCGAGCACGCTGCGCTTGGCGCCGCGCGGCACGAAGCCGGCCGGCTTTGGTGTCGCGACGCCGCCTGGCGCCGCATCGAGCATCGCGCGCAGCTGGTCCGGATCGTCGGTCTCGAGGATGCGCACGAGGCCTGCGCCGAAGCCGAGCGCGGCAACCACGGTGTCGGATGTCCCGGCGGTCCGGCGCAGTCCGGCAATATCGTGCTTGAGTTTGCCGCGCGTCAGGATCGCGACGCCGCTGCCGCCATAGGCAAACACCGCGGCGATACTCTCCGGTCCGAGCTGCGTCACTTCATTGACGCGCAGCGGCAGCACATGGGCCGGCAGTCCGGCGCCGAACCTTGCCAACGCGTCGATCAGCGCGTCGCCATGCTCGCCGTCGTGAAACAGCACGATCGCGTTGCTGCCGCCGGCCTTGCGATAGGTCTGCAGCAGCGTGCGCAATCGCCGCATCAGCGCGTCTGCACTGGGCAGTGCATATGAAGCCGCACCGGTCGGACACACCGAGGCGCAGGCGCCGCAGCCGGCACATACGTTGGCGTCGATCGCGACGGCCTGTCCGTTCGGCGTGATCGCGCCGGTCGGACAAAGATCAAGGCAGCGCGTGCATCCGGTAATGCCGGAGCGTGAATGGGCGCACAGCGCTTCCTCGAATTGAATGAAGCGCGGCTTGTCGAAAGTGCCGACCAGATTGCCCGCATCCGCAATCGCGCGCTCGACGGCGGCGCGGTCGCGCGGATCGGCGCGCAGATATCCCGGACGCAGTTCGTGCGCGGGAAACAGCGGCGCACCGCCGCTGAGATCGAGGATCAAATCGCAGGTCGACGTCGCGCCATTGCGTGCGGGACCGAACACGAGCTTGGCGCGCGAAGACGGCAGCGGCAGTGCGTAGTCGTCGATCCCAAGCTCAAACGCGCCAAGATGACCGCGCGCGTTGCGGATCGTGCCCTTGAGCACCGGAAACTCGTTGCTTCGGCGCGGGACGACGTCGCCGGGCTTGCTGAGCAGCACGGTGATATCGAGACGCTCGGCGAGGCGCTGCGCGGCTTCGATGGCGACTTCGTCGCGTCCATAGATCAGCGCGACGCCGCTGCTCTCCAGCGTCACCAGCGAAATCGGCGGCATGTCTTCCTGCGCGGCCGCGATCAGGGCCGCAGCTTTCGGACCGGCCGCCGCCGCATCATTCGACCAGCCGCCGGCTTCGCGGATGTTGGCAAAGGTGAGCTGGGCTTGCGGGAAATCTTCGGCGACTTCGCGGAACAGCGGCGCTTCCTGCGTGCAGGCCACCGTGATCGGCGCGCCGTCGGCAAGCGCTTGCTTGAACCGGTCGAGTTCTAGGCCGCAGAGCTGGTTGGCTTGCGTGATCTTTCCGGCGCAGCCACGGTTGATCGCCGCCACGTCGAGCGGCATGGTCTTCTCGCAACTGCAAATCAGAAGATGAGACGCCACCGTAGCCATCGTTAACTTCCTGAACCGGCGCGCATATCACGGTTCGTTTTCTGGTTCCGCTCGCGTTGCGAACCCAAGGGGGATAGCATACACGGGCGGATTGCAAAGCAATTTAGCACAGCAACGCAGGATGAGCCTTTCGATGATGTCGCGGCGCGGGGAAGTGGATCAGGCACCCGATCTGCCCCCCGGTTATACTTTGGTCGCGTTACGCGAACTAGGCGATGCGTTTGCCCATGGATGCGAAATCGCGGCCGAAGCGGGTGCCGGAACGCTGGTCTGGGTGCGGCGCTACGACCTGGTCGAATTCGCCGTGGTGCTCGAACCCGACGAACCCTTGAACTCGGCGCGCCGGGCGTTGTTCGCCGGCATGAACGCGCTGGCGGACGCCATCGCGGCCCATTGCCCGCCCGAACGGGATGTAAGTTTCGCCTGGCCTGATGCAATCAGGTTCGACGCCGGATTGCTGGGCGGCGCGCGGCTTGGCTGGCCCGCCGAGTGCGCGGAGACTGACGTGCCAAACTGGCTGGTATTCGGCGTGATCCTGCGCGCCGCCGACATGGTGCATCTCGACGAGGTGCAGGCCGCGGCCGGCGTCTCGATGCTGGGCGCGGGCTTTGAGATGGTCGATACCGACGCGATCATCGGCAGCTTCGCCCGCCATCTGATGACCGCGTTCGACCGCTGGAACGAGCGCGGTTTTGACGCCATCGCCAGGGATTATCTGGAGCGGCTTCCGAGGCGCAAGGCCGGTGAGATCAGGGCCATCGACGTCAATGGCGATCTGCTGGTCAAACTGCCCGCCGGCAGCGGGCCGCCCGATCGATCCAGCCTCGTGGATGCGCTGGCGAAAGCGGACTGGTATGATCCGCAATCGCGCGGTCCGAAGTTCGGATGAGGCTGACATGCTGAAGCTGCCGCGAACCATCAGGCTCGACCCATCGGACACGTTCGTATTCGAGCGTGCCGCGGAACCCGGGGAATGGGCGGTTTCCGGCGCGTTCGTGTTCTGGAACCAGGATCCGGCGGCGCTGGCGCAGAAGCGGCGCGTGGCGCTGCGTTCCGGATTTCTCGGGATCGAAAGTCTGGGCTGGTCGACGCTTGCGATCGTGACCGAGGCGACGGAAGCGGAGCGGCAAGCCGCGGTCGATCGGCTTGCAGCGCAATTGCTGGAAAAATTCGGCGCGCCGGATCTTAAAGCCGCGCGCGGCGCCGCCGAAGAAGAGGTCGCGTTTGCGGCCTCGCTGTGCGATCACCCGGCGCAGACCTTGCTCGCCGTGCAACGCAGCATCGAGGATGGTGAAATCCGCGAGCGCTTTCGCACCCTCAAGCCGCGCGAAGCCGCAGGCGATGCCGACCGGTTGCACGCGCATGCCAGCGCCTTTACCTTTCATGAGGTCGAAGGCGACGATGAACCCGCCGAGGAGGTCGATCTGCTGGGATTGATGGGAACTGAACAGAAAACCGGAAATCGCAAATGAGAGAATTCTGGGTAGCGTCCGGCCATCATCTGACGCGGCGCGCCGATCACGGCGGGTTGATCGCGACGCCCGAACTGATCATGGCCTATCTGGCGCGGCCCGAATTGATGCCGCCGGAGGACGCCTGCGAGGCCGAGCGGAACCTGCACGCGGGCCTGTTGGCCGATCCGCTCCGTTCGGTTTCGAAAGCCGAGATCGCCGCGCTCGCCGATCCCGATGCGCGCGAGAACTGGACCTTTATGATGAATTTTCGCGACCGGCTGGTCGCGGCTCCGTCACTCGAGGCGGTCTATATCAACCTGGCCCGCAATGGCGCCGGCGACCTGCCGCCGATCTTCGTGTCGCAGCTTTGCCATCTGATCCTGCGCAACGCGCTCGAGGGCTGCGACGATCCTTATATGCTGCGCGCGGCCGAACTGTTCTATCGCGGCCAGCAGGCGGCGTTGCACGAGGGCACGCTGCTGCTTGCGGACGCCGAAATCGTCGAGGCGCAGCAACAGGCCGAACATGACCTGCATGCGTCGCCGCTCACGGCGATGCTGGCGCCGCCAAAGGCGTTCGGCGAGATGGATGTGATGGACGACGAGAACGCCTGGACCTATTGGTCGCGTTCGGATGCGCATGCGATGGTCATGAACATCGGTGGCAATCCGAAGGCGCGCGCCGGGCTTTGCCGGGTGATCGAACGATGGATCGCCCATCTGCTCGGCGTTGCCGTCAGCGTCGAGACGGTTCCCAGTATCGAAGACCGCGACTGGCGCTGGTTTGTCGGTCTCGACAGCGAGGGCACTAAAATCGGCAATGCGCTGTGGAACGGCACTGGGGTCGACGCCAACGCCGCCGAGCGAATCGTCGCGCTGATGCGCCTGACCATCGCGGATACGCGGCTGGTGGATGAACGCGTCGGCAGCAAACCGGTTTACCTTATCCTGGCGATGGGCGCGGACAAGGTCGTGCGCCTGAAGCCGCAAAATCTGGTCGCCGGGCTGCCGCTCGCGCCAAAGGCGAATGTGGCATGATCGGCCGGTGCACGGAGGATCGCGCATGGCGATGACCGAGGCATCCCGCGAAGTGGGTGTGGTGGTGCGGCGAAGCGCCGTCGATAATCCATGGATCGATCATGTCTGGTCGCCGGCGATGGTGCTCGACGAGGTGCCGGCAACCGCGCCATGGACCGTGCTGTCCACTGAACCGGATGCGACGATGTATTACGCAGGCGCCGCCAGCATCGACCTGTTCAGTTCCGACACCGCCAATTACCGCGACAATCTCGCCGACGGCGAACCGCGCATCTGGGTCGCGCTGCGGCGGCAGGCCGGCGGATCCGAACTCGAGTTGACAAAAGTCACGGCTGATCCGACCGAAGGGGAGGCGATCTTCGAAAGCGGTTGCGACGTCATCGGCACGGTTCCGATGTCTCCGGAGATCGCGGCCTGGATCGCCGCCTTTGTCGATGAGTTTCATGTCGAGCGGGTGTTCCACAAACGCAAGCGCGATCGTGCCGGCGGTGACCGCCCGCCTGGTCCAAAGGATCGCGGCCCGGACGAAGGGACAGGGCGCGCATGAGTGGTTCGGACCAGGACGACGACAAGGGCTTTTTGGCGCGATGGTCGCAGCGCAAGCAGGAGGCCAAGCAGCCCGAGCGCGAAGCGCCCGATGCCGATGCCGAAGTCGCTGCTGCTCCGGCGACCGAGGCCGAGGCTGCGCCGGAGTTCGATCTCTCCAGTCTGCCATCGCTCGAAGAATTGACGTCGGAGACGGACATCACCGGCTTTCTGCGCAAGGGCGTTCCCGAACACTTGCGCAATGCGGCTTTGAGAAAATCCT
Organism: Bradyrhizobium sp. AUGA SZCCT0431; assembly: GCF_018131065.1. Lineage (NCBI taxonomy): Bacteria > Pseudomonadati > Pseudomonadota > Alphaproteobacteria > Hyphomicrobiales > Nitrobacteraceae > Bradyrhizobium > Bradyrhizobium sp. AUGA SZCCT0431. The sequence continues at coordinate 8,480 of NZ_JAFCLR010000046.1, read as the reverse complement.
GGGCGCTGGATCCCGCGATCCGCAACTACGTCAATCCCGCGCTCGACTACGCCTATGACTGGAACACGCCGGGCGGCGTGCCGGGCAACAGCGAACTCGGCGCGGGCATCGATATCGCACGGATGGTCACCCAGATCATGGGCACCGGCGAAACGCCGGCCGAGCCGCCGGTTGCCGCCGAGGTCCCGACGGAGATCGCGAACGACCCTGAATCTTCCGGCCAGAAGCCGGACCTGCCGGAACAACCGCTGCGATTGAGCGGCCAGCCGGCGCCGATCGAGCCGAATCCGGTGAGGGACGACGCGGGAGCCAGCCTCGAACCAGGGCAGGAATCGATCTCCCAGGCCTCCGGTTCTGCTGCACCGCAACAGCCGGTGCGACGCCATGGCTCGGCAAAACCTCTTGTTTAGACAAAAGTTTTCGAGACATAGGCAAAGCCTATGATACAAATTTAGGACTGGAATAATTCCAGTTCTAATTTGTATGCCCGATTAAGAGGCATCGGACACGGGACACGGGACACTGGGCGTGAGGCTGGGGAGAAGTCGGGTTCACCATGCGTGACGCCGGACTGGAACAGGCAATCAGGGCAGCGGGTGGCGTCGCGTCGTTAGCGCGAGCGATCGGTATTGCGCAGCCTTCGGTTTCATCATGGTCGCGGATTCCCGCCGAGCGGGTTCTCGCGGTCGAGGCTTTGACGCGCGTCGAGCGCTCCGTGCTTCGCCCCGATCTCTACGGATCATCCGAGGCTCAGGTGTCATCCAACGTGTCAGCGAAACCGGAAATCGACGAGATCGATCAGCTGCGAGCCGCGGAATACGGCTTGCTGTCACTGCTGCTCGGCAAGGCGCCGGACGCGGGCACGCTCGCGCGCGTCGCGCAACTGAAGGGCGACGCCTCCGATCTCGGCATGGCGCATCTCGAACTCGCCGCGGCCGCGTCAGCTGTGGACGACCGCGCCGCCAGCAAGGAATTCTTCGATCTGTTCATCGGGCTCGGGCGCGGCGAGCTGCTGCCCTATGCCTCCTATTACCTGACCGGCTTCCTGCACGAGCGCCCGCTGGCGCGTGTGCGCGAAGATCTGGACCTGCTCGGCATCGAGCGTGCGGGCCCTTCGCGCGAGCCGGAAGATCACATCGCGATTCTTCTTGAGGTGATGGCAGGACTGGCGCGTGGCGACTTTGAGGCTCAATTCGCCGAACAGGCGCGCTTCTTCGACCGGCATCTCAAGCCGTGGGCGGCGCGGATGTTCGCCGATCTGGAGATGTCCGGGACCGCCAAATTCTATCGTGCCGTCGGCCGCGTCGGCCGCGTGTTTATGGAACTGGAAGCCGAGGCCTTCACGCTGTCCGAGTGACGCGCAAAGGCAATCGAAGTTTGAAGTGGAGGAGACCGCGATGAGCAAACCATCCGACAAGGCGCCGGCCGACAAGCCGCTCGATGCCAAGGGGCTCGATCGCCGCCGGTTGTTCATGATGGGCGGATCGGCAGTCGCTGCAGCAGCCGTCGTGCCGCTGGCGGGCGGCGAGGCGGTCGCGGACGAGCCGCAGGCCGAGCGCGTCAAGGCCCGGTACAAGGAAACCGATCACGTCAAGAATTTCTACCGCGTCAACCGCTATTGATGGGACCACGCACATGTTGATGAAGCGAAAAGACGGATCCGCAGGCAAGGCGCGTTTGCAAGGTATCGCCGCCGGCCTGGCTTCGGGAGTTCTCGACCGCCGCACGTTCCTGCGTCGGTCGGGCCTCGCCGCAGGCGCGGGCGCGGCACTTGGTTTGATGCCGCTCGGCTCGGTGCGCAAGGCGCAGGCGGGACCGGAGAAGGTCGGCGCGCCGACGGAAATCAGAAAGAATATCTGCACGCATTGCTCGGTCGGCTGCACCGTGATCGCCGAAGTCCAGAACGGCGTCTGGGTCGGCCAGGAGCCAGCTTGGGACAGTCCGCTCAACCGCGGATCGCATTGCGCCAAGGGCGCGTCGGTGCGCGAGCTGGTGCATGGCGACCGCCGCCTGAAATATCCGATGAAGCTGGTCAATGGCGAATGGCAGAAAGTGTCGTGGGATCAGGCCATCAACGAGATCGGCGACAAGATGCTCGAGATCCGTGCCAAGTCCGGTGCCGACTCGGTCTATCTGCTGGGTTCCGCGAAATTCTCCAATGAAGGCGGCTACCTGTTCCGCAAGTTCGCGGCGTTCTGGGGCACCAACTCGATCGATCACCAGGCGCGCATCTGTCACTCGACCACGGTCGCGGGTGTTGCCAACACCTGGGGCTACGGCGCGATGACCAACTCCTACAACGACATCAGAAACTCGAAGACCATCGTCTTCATGGGATCGAATGCCGCCGAAGCGCACCCGGTGTCGCTGCAGCACGTCCTCACCGGCAAGGAAATCAACCGCGCCAACGTGTTCGTGCTCGATCCGCGCTTCACGCGCACCGCAGCCCACGCCACCGAATATGTCCGGTTCCGTGGCGGCACCGACATCGCGGTGATCTGGGGCATGCTGCACCACATCTTCAACAATGGCTGGGAAGACAAGGAATTCATCAAGCAGCGCGTCTACGGCATGGACCAGATCCGCGCTGAAGTCGCCAAGTGGACGCCGGAAGAGGTCGAGCGCGTGTCGGGGATACCCGGCGAGCAACTGAAGAAGGTCGCCGAGACCTTTGCCAAGCAGCGGCCATCGACCTTCATCTGGTGCATGGGCGGCACTCAGCACACGGTCGGCACCGCCAACGTCCGGGCGTATTGCAACCTGCTGCTGGCGACCGGCAATGTCGGCACCTTCGGTGGCGGCGCCAACATCTTCCGCGGCCACTGCAACGTACAGGGTGCGACCGACATCGGTCTCGATATCACGTCGTTGCCGCTCTATTACGGTCTGGTCGAAGGTGCCTGGAAACACTGGGCGCGTGTATGGGAAGTCGATTATGATTACTTCCAGTCCCGCTTCGACGAAGTGCCGGCCAAGGCCGGCCGTCCGGCCCGTACCCGCAAGCAGAACATGGAACTGCCAGGTATCCCGTGGACCCGCTGGTTCGATGCGACGCTCGCCAATCCCGACGACGTCGATCAACGCGACAGCGTGAAGGGCGTGGTGATCATGGGGCACGGCGGCAATACCGTGCCGCGCATGACGGAGATGGTGAAGGGCCTCGAAAAACTCGAATTGCTCGTCGTCGCCGATCCGCATCCGACCACATTCGCCGCGATCTCCGAGCGCAAGAACGGCACCTATCTCTTGCCGGCCTGCACCCAGTTCGAGACTTCGGGCTCGCGCACGGCTTCCAACCGCTCGCTGCAGTGGGGCGAGCAGATCGTCAAGCCGATCTTCGAATCGAAGGACGACTACGAGATCATCTACCTGCTTTCCAAGAAGCTCGGCTTCGCCGATCCGATGTTCAAGAACCTCAAGGTGGAAAACAACCGGCCGTCGCCGGAAGAGCTGCTGCGCGAAATCAACCGCGGCGGATTCTCGACCGGCTATTCCGGCCAGTCGCCGGAGCGGCTGAAGGCGCACATGAAGAACCAGGGCAAGTTCGACCTGGTGACGTTGCGCGCCAAGGCTGACGAGCCTGAAATCGGCGGCGATTACTACGGTCTGCCGTGGCCGTGCTGGGGCACGCCGCAGATCAGGCACCCGGGAACGCACACGCTCTACAACACCAACCTTCATGTGAAGGATGGCGGCGGGACGTTCCGGGCGCGGTTCGGCGTGGTCTATGAAGAGAAGCAGCCGGACGGTTCGGTGAAGAGCGTCAACATGCTGTCCGAAGGCTCTTATAGCAAGGGCTCGGAACTCACCGACGGCTATCCGGAGTTCACCTACGGCGTGCTGAAGAAGCTCGGCTGGGACAAGGACCTCACCGAAGCGGAGCTGGCCACCATCAACAAGATCGGCGGCAACAATCCCGACGGCGTCGGCTGGGCGGTCGATCTTTCGGGTGGCATCATCCGCGTCACGCTCGAGCATGGCGTGATGGCCTATGGCAACGGCAAGGCCCGCGCGGTGGCGTGGAATCTGCCCGACCCCGTGCCGGTCCATCGCGAGCCGATCTACACCTCTCGCCCCGAACTCGTCGCCAAATACCCGACGCGTCCGGACGGCCGTCAGTTCCGCATGGCCAATCTCGGTTTCTCGATTCAGAAGGCGGCGGTGGACAAGGGGCTTGCCAAGCAATTCCCGATCATCCTCACGTCAGGTCGTCTGGTCGAGTATGAAGGCGGCGGCGAGGAAACCCGCTCGAACCGCTGGCTGGCCGAGTTGCAGCAGGACATGTTCGTCGAGGTCAACACATCAGATGCTGCCGAGCGCGGCATCAAGGACGGCGGCTGGGTCTGGGTCTACGGCCCGGAAAACAGCTCGAAGGCGCGCGTCAAGGCGCTCGTCACCGACCGCGTCGGCAAGGGCGTCGCGTTCATGCCGTTCCACTTCTCGGGCTGGTTCCAGGGTGTCGACCAGCGCAGCAAATATCCGAAGGGCAGCGATCCGATCGTGCTCGGCGAAAGCGTGAACGCGATCACAAGCTACGGCTACGATCCGGTCACCGGTATGCACGAGGGCAAGGTGACCCTGTGCCAGATTCAATCGGCGTGAGGGGAGAATAGATCATGGCTCGCGTCAAATTTCTCTGTGATGCCGACCGTTGCATTGAATGCAATGCCTGCGTGACGGCCTGCAAGAACGAACATGAAGTGCCGTGGGGCATCAATCGCCGCCGCGTCGTCACCATCAATGACGGCAAGCCCGGCGAACGCTCGGTGTCGATGGCCTGCATGCATTGCACCGATGCGCCATGCGCCGCGGTCTGTCCGGTGTCGTGCTTCTACACCACCGCCGACGGCGTGGTGCTCCACTCCAAGGACCTGTGCATCGGCTGCGGCTACTGCTTCTACGCGTGCCCGTTCGGCGCGCCGCAATATCCGAAGGTCGGCAATTTCGGCTCGCGCGGCAAGATGGACAAGTGCACCTATTGCGCAGGCGGGCCGGAAGCGGACTCCAGCCCGGCCGAATACGCCAAATACGGCGCCAATCGCCTGGCCGAAGGCAAGCTGCCGATTTGCGCCGAGATGTGCTCGACCAAGTCGCTGCTCGCGGGCGACGGCGCCATCATCGCCGAAATCTACAAGGAGCGCGTGATGAAGCGCGGTTACGGTTCGGGCATGTGGGGCTGGAAAACGGCTTACGCGGATTCACCGACCGGCTGATGCCTTGGCCGTCGCGCGGCGCGCGGCGGCAAACATGTCACGAGAAACGGGAAGGTCACGGGCCTATGCCAAGCTCTCTTTCACACCTCCGGGCGCTATGCGCCGCCATCGCGCTGCTGTTTGTGTTCGCGCATCCCGCTGCCGCGCAGCTGACGTTCAAGCCGACCGCCGAAGCGGTTCAGGAAGACAAACTCCTGAACGCGCTGAAGGAGGGCGACAAGATCACCGGGCGGATATCGATCCCGGATACCATGGCCTCCAGCCTGATCCAGCCCGCGGGCCGGGACTGGCGCGATTTTCAACGCAGCAAGCTGCCGATCATCGGCGGCGTCGCCATCCTTGGAATGATCGTGCTGCTGGCGATCTTCCTGATGGTGCGCGGCCGGATTCGCGTCGACCACGGTTTTTCCGGCACCAAGATCCTGCGTTTTGCGAGCTTCGAACGCTTCACCCATTGGCTGACGGCGAGCTGCTTCATCGTGCTGGCGCTGTCGGGCCTCAACATCAGCTTCGGGCGGGTCCTGATCATGCCGCTGTTCGGCGCCCAGGCATTTGCGACGATGTCGGGCTGGGCCAAAATCGCGCACGATTATCTGGCGTTTCCGTTCATGCTTGGCCTCGCGATCATGTTCCTGATCTGGATCAAGGATAACATTCCCGGGAAGCTTGACTGGCAATGGCTGAAACAGGGCGGCGGCATCCTGCCCAACGGCAAACATCCGCCGGCCAAACGCTTCAATGCCGGACAGAAAGGCATTTTCTGGATCGTGATCATCGGCGGCGTGCTGATGTCGGTGTCGGGCTGGTACCTGCTGTTCCCCTATCTTCCGGGCAATGTCACGGCGTTGCAGTTCTGGACGGTGATCCACGCCGTGATCGCGATGCTCTTCATCGCGGCCATGCTGGCCCACATCTATATCGGTTCGGTCGGGATGGAGGGCGCGTTCGATGCGATGGGCACCGGCGAGGTCGATCTCAACTGGGCCAAGGAGCATCACGCGCTCTGGGTCGCGGAAGAGCAGGCCAAGGGCCGCGCGCCGTCGGGAGATGGCACGCACGCCGTGGCGGCCGAATGACGATGCGAGTACAGAGCAGTTCGAGGGAAATACGATGAAGAGCTTTCTGGCGGCCCTGGCGTTTGCGGCGATCGCCGCGTTCTGTGTGTCGTCCGTGCTCGACACCATTCAGCAATCGAGTTCGGTTGCCTACACCACCACCGGGGCGAGGGTCGGCGATCCCGGTAAAAATCTGATCGGGCCGAACTGATTTTTGGTTCGGATGTTGAACGCGCCCAAGGAAGTTAAGGCAGTTGCGGCGTGGCCGGTGGAAATCCGGCTGGTGAAGGACCGCCGCGCCCTTCACGTCACCTTTGACGACGGTGCGGATTTCAACCTGTCGGCCGAACTGCTCCGGGTGACCAGTCCGTCCGCCGAGGTGCAGGGGCATTCCGAAGCGCAACGCAAGACGGTCGGCGGCAAGCGCAACGTGACCATTCTCTCCGTCGATCCCGTCGGCAATTACGCCGTGCGGCTCGGCTTCGACGACATGCACAATACCGGCATCTACTCCTGGGCGTTCCTGCACGATCTCGGCATCAACGCCGAGCGGCGTTTTCAGGATTATCTCGACGAACTCCAGGCCAAGGCCCTCGACCGCGACAAACCGGGCATGCGCTGATAGCGTTTTCGAGCGAAGTGGGTACCGGTTCGCGTAAAGTAAACGCGTCAAAACAAAGAACAGCCTTCTCTCTCTGCCTTGACGGCGACACGAACGGACGAAACGATCGCCGCGAATGCTCCGTGCTCACACCATCCGCCGCCTCGTAGCGCTGATCTGGACCGCTTTGCTGGTCCTGCCGGCTCTTGAAACCAGCGCCGCTCACGCGCAGTTGCGCGGCCATGGCGGGCCGGTGCGGGCCTTGGCGATTTCGCCCGATGGTGCGAGCGCCATTTCAGGCAGCTTCGATTCAACCGCGATCCGCTGGTCGCTGACATCAAATGCGGCCGAGCAGGTGCTTCGTTTCCACGCCGACGCCGTCAATGCGGTGGCGTTGCTCCGGGATGGTCGGGCCGCGACGGCGGGTGCCGACGGCCGCATTGCGATCTGGACCCCCGGCAACACCCGGCCCGACGCAGTTCTGGAAGGCCATACCGCGCCGATCTCAGCCCTTGCGGTTTCTCCCGATGGCGCAACATTGGCCTCCGTGTCTTGGGATCAAACGGTGCGCCTGTGGCCGCTCGCTGGCGGCGCGCCGCGCGTGCTGGAAGGGCATAGCCAGAACGTCAACGGCGTCGCCTTCGCGCCCGACGGCCGGACGCTGGTCAGCGTCAGCTATGATCAGAGCGTTCGCATCTGGCCGCTGGCGGGCACGTCGCCGCCATCGGTCATTGCGATGCCGACCCCGCTCAACGCCGTCGCGATTGGCCGTGATGGCGAAATCGCGGCCGGAGGCGCCGACGGCAGACTGTATTTTCTGGGCAGCGACGGTGCGCACGCGGGTGAGGTTGAAGCCGGGCCCAGGCCCGTGATCTCGATGGCGATCTCGCCCGACGGTGCGTGGGTCGCGGCCGCCGGTATTGGCGGCGCGGTCGCGGTGATCGATCGCAAGACGCGCAATCTCGCGCACACATTGGTAGGTCCGGGGCTGCCGGTCTGGTCGGTGGCGTTTCTGCCTGACAGTCGCACGCTGCTCACCGGCGGTGCTGATAGCACCATCCGCCGCTGGAACGCGGTGACCGGAGATCCCGTCGATCCCTTGCTGTTTGAACACACGGCAGACCCGCTGGCCGCGTATGCCGGCGACCGCGGCGCGGATATTTTTCGTGCCTGCGTCGCCTGCCACACGCTCGGCGCTGATCAGGCCAACCGGGCAGGGCCGACGCTGGCCGGCCTGTTCGGCCGGCGCATCGCGACCTTGCCGGGGTATGATTTTTCCGACGCGCTCAAGCGGCTCGATATCGTCTGGACGCCGGAGACGGTTTCCAGATTGTTCGAGGTCGGGCCTGCGGCCTACACGCCGGGCACCAAGATGCCCGAGCAGCGCATCGGCTCCGAACAGGACCGTGCCGCCTTGGTACAGTTCCTGGAGCGCGCCACGAAGCGCTAGAGCATGATCCGGAAAAGTGGGAACCGGTTTTCCCTCGCGACAAACGCGCAGCGTTTGCGCGGAGATCATGCTCAAACAAATGGCTAGAGCGGGATGAATTTAGGTTGAGGCGTATCCGGCGTTTTCGAAGTAGTTGGCACATTCGTTTGGCATGAAGGCTG
>NZ_JAFCLR010000045.1:0-63283 GCF_018131065.1 Bradyrhizobium sp. AUGA SZCCT0431 | reverse complement strand
GCTCGTGTGCACTTTGTTTTGTGCAAACCGCACGCGAGACCGCGGGTGCAGCGCGCACCCGGTCTTCCCTGCGCCCTTTCATTATCGGGGGCACGGAATTTCTGGCAAAGCTCGGGCGCAATGCGTCGCGAGAATAATTCTTGTCGTCCCGGCGAAGGCCGGGACCCATACGCTGCGGCCCCTGTGATTGAAAAAGGAAGATGACGACCAGCGTGCAAAACAACTATCGCTGGTGGGTATGGGTCCCGGCGTTCGCCGGGACGACGGAGAGAGTTGTGCGCTTCGCGGCGACGCGAGAAATCAGCTCGCCGCTTCGAGCCGCTCTTCGGTCAGCAGCCGCATCGCCGCATCCGCGTCCATCGGCTCGCCGAAGGCAAAACCTTGCGCGTATTCGCAGCCCAATTGATAGAGCTCGACCGCATCGGAGTCCGTCTCCGCGCCTTCGGCGACCACGTCCATGCCGAGGTCGTGGGCGAGCGCGATGATCGATTTCAGGATCACCGGACGGGTGCCGCGGCTGGTGGTGCGCACGAACGACTGGTCGATCTTGATGGTGTCGAACGGGAAGCGCTGCAGATAGGCCAGCGAGGAATGGCCGGTGCCGAAATCGTCGAGCGACAATCCGGTGCCGAGCTCGCGGATCCGCGTCAGCATCTGCGCCGCGTGTTCCGGGTTCTCCATGACCAGCGACTCGGTCAGTTCGAGCTTCAGCGTGCCGCGCGCCACCGACGAGCGCGACAGCACGGTGCGGATGTCGTGGATCAGGTCGTGGCGCAGCAATTGCCGCGAGGAGACGTTGACGCTGGCGAAGATCGGCTCGCGCGAGCGCATCGCGCGCTGCCACACCGCGAGCTGCTTCGCCGTCTGGTCCATCACGAACATGCCGAGATCGACGATCAGGCCGATCTCTTCGGCAATCGAAATGAATTCCGACGGCGACATCCGCCCGAGTTTGGGATGATCCCAGCGGGCGAGGGCCTCGAAGCCGGCGATCGAGCGATCCTCCAGCCGCACGATCGGCTGGTAGAGGATCGTGATTTCCTGGCGCTCGATGGCGCGGCGCAATTCGCTTTCCAGCGTCAGCCGGTCGGTCTTGCGGGCGCGCATCGCCGGCTTGTAGACGTCGATGCGGTCGCCGCCGATGCGCTTGGAATGATACATCGCCAGCTCGGCATCCTTGATGATCTCGTCGGACAGCTGCGTCTGCGGATCGCTCAACGCCAACCCAATCGAGGCAGTGAGAAAAATCTCGCGGTCGTTGAAGGCGATCGGCGCGCGGATGGTCTTGCGGATGGTCTCGGCGAAGGCGGTGATGCGCGCCGAATCCTGTTCCGACATCAGGATCAGGCCGAACTGGTCGCCGGCGAGCCGCGCCAGCGTGTCCTGGGGTTTAAGGATACGGGTCAGCCGCCGCGCCAGCGTCAGCAGGATCGAGTCGCCGACGGCGATGCCGACGGAATCATTGACCTGTTTGAAGCGGTCGAGATCGATCACCATCAGCGTCGGGCGCAGGTTCGGCATGGTCTTGGCGAAATTCGCCACCGCGCCGAGGCGGTCGATGAACAATTTGCGGTTCGGCAGGCCGGTGAGGTTGTCATGCACGCTGTCATGCAGCATGCGCTCCTCGGCATTCTTCTGCTCGGTGACATCGGTCAGCGTGCCGACAACTCGGGAAACTTCGCCGTCGGAGCCGACCACCGGGCGCGCTTTCAGCGCGAACCACATGAAGTGGCCGTCGGGGGTACGAAGGCGGAAATCCTGCACCAGCCGCCCGCGGCGCTGGTCGAGCACGCTGTCGAGGGCGGCGCGGAAACGGTCCTGGTCGAGCGGATGCAGCACCTCGAGCCATTTGGCGGCCGGGCCTTCCAGCGTGCCGCGTTTGAGGCCGAGCAGGCTTTCGGTCTCGGGGCTGGTGAACACCTTGTCGGCGGAGACGTCCCAGTCCCAGATCAAATCGCCGGAACCGGTCAGCGCCAGCGCGCGGCGCTCGACGTCGGAGACCACGCCGGTGGTGGCGCCGCCGCCGGCAAAGGCGTGCTGCATCACCGTAAATCCGATCAGCATCACGATCAGCACGAGGCCGCCGAGCAGCGCCGGGCCGACGATGTCGTTGGTGACGTTTCCTGCCACCGCCATGCCGGCCGCGACCACCCAGACCACCAGCAGGAACCAGGTCGGGATCAACAGCACCGCGCGGTCAAAACCGTGCGTGGAGAGATAGACGATCAGCGCAAAGCCCGCGAAGGCGATCATGACCAGCGACATCCGCGCGATGCCGGAAGCAACCGCCGGATCGAACAGCGCCAGCGCCACCAAGGATCCGAGGAAGGTCAGCCAGCCGACGGTGATGTGGGAATAGCGCACATGCCAGCGGCTGAGATTGAGATAGGCGAACAGGAACACCAGCAGCGTCGCCGCCAGGATCGCTTCACCCGCCGCGCGCCAGACGCGCTCGGCGTTGTTCTGCATGTCCAGAACCTTGCCCCAGAAGCCGAAATCGACGCCGATATAGACCAGCACCGCCCAGGCCAGCGCGGCAGCGGCCGGGAACATGATGCTGCCCTTGACCACGAACAGAATGGTGAGCACGAGGGCCAGAAGGCCGGAGATCCCGATCACGATGCCCTGGTAGAGCGTGAACGAGTTGACCTTGTCCTTGTAGGCGTCCGGTTCCCACAGATAGAGCTGCGGCAGCTTGTCGGTGCGCAGTTCCGCGACGAAGGTGACGACGGCGCCGGGATCGAGCGTGATGCGGAAGATGTCGGCGGTGGCGCTTTCCTGGCGCTCGGGCCGGTCGCCGGTCGAGGGCGTGATGGTGGCGATGCGCGACAGGCCGAGATCGGGCCACAGCAGGCCCGACGACACGATGCGGTAGTGCGGGGCAACGATCAGGCGGTCGAGCTGGTCGTCGGTGTTGTTGGCGAGCGCGAACACCACCCAGTTCTGGCCGCCTTCACGGGCGCGCACCTCGATGCGGCGGACGATGCCGTCGGTGCCGGGCGCGGTCGAAACCTGGATGCGGTCGGCATCGCTGCGCTGGTGATCGAGCACCGCGGTGAGGTCGATGGCAGGCGCGTCACTGCGGACGCTGACAGCGTCAATGGCGCGCGCTGGCGGCGCGTACGCAACAATCATGAGGCCCAGCGCGAGCAGCGCAAGGCACCTGATCAGACGCAATTTCAGTACTCCGCGATCAACGAACCGGTCGACAAACCCTTGGGGCGCGAACGGCCCGACGTTGCCGCGATAAATGACATGAAAGCGAAGGAAATCAAAGGGTTTCCGCCTTCGCTTCGGTCCGGAGCGTTAAACCGCCAACACAATTTTGCCAATATGTGCGCTGGTCTCCATCCGCCGGTGTGCATCCGCGGCCTTTTCCAGCGGGAATGTGCTGTCCATCAGCGGCTTTACCCGCCCTTCGCGCATCAGGGGCATCACTTTGGCCTCGATCGCCGCGACCATCGCCGCCTTATCCGCATTAGTACGGGGACGCAGGGTGGAGCCGGTGTGGGTCAGCCGCTTCACCATGACCTTGGCGATGTTGACGGTGACCTTGGGCCCGCTGAGCGTTGCGATCTGCACGATACGGCCGTCGATCGCGGCGGCATCATAGTTGCGATCGACGTAGTCGCCGGCAACCATGTCGAGGATGACGTTGGCGCCCGCGCCATCGGTCGCGGCCTTGACCTCGGCGACGAAGTCCTCGGTCTTGTAGTTGATGGCGCGGTCGGCGCCGAGCTTCAGGCAGGCATCGACCTTGTCCTGGCCGCCGACGGTGACGATTACCTTGGAACCAAAGGCCTTGGCGAGCTGGATCGCCATGGTGCCGATGCCGGACGAGCCACCGTGGATCAGCAGCGTTTCGCCGGGCTTCAGCGCGCCGCGCTCGAACACATTGTGCCAGACCGTCATCAGCGTTTCCGGAATAGCACCAGCTTCCTGCATCGACAGGACAGGCGGCACGCTCATCGCCTGCGCGTCTTGCGCGATGCAATATTGCGCGTAGCCGCCACCGGCCACCAGCGACATCACCTTGTCGCCGAGCTTGTGCTTGCTCGCACCGGCGCCGAGCGCAACCACTTCGCCCGCGATTTCGAGGCCGGGCAGGTCGCTGGCGCCGGGCGGCGGCGGGTAGGCGCCGGACCGCTGCGCGACGTCGGGACGGTTGACGCCGGCGGCGGCGACCTTGACCAGGATTTCGCCGGGGCCGGGCAGGGGAACGCTGCGGGTTTCCGGCAACAGCACTTCGGGGCCGCCGGGCTTGCTGATGCCGACGACGGTCATTTGCGCGGGCAGCTTTTCCATGATTTGTCCTTGCGAAATACGGGAATTTTGAAGGCGGCCCCTGATTAGCCAGCCGTCATGCGGCTGGCAACCGCCTCAACGGATCGCTGAGCACGGAGGAAACGCATGGCCATCGAGGATGACGACAAGCCGAGGAAGAAAATCACCCACGAGATCGGGCAGGACCTGTCGCTGCTGTCGGTCGAGGAATTGACCGAGCGCATCGCGCTGATGAATTCCGAGATCGAACGGCTGCAGGCGGCGATGGCCAAGAAGCGCGCGTCCAAGGATGCGGCGAACAGTTTTTTCAAGTCGTAGCCGAGGGCCGGGATGGGAATGCGCGGAAGACGTCTCGTTGGCGCGCTCGTCATGGGTGCGGTCGTGGGTATTGTGTTTGCCGGACTGAGTGCGCCGGCCGATGCCCGGACGCCGGCGAGCTGCGTCGGGATCGACATGACCTCGGGCGAATGCAAGGCGCAGCGCTGCAAGAAGCCGTTCGCGAAAAATCTTGCCGCGTGCGCCGAACTGCCATCCAACAAATCGTGTCCGGTCCTCGCCCGGCAGCAAAAGCGCCAGTGCGACCGAAGCTGCGACCAGACATATATGAAGCGGTTCCCGCCGGGGTTTACCTGCGATGAACAGTAAGTGGCCAATGGCCTAATCCGGGCAGCGCCTCGCGTTGAATGGTGCAAGGAATGCTGCGTGTCCCAAACTAGGCCAATGGCCGACATGGCAAACAAAGCCTGAAGAAAATCGTTCGTTTACGATCAATTAAGCTTTCTCGTTTATGACTGTGGTCGTCCTCGTTTGGACACCGAGTGGCTCCTGTCCACTCTGTTTGACGCCTCCCTGTTATCAACTTCAAAAGCCGCCGGAAACGGCGGCTCTTTTTTTGTCTCCGCATCGGCTGGAAACCATATTTCCGGTTGCGGCTGGACTCTCGCCCTCGCAAGCGCAATGATTTGTTCATCATAAGTCGGCGGCGTGAAAAGCCGGCAGCGTATCAGTGGCGTGAGGGCGTTAACTATGGCGGACCGGCTGCACAGCGATTCCGCGCTCGTTCATTTCAGCGAGCGGCTGACTAATTCGGCGGCATTCGGAACCCTGTTCCGCGAGGGCATGGATCTGGTCGAGGAGACCGCCGCCTATCTCGACGGTGACGGCCGCGCTGAGGCCAAGGCGCTCGAACGCTCCGTCAGTCTCACCTATGCGACCGAAAGCATGCGGCTGACCACCCGCCTGATGCAGCTCGCCTCCTGGCTGCTGCTGCATCGCGCGGTCAAGGAAGGCGAGATGACGCTGACCCAGGCCAACCGCGAAAAGACCAAGGTCAAGCTCTCCGCCGCCGATCCCGGCCCGGAAGACATGATCGCCAAACTGCCGCAGCAATTGCAGCACCTGATCGAGCGTTCGATGAACCTGCAGTCGCGGGTGCGCCGGCTCGACACTTCGATCCATGCGCCGGCGGCCGAACGCGCCCCGATCGGCAATCCGCTGGTGCCGCAGCTCAATCGCCTGAAGGCGGCCTTCGAGCGGTAATTCATTTCAGGCTGTCATTCCGGGGCGCGAAGCGAACCCGGAATCTCGAGATTCCCCGATGCGCAGTTGCGCATCTGAGGTTCGATGCTTCGCGTCGCCCCGGAATGACGGCAGTGAATAGCAAAACAAAAAACGCCCCGGGGAAACCGGGGCGTTTTGCATTCCTGGGCCGAATGGCGAGGGGCAAAAACCCTCAGTCCTTCTTGAGGAAGCCCGAAAACTTCTTCTGGAAGCGCGACACGCGGCCGCCGCGGTCGAGCATCTGCTGGGTGCCGCCGGTCCAAGCCGGATGCGACTTGGAGTCGATGTCGAGGTTCAGCTTGTCGCCTTCCTTGCCCCAGGTGGAACGGGTCTGATACTCCGTACCATCGGTCATAACGACCGTAATCGTATGATAATTCGGGTGAATTTCGGCTTTCATGGCATATCCTTCGGCGCGCCTGCGCCCGTCTCGAAATGTCAGGGGTACGGGATTTGGGCGGGTCTATAACGCAACAAGGCCGCCAAAACAAGCTGCCAGAGCCGTCTGATTGGCCGATCTGCCGGATTTGCCAGCGCCGCTTCCGGGGCCTATCTGGGGGCATCGAAACTGGTCCCTTTTCATGAGCGCAGCCGAACAGCTTGAAGACCCACCCGGCGGCGTGCCGCCGCGGCGCGACGCGCTGCTCGAGGAAGAGGCCTTCATCGAAACCCAGCTCACGCAGTCGCCGGCCAAAACCGGCGCAAAACTGCGTCCCCTGCTGGCGCTCGCGCCCTACGTCGCGCGCTATCGCGGGCGGGCGATATTGGCGTTTATCTCGCTGACCATCGCGGCGGTGACGACCCTGGTCGTACCGATCGCGGTGCGGCGCATGATCGACTTCGGCTTCAGCCCCGAAGGCATCGCGATGATCAACAGCTACTTCAGCGTGATGATCGCGGTCGTTGCGGTGCTGGCCTGCGCCAGCGCATCGCGGTTCTATCTGGTCATGACGATCGGCGAGCGCATCGTTGCTGACCTGCGGCGCGACGTGTTCGCGCACCTGATCTCGCTGTCGCCTTCGTTCTTCGATTCCGCCCGCAGCGGTGAACTGGTGTCGCGGCTCACGGCTGACACCACCCAGATCAAGTCGGCGGTGGGCGCGTCGGTGTCGATCGCGCTGCGCAACCTGATGCTGTTCATCGGCGCCACCACCATGATGGTGATCACGAGCCCGAAGCTTTCGCTGTTCGTGCTGCTGGCAATTCCGGTGATCGTGATTCCGCTGGTCGCGTTCGGACGCTGGGTGCGGCGGCTGTCGCGCAACGCGCAGGACACGCTGGCCGACGCCAGCGCCTATGCCTCAGAGCTGGTCGGCGCTATCAGGACGGTGCAGGCCTATACCAGCGAGCGGCTGGCCGCGACGCGCTTCGGCCGCGAGGTCGAACAGGCCTATGACGCCGCGCGCAGTTCGACGCGGGCGCGCGCGGTGCTGACGCTGATCATCATCTTTATCGTGTTTTCCAGCGTCGTGGTGATCCTGTGGGTCGGCTCGCACGACGTGCTGACCGGTTCGATCAGCCCGGGCCGGCTCGGCCAGTTCGTGCTGTATGCGGCGTTCGCCGCGACGGGCCTCGGCCAGCTCAGCGAGGTGTGGGGTGAAGTCTCGGCCGCCTCGGGCGCCGCCGAACGGTTGTTCGAGATCCTGCGCGTCAAGCCGCAGATCACGGCGCCGACCTCGCCGGTCGCCCTGCCGTCGCCGGCGCGCGGCGATGTCAGGTTTGAAAATGTCAGCTTCAACTACCCGACGCGCCCGGATGTGCGGGCGATCGACAACGTCTCGCTGTCGGTACGGGCCGGAGAGAAGGTCGCGATCGTCGGCCCGTCAGGCGCCGGCAAGAGCACGCTGTTTCATCTGCTGTTGCGGTTCTACGATCCCGCCAGCGGAACGATTTCGGTCGATGACGTGCCGATCAGGTCGGCCGATCCGCGCGAAGTGCGCGCGCGCATCGCGCTGGTGCCGCAGGACTCGGTGGTGTTCGCGGCAAGCGCCCGTGAAAACATCCGCTTCGGCCGGCCTGATGCCGGCGATGCCGAGGTCGAACGCGCGGCCGATCAGGCGCATGCCACCGAATTCATTCGCCGCCTGCCTGACGGTTTCGAGGCGCAGCTTGGCGAGCGCGGCGTGACGCTGTCGGGCGGCCAGCGCCAGCGCATCGCCATTGCCCGCGCCATCCTGCGCGACGCCCCGCTGTTGCTGCTCGATGAAGCAACCTCGGCGCTCGATGCCGAAAGCGAGACCCTGGTGCAGACCGCGCTCGAAGAACTGATGCGCCACCGCACCACGCTCGTGATCGCGCACCGGCTCGCGACCGTCCTGTCCTGCGACCGCATCATGGTGATGGACCAGGGCCGCATCGTCGAACAGGGCACGCATGCCTCGCTGGTGGCGGCCAATGGACTCTATGCAAGGCTGGCCAGATTGCAGTTCGAAGGGATCTGATCTCCGTAAGGGATCTGATCTCCGTAAGGTGAGCGCGCTCTACATTCCGTCATTGCGAGCGCAGCGAAGCAATCCATCTCACCTCGGAAACAAAGAATGGATTGCTTCGTCGCGGAGCCTGTCATCGGGCGCGCATTCGCGCGACCCGTTGGCTCCTCGCAATGACGGGATTGGCTGCCGCCACTACCGTTCCGTCAGCTTCAGCTCGATGCGGCGGTTGCGTTTGTAGGCTTCCTCGGTCGGCGCCGTGTCGAGCGGCTGGAATTCGGCAAAGCCTGCGGCGACCAGCCGCTGCGCGGGGACGCCGAGCGAGACCAGATATTGCACCACCGAAATCGCGCGCGCCGACGATAGTTCCCAGTTCGACTTGAACACCGGGCTGTTCATGATCGGCCGCACGTCGGTGTGGCCGTCGACCCGCAGCACCCAGGCGATTTCGCTCGGGATCTGCTTGTCGAGATCAACCAGCGCGGAAGCAAGCTTGTCGAGCTCGGCGCGGCCTTCGGGCAGCAGCAAGGCCTGTCCGGTGTCGAAGAACACTTCGGATTGGAACACGAAGCGATCGCCGACGATCCGGACGTCCGGCCGATTGCCGAGAATGGCACGCAGCCGCCCGAAGAACTCGGAACGGTAACGCGTCAGTTCCTGCACCCGCTGCGCCAGCGCCACGTTGAGGCGCTGGCCGAGATCGGCAATGCGGCCCTGCGATTCCTTGTCGCGCTTTTCGGAGGCGTCGAGCGCTTCTTCGAGCGCGGCGAGCTGCCGGCGCAGCGCGCTGATCTGCTGGTTCAGCACCTCGATCTGCGCCAGCGCGCGCGACGTCACCGCCTTCTCGGAATCCAGCGCCTTGTTGAGTTCGTTGGCACGGCCCTGGGCGTCGTTGCCGGCGCCGGCGAGCCCCTCATAAAGGCCCTTGATGCGGTCGCGCTCCGCTTCCACCGATGTCAATCCGGCGCGCGCCTGCGAGAGCTGGTCGCTGAGGTTCAATCCGGTGAGTTTTTCCAGCGACAGCAGGTCGTTCAACTGCGCGATCTTGGCGTTGAGCGCCTCCAGCGCCTTGTCCTTGCCGGTGACTTCCTGCGACAGGAAGAACTGCACGACGAGGAACACCGAGAGCAGGAACACGATCGAGAGCACCAGCGTCGACAGCGCGTCGACGAAGCCCGGCCAGTAGTTCATTCCCGATTCGTTGCGGCGTGCACGCGCGAGGGCCATCGGCTAAATACCTCAACTTTTCTCGGGTTGGCGCGCGATCCGCTCGAGCAGCTTCTTGATCTCGCGATTCTGTTCGCCCTGGCCGTCGGCCCATTCGCGGATCATCTGCTGCTCGGTGCGCATATGCGCGACCAGGCCCTGAATGGCTTCGGCGAGATTGGCCATCGCCGCCGTGGTGCTGCGGCTGCTGCCGCCTTCCTCGACCACCGCACGCAGCCGCTCCATCGCGTGCTGCAGCTCGCCGGAAACGCCGGTGGTGCCGTCGCCTGAATACTCGCGCACAGTCGAGGCGAGCCAGTCTTCCAGGTCGGTATAGAAGCGGTTCTGCGCCTGGCTCGATTGCAGGTCGAGGAAACCCAGGATCAGCGATCCGGCGAGGCCGAACAGCGAGGACGAAAACGAGATGCCCATGCCCTTGAGCGGCGCCGCCAGACCCTCCTTCAGGGTATCGAACAGCGAGCCCGAATCACCACCAACCTTCAGCCCCTCGATCACCTGGCCGACGGAGCCTACGGTTTCGATCAGGCCCCAGAAGGTGCCGAGCAGGCCGAGAAAGACGAGCAAGCCCGTCATGTAGCGGGAGATGTCGCGGGCTTCGTCCAGCCTTGTTGCGATCGAATCCAGCAAATGCCGCATGGTCTGCTGCGAGATCGACATCCGCCCGGTGCGCTCGCCGCCGAGTATCGCCGCCATCGGTGCCAGCAGCGTGGGGCGCCGGTCGATGGCGAGACCGGGATCGGCGATGCGGAAATTGTTGACCCAGGAGACTTCCGGGTAGAGCCGGATCACCTGCCGGAACGACAGGATGATGCCGATCAGAAGCACCGCGCCGATCAGGGCGTTGAGGCCGGGATTGGCGAAGAACGCGGTGACGATCTGCTTGTAGAGCACGGTCATGACCAGGCCGCACAGCACCAGGAACACCAGCATCCGCACCAGAAAAATCTGTGGAGACGACAATTTGGTGAGCTCGATCTCCATTTCGGAGCGGGCGGAGGGGCCTGAGGGCATTGCGGGGGTCTTCCGTTGCGAAAAGCCGCGTTTGGGAGGCCAATATGGCACAGCGCGGCTGAGAAAAAAGATCGGAAAAGCGCTGTTTCAGGCAGACGAAGGGGAACTTCACGCCGAAACTGGGCTTTGACTTGAGCGTATTTTGGAAACGTTCTTTGTCCAACCGGGATTTTTCATGACGGCCTTGTATCTTGAAGCGCTGGCGGCGATGGCCGTTTTGCTCTCGGTCCGGATGGCGGGCACCTGGATGGTGCAGCCACGCACCGGCAATGGCGGCTGGGTGGATACAATCTGGACCGTTTCGCCCGGTTTGGCCCGCGTAACCGGCATTCCGACGCTGGAGCCGCAGCTGCTGCGCTCGCGCGATGACCGCTATCGCGACTGTCAGTTGCGTGCCCGTCAGTTCTTCTCGCTGCCGCCGCAAGATGATCCCCGAAGGTGGAGGCCGGTTTTCTAGATAGAATCGTGCTCAAGAAAGGGAGTGGTCACATGAGCTTTGTTTCCACGATCATCGGCACCGCTGAGCGGGTGCCGCTGCCTGACGTCATCATCCGCGCCGCGATCCACCGGCTGTGTTCGCGCACCGCAACAAGGCTCGCCATCGGCAACACCGAAAGCGACGCCTGGTTTGCCGACGAGATGGCCGCGCGCGCCATCGCCGAATACAGCGACGAGGCCACCGCGCAGCATCACGAGGTGCCGTCGGCGTTCTTCGCGCTTGTCCTCGGGCCACACCGCAAATATTCCTCGTGCTTCTACCGGGAGCCGGCCACGACATTGCAGGAGGCCGAAGAGGAGGCGCTGCGTCAGACCGTCGGGCATGCCGATATCGCCGACGGCCAATCGATTCTCGAATTCGGCTGCGGCTGGGGTTCGCTGTCGCTGTGGATGGCGCGGCAGTTCCCGCATTCGGAGGTGATGGCAGTATCGAACTCCGCCTCACAACGCGAATTCATCGAGGGCGAAGCCCGCAAGCGCGGATTGAAGAATCTGCGTGTGGTTACCGCGGAGATGAATTTGTTCGACCCGCAGATGCAGTTCGACCGCATTGTCTCCGTCGAGATGTTCGAGCACCTGTTGAACTGGCGCGAATTGATGTCGCGGATACGTTCGTGGCTGAAGCCCGACGGTCGCTTCTTCATGCACATCTTCACCCATCGCTCGGGCGCCTATCTGTTCGACCGCGCCGATGGCGAGGACTGGGTCGCGCAGCATTTCTTCACCGGCGGCATGATGCCGAGCCACCATCTGATCCGGCAATATTCCGATCTGCTCGAAATCGAAAAGGAATGGCGCTGGAGCGGGCTGCATTATCACCGCACCGCGCAGGATTGGCTGGCCAATTTCGATCTGCACCGCGAGGAGATCGAAGCGGTGTTGCGTCCCGTCTATGGCGGCGAAACCGCGTTGTGGATGCGGCGCTGGCGCTGGTTCTTTCTCGCGACGTCAGGCCTGTTCGGTTACGCCGACGGCAGCGAATGGGGCATCAGCCACTACCGGATGAAGGCGGCTGGTTAACGGGGCAGCAGGTGATTCGCGGCAGTTTTCCGCAAATTCGCCGGATGCCGCTTTCTGAGCGCTGGTTCCCGCTCACACTTGTTGCGTTCCATTCCGACGTGCTGAAGCGTGACGTTGTCACAATCCGGTGAGTCAACAAAACCGCTGTTTGTTCAGTGCGATAGCGTCGTGTGACATTGGGCCGCCGCGAATGCGCATTGCATCGCAGCAAACTCATCCTATCCTTGTCTCAACAAGAACGCGGTGTCTTCGCGACATATCGCGCAAACAGATGTTTGCGCTTCAACTCGACTAAAGGGGCGATATTTCTGATGTCTGGAATTCGTGCGCAATCATGCATCGCGCTGATGCTCGTTGCGATGGCGCCGCTGTTGGCCGGATGCAAAGAGCCGACAGCTGCAACGGCCGCCGTGCCGCCTTCCTCCGAGCCAGATGTCAGCGTCGTCACCGTGAGACCGCAGGCGCGTGCGATCGTCCGCGAGTTGCCGGGCCGTATCGCGCCGACCCGGGTTTCCGAAGTGCGTCCGCGCGTGTCCGGCATCGTGGTCGAGCGCCTGTTCCACCAGGGTAGCGAGGTCAAGGCCGGCGACGCCCTGTACAGGATCGATCCGCGGCCGTTCGAGGTCGAGGTGCAATCGACCGAAGCGGCGCTGGCGCGCGCCAGCGCAACGCTCGATCAGGCCGCGTCGCACGCGCGCCGCATCGCCACGCTGACCAGCCAACGCGCTGCCCCCGAAGCCGAGAACGAAAAAGCCATCTCGGCCGAGCGTCAGGCGGCTGCCGACGTCGAGGGCCGCAAGGCCGACGTCGCCCGCGCCAAGCTCAATCTTGATTATGCCACCATCCGTGCTCCGATCGACGGCGTCGTCGGCGCCGCGCTGGTGAGCGAAGGGGCGCTGGTCGTGCAGAACGAAAGCACGAGCCTTGCGACCATCCAGCAACTCGATCCGATCTATGCCGATTTCACCCAATCGGTGAACGAGCTCAATCAGCTGCGCCGGGCGGTGGAGAGCGGCGATCTCGACCGTATCGCGCCTGACGCCATGAAGGTTCGCCTGGTGCTGGACGATGGCTCGGTTTATCCGATTGCCGGCAGATTGCTGTTCTCGGACGCCAAGGTCGATGCCCATACCGGGCAGGTGACGTTGCGCGGCGAGTTTCCCAATCCGAGGCGCGAATTGCTGCCGGGCATGTATGTCCGCGTGCTGATCGAGCAGGGCATCGATACCGACGCCATCGCGGTGCCGCAGCAGGCGATCCAGCGCAATGGCGGCGGCGGCAGCGAAGTGTTCGTGGTCAAGAGCGACAACCTCGTCGCCGTCCAGCCGGTACGCACCGGCTCGCTGCAGGGCGGCCAGTGGTTCGTCACCGAGGGCTTGAAGGCCGGTGACAGGGTCATCGTCGAGGGCTTCCAGAAGTTTGCCGCCGGCGATAAGGTCCGGCCGCAGCTGCTGACCGAGGCCGACGCGTCCGCCGATTTCGCCGGTGCCAGGCCGTCCGCGCAAGCCACACGGTAGATTCGATGCCGAGTTTCTTCATCGACAGGCCGATCTTCGCCTGGGTCGTCGCGCTTTTCATCTGTCTGATCGGCGCGATCTCGATCCCGCTGCTGGCGATCGCGCAGTATCCGATCATCGCACCGCCCTCGATCTCGATCTCGACCAGCTATCCCGGCGCGTCGCCGGAAAACCTCTACAACAGCGTCACGCGGCTGATCGAGGAAGAGCTCAACGGTGCCAATGGCATCCTGAACTTCGAATCCACCAGCGACTCGCTGGGCCAGGTCGAGATCATCGCCAATTTTGTGCCGGGCACCGACACCGGCACGGCGTCGGTGGAAGTGCAGAACCGCATCAAGCGCGTCGAGGCGCGGCTGCCGCGCGCGGTGATCCAGCAAGGTATCCTGATCGAGGAAGCCTCCAGCGCCGTGCTGCAGATCATCACGCTGCGCTCGACCGACGGCAGCCTCGACGAGGTCGGCCTCGGCGACTTCATGATTCGCAGTGTTCTCGGCGAAATCAGGCGCATTCCCGGTGTCGGCCGCGCCACGCTCTATTCCACCGAACGCAGTCTGCGTATCTGGGTCGATCCGGCCAAGCTGGTCGGCTATGGGCTGACGGCCGACGACGTCAACAAGGCGATCACGGCGCAGAACGCGCAAGTAGCCTCCGGCAGCATCGGCGCCGAGCCGAGCACGGATGACCAGAAGATTTCGGCGCTGGTGCTGGTCAAGGGACAGCTCTCGTCGCCGGACGAATTCGGCGCGATTATCCTGCGTGCCAATGCGGACGGCTCGACGGTGCGTTTGCGCGACGTGGCCCGGATCGAGATCGGCGGATTAAGCTATCAGTTCAACACGCGGCTTAACGGCAAACCGACGGCGGGTCTGTCGGTGCTGATGTCGCCGACCGGCAACGCGCTGGCGACCGCAAGCGCGGTCGAAGCCAAGATGAAGGAGCTGTCGCGCTTCTTCCCGGCCAACATCGCCTATGAGATTCCCTACAACATCACACCTGTCGTGAAGGCCTCGATCGAGAAGGTGCTGATGACGCTGGTCGAAGCCATCGTGCTGGTCTTCGTCGTGATGTTCCTTTTCCTGCAGAACATCCGCTACACCATCATTCCGACCATCGTGGTGCCGGTGGCGCTGCTCGGCACCTGCGCGATCCTGCTGGCGGCCGGCTACTCTATCAACATGTTGACGATGTTCGGCATGGTGCTGGCGGTCGGCATCCTCGTCGACGACGCTATCGTGGTGGTCGAGAACGTCGAGCGTATCATGGCCGAAGAGGGCCTGCCGCCGAAGGAGGCCACCCGCAAGGCGATGTCGCAGATCACAGGCGCCATCATCGGCATTACGCTGGTGCTGATCGCGGTGTTCGTGCCGATGGCGTTCTTTCCGGGATCGGTCGGCGTCATCTACCGGCAGTTCTCGGTAACGATGGTCGCGGCGATCGCGTTCTCCGCGCTGCTGGCGATGTCGCTGACGCCGGCGCTGTGCGCGACCTTGCTGAAGCCGGTCGCGGCCGGCCACGGCCATGCCAGGAAGGGCGTGTTCGGCTGGTTCAACCGCGCGCTCGACGGCACCAAGGACGGTTATACGCGCGTCGTCGGACATTCGCTGAAGCGAACCGGCCGACTGATGCTGATCTATGCGGCGCTGATCGTCGGGCTGAGCTGGGCCTTTATTCGCTTGCCCGGCGGCTTCCTGCCGGTCGACGACCAGGGCTTCATCACCACCGACGTGCAAACACCGGCGGACTCTTCCTACGCCCGCACCGAGGCGGCGGTCGAGAAGGTCGAGCAATATCTGGCCAAGCGTTCCGGCGTCGAGAACGTCACCTTCCTCACCGGCTTCAGCTTCCTCGGCCAGGGCATCAACACCGCGCAGGCCTTCATCACGCTGAAGGACTGGTCGGAACGCGGGCCGAAGGATTCGGCCGCCTCGATCGTCAACGACATCAACCGCGATCTGTCGTCGATCCGTGACGCCCGGATTTCCGCGCTGCAGCCGCCGCCGATCGACAATCTCGGCAACTCCTCGGGCTTCTCGTTCCGCCTGCAGGACCGCGGCCAGAAGGGTTATCCGGCGCTGGTCAGCGCCGCCGAGCAGCTGATCGCGGAAGCCAATGCCAGCCGCGTGCTGCAAAAGGTCTATGTCGAGGGCTTGCCGCCGGGTCCGCAGGTCAACCTGATGATCGACCGCGAGAAGGCCGGCGCGTTCGGCGTCACCTTCGAGGACATCAACAACACCATCTCGACCAATCTCGGCTCGAACTACATCAACGATTTCCCGAACCGGGGCCGGATGCAGCGCGTGATCGTGCAGGCCGACCGCGGCAGCCGCATGAATGCCGACGACATCCTGAACTACAACGTCAAGAACAGCCGCGGCCAGCTGGTGCCGCTGTCTTCGTTCGCCTCCGTCGAATGGTCGAAGGGGCCGACGCAGATCGCCGGCTTCAATTATTATCCCGCGGTGCGCATCAGCGGAGAAGCCAAACCCGGCTTTACCTCGGGCGATGCCATCGCCGAGATGGAGCGGCTCGCGGGCAAGCTGCCGCGCGGCTTCGGCTATGAGTGGACCGGACAATCGCTGCAGGAAAAGCTCTCGGGCTCGCAGGCGCCGTTCCTGCTTGGCCTGTCGGCGCTGGTGGTGTTCCTGTGTCTGGCGGCCCTCTATGAAAGCTGGACCATTCCGCTCGCCGTGCTGCTGACGGTGCCGCTCGGCATCTGCGGTTCGGTGCTGGCCGCGTCGTTGCGCGGCCTGCCGAACGACGTTTACTTCACTGTCGCCCTGATCACCATCATCGGACTGGCTGCGAAAGATGCCATTCTGATCATCGAGTTTGCCAAGGAGCTGCGCGCGCAAGGCAAGCCGCTGGTCGAAGCGACGATCGAAGCCTGTACCCTGCGTTTCCGCCCGATCCTGATGACCGGTCTCGCCTTCGTTTGCGGCGTGCTGCCGATGGTGATCGCGACCGGCGCCGGCGGCGCCAGCCAGCAGGCACTCGGCACCAGCGTGATGGGCGGCATGATCGCGGTGGTGATCCTGGCGCTGCTGATGGTGCCGGTGTTCTTCGTCGTGGTGCAAAGGTTCTTTGCGGGGGACCGGGAAGTGGTGGCGGAAGCGAAGCCGCCGCAGACGGCGCCGAGACCCGCGGAGTAGCGATCATTCACCGCACCGGCCTGCCGCATCGACCGGCAAGCTCCTGGCATGGCCGTGGCGGCGGCTCATCGCTGCGCCGTCACAGCGGCTTCAGAATCTTCACCAGCTCTTTGTGCACGAACTCGTTGCCGCAGATCAGGTGTCCGGTCGTGAGCGGATCGTCGTCGCCCGCCATGCCTGACACGACGCCGCCGGCTTCGCGGATCATGATCTGTCCGGCCGCCATGTCCCATGGCTGCAGATTGCGCTCCCAATAGCCGTCGAGGCGGCCGGCGGCGACGAAGGCCATGTCGAGCGAGGCGGCGCCAAACCTTCGAAGGCCTGCAACCCGCTCCTGGATCGCGGTCATTTCCAGCCGCGACTGAGCATGATCGCCGCGTCCGATATGTGGCAGGCCGCAGCCGACCACGCATTCGTCGAGCTGGCGTCGTCCGGCGACGCGCAGCCGCTGGTCGTTGAGGAACGCGCCCTTGCCGCGCTCGGCGATGTAGAGTTCGTCATTGGCCGGATTGTAGATCACGCCGGCGATGATGGTGCCTTCGCGCTGCAGGCCGATCGAGATCGCGAATTGCGGAATGCCGTGCAGGAAGTTCGTCGTGCCGTCCAGGGGATCGACGATCCAGGTATGGCTCTTGTCGGCGCCTTCGCGCGTGCCGCCTTCCTCGCCGATGAAGCCGTAACCCGGCCGCGACTTGGTCAGATCCGCATAGAGCAGTTCCTCGGCGCGCTTGTCGGCCATGGTGACGAAATTCGCAGGCCCCTTCAGCGACACCTGCAGATGCTCGACCTCGCCGAGGTCGCGCTTGAGGCTGCGGCCGGCGTGGCGCGCGGCTTTCACCATGACGTTGATAAGGGCTGAATGCAGCATGATGCGAGGCTTATGGGTTAGGGGGAAAACGGACAATGCCGCCGGGGGTTGGAGGGACTGGGTGCCCTGACGATGTGTCGCCGTCAAGGCGTCATTTCTTGTCGTTGCCGATCCATTTGCGGGCGGCTTCCTGGGCCTTGGCGCGGTCCTCGGGACTGAGGCCCGCCAGCGCATCGTCCAGCATCGGATCGCCCTTGCCGGCGGTTTTGGCGACAATGTGCCATTTCAGGGCCTCGACCTTGTCCACCGGCACGCCCTGTCCACTGACGAGCACGCGGGCGAGGCGGTTCTGTGCAATCGGGCTGTTTTGCCGGGCCGCCTTGCGGAGCAGCGCCACACCGGCGGCTTCGTTCTTCGGCGTGCCGGTGCCGTTATAGAGCGCGATCGCGTATTCGACCTCGGCATCGACATTGTCGGCCAGCGACGCGGCTTGCAGCAGGCGCACCGCCTTGTCGATGTCCTTGGGCACGCCGGTGCCTTCCTTGTAGAAGGTCGCGAGCGCGTATTGCGCTTCCGGGTTGCCGGCGTCGGCCGCGATCCGCAGCAATTCGGCGGAGCGTTTCATATCCTGCGGCAGTGTCTGCCCGTCGAGATACAGCAGCGCCAGGTTATACGCCGCCTTCGGATTGCCGAGCTTGGCGGCGGAGGCCAGCAGCTTGACCGCTTGCTCGCGGTTGACCGGGCCGCCGCGGCCGGAAAGCTTCATCATCGCCAGCGCAAACATGCCCTCGCGGTCGCCGGCGTCGGCGGCGCGCTGGTACCATTCGATGGCTTTCGCGTAGTCGCGCTTGACGCCGAGGGCGCCGGAGTAGAGCTCGCCGATCATCGTCATCGCCTTGGCGTCGCCGGCATATTGCGCCCGCGTCAGCGCCAGATCGAGTGCGGTCTTGTAGAGACCGCGCTGATAGGCGCCGTAGACGAGATCGACATTGGGATCGTCAAAGCTGGGTGTGGGTGAAGCTGTCGGAGTGGGCGACGTGGCCGGTTTGGGCGTGGCCGCAGGCTTCTTGGCGACAGTGGGCGCCTTCGGCTTCGAGGCCTCCTTGGAAGTATCCTTGGAAGTCTCTTTGGTCGTCGCTTTGGGCGCCTCTTTCTTCGCGGCCGGCTTGCTGGCAGGCGCGGGCGGCTGCGCTGCGGGCGGCGTCAGCGAGATCTGCGCCGATGCGCCGGCCGCCGCCATCAGGCAGCAGCCAAGGATCAATATCGGACGCAGCAGTCTCATGTCCGGCGCTATCTCCGTCCGGTCGTCTGCTCGGTGGTGTTGTCCGTGCTCTTGTTTTTTCCAAACGCGTCGGCGTGCGCTTGCGTGATCGCCTGCTCGATATCGATCAGCGCCGCCTCGGGCCCGCGCGGATCGGCCCAGATGAAATCGCCGACAAGCACGAAATCCGCGCCCGCGGCGGCAAATTCGCGGGCCTCCTCGCGCGAAGCCGCATAGCCGACGCAGGGCGGTTCGAACAATTCATCCCACCATTGCAGGCGCTCGGCGATCGCTTCCGCCGAGGGCCGCTCGCCCTTGGCGTCGGGCTCACCGAACAGCACGTAGTCCGCACCCGCTTCGCCCGCGGCCATCGAATCGTGCCGCGTGGCGAGGCCGCCGACGCCGGCGATGCGATCGGGCTTCAGGGACGGGAAGGCGTCTTCGATGGCAGCGATCCCGGTCAGATGCGCGCCATCGGCGCCGCCACGGGCCACCAGCTCGACATGGCCATCCAGCAGCAGCGCCGCGCCGCGGTCCTGAACCGGGGCCGCCAGCGCCTTGATCCGCGAGATCATGGTGCGCTGGTCGGTCTCGCGCAGCCGCAGCAGCACCGCGGCGACGTCGGCCGCGGCGAGCAGGCCGGGGAGGCTGGCTATGAGCTGCGACGGATCGTCCACCACTGATGTCGCGAGATAGAGGCGCGGCACCGGGCGCTGCGGAACGGGTTTAGCGGCCAATGCTATGCAACCTTCTTTTCCAGGCCGGCTTCCCACTCACCCTTGCTCGCCAGCGCATTCATCCGCGCCCGGTGCGTGAATGCGCGCTGGCCGGCCGCGACGTTCTCGGCCTTGCCCGACCACGCCTTTTGCGGCGCCGCCTGCAGCGCGCGGCCATAGGAGAAGGTCAGCCGCCAGGGGAGGCCGCCGATCCGGTTCATGGCATTGAGATGCGCGGTCGCATCCTCGTCGGATTGTCCGCCGGAGAGGAAGGCGATGCCGGGGACTGCTGCCGGAACGCAAGCCTTCAGCAACCGGATGGTCTTCTCCGCGACCTCTTCAACGGGCGATGGCTTTGCGCTTTTCTTGCCTGCGATCGCCATGTTGGGTTTCAGGATCATGCCCTCCAGCGCGACGCGCTGGATCCGCAATTCCTGAAACGTCTTGTTCAGGACGCGCTGGGATACTTCGTAGCAGCGGTCGATGTCGTGATCGCCGTCCATCAACACTTCCGGCTCGACGATCGGCACGATCTGCGCCTGCTGGCACAGCGCGGCGTAGCGGGC
Source organism: Bradyrhizobium sp. AUGA SZCCT0431 (assembly GCF_018131065.1). Taxonomy (NCBI): domain Bacteria; kingdom Pseudomonadati; phylum Pseudomonadota; class Alphaproteobacteria; order Hyphomicrobiales; family Nitrobacteraceae; genus Bradyrhizobium; species Bradyrhizobium sp. AUGA SZCCT0431. The sequence continues at coordinate 43,234 of NZ_JAFCLR010000045.1, read as the reverse complement.
GAGCGCATGCGCGTTGACATGGATCGCGGTCATGGTGGGGATATTCTGTCCGATGTCGATCACCGCCCGCCATTTGGCGAACCGTGCGCCGCGCTCGTAATATTTCTTCAGGCGCTCGGCGAGCTTGTCGAGCCCGGCCGTGATCAATTCGCCGGGGCAGCCCGGCAAGCCCTGGGTTCCTTCATCTACCTTGATGCCGGGGATGGCGCCGGACTGTTCGATCAGCTTGACCAGCGGCGTGCCGTCCTTGGCATTCTGCCAGATGGTTTCGTCATAGAGGATGACGCCCGAGACGTATTTGCTCATCGCCTCCTGCGAGCGAAACAGCATTTCCCGGTAGTCGCGGCGCGTCTCCTCGGTCGATTCGACGCTGATGGCGTCGAAGCGCTTCTTGATCGTGCCTGAGGATTCGTCGGCGGCGAGTACGCCCTTGCCCGGCGTGACCATGGCGAGGGCGACCTTGTTGAGGTCAGCGAGATTCATTGTACCGTTCTCCAGACACCTGCCTTGCAAACCAAAATAGGCGGTTCTCGGGCAATTGCCTAGAAAACGTTCGTCGCGGCCGGCAGCCTCCGCGGCGCGATGGCGCGGGGTCAGGCAACCTTCGGGTCGAGCTCGCCCTTGCTGTAGCGCTTGGCCATTTCGGCCGTGGTCAGCACCTTCTTGATCTTGCTGGCCTGGCCCGCGGTGTTGAATTCCTGCAGCCGCTGCTTGCACAGTTTGGTCATCGCTTCCATCGCCGGCTTGAGATATTTGCGCGGGTCGAACTCTTCCGGATTGTCCTTCAGAACCTTGCGGATCTGCCCGGTCATCGCCATGCGGTTGTCGGTGTCGATGTTGATCTTGCGCACGCCATGCTTGATGCCGCGCTGGATCTCGGAAACCGGCACGCCCCAGGTCGGCTTCATCTTGCCGCCGTTGGCGTTGATGATTTCCTGCAGGTCCTGCGGCACCGAGGACGAACCATGCATCACCAGATGCGTGTTCGGCAGCTTGCGATGGATCTCCTCGATCACGTTCATGGCAAGGATGTCACCGTCGGGCTTGCGGGTGAACTTGTAGGCGCCGTGCGAGGTGCCCATTGCGATCGCCAGGGCGTCGACCTTGGTCTCCTGGACGAATTTGACCGCCTCGTCCGGGTTGGTCAGCAGCTGGTCGTGCGACAATTTACCTTCGGCGCCGTGGCCGTCTTCCTTGTCGCCCATGCCGGTTTCGAGCGAGCCGAGCACGCCGAGCTCGCCTTCCACCGAGATGCCGCCGAGATGGGCCATGCCGGTGACGGTCTTGGTGACGCCGACATTGTAATCCCAATCGCCGGGCGTCTTGCCGTCGGCCTTCAGCGAACCGTCCATCATGACCGAGGTGAAGCCGGCCTGGATCGCGGTCATGCAGGTGTCGGGAGCATTGCCGTGATCGAGATGCACGCAGACCGGGATATGCGGATAGATTTCGGTGACGGCGTCCATCATGTGCTTGAGCATGATGTCGTTGGCGTAGGAGCGCGCGCCGCGCGAGGCCTGGATGATGACGGGGGCATCGAGGCTGGAGGCCGCCTCCATGATCGCGAGCGCCTGCTCCATATTGTTGATGTTGAAGGCCGGCACGCCGTAATCATGCTCCGCCGCGTGGTCGAGCAATTGACGCAACGTAATCCGAGCCATCCGAATTCTCCTTGTATTTACAGCGCCCTAAGCGCTCGATCTGCTGTCAGTTGAAGGTACTAGCGAATTTTTAGAACTTCGACACCCGGTAAGGGTTTCCCCTCCATCCATTCAAGAAACGCGCCGCCCGCGGTCGAAACATAGGAAAAATCGCCGGCCACGCCGGCCTGGTTCAGGGCCGCGACGGTGTCGCCGCCGCCCGCGACCGAGATCAGCTTCTTGGCCTTGGTGCGCTCGGCGGCGTGCCTGGCCGATACCATGGTGCCGCGGTCGAATGGCGTCATTTCGAAGGCGCCGAGCGGGCCGTTCCAGACCAGCGTCGCGGCGTCGTCGATCGCGGCATGGATCCGCGCGATCGATTGCGGGCCGACGTCGAGGATCATGCCGTCGGCCGGAATGGCGTCGAGGCCATAGGCATGCGAGGGCGAATTGGCCGCGAAATGATAGGCGACCACGGCGTCCACGGGGAGGATGATGGCGCAGTTGGCGGCCTCGGCCTTTTCCATGATCCGCAGCGCGGTCGCCGCCAGATCTTTTTCCGCCAGCGATTTGCCGACGCCGACGCCTTGCGCGTGCAGGAAGGTGTTGGCCATGCCGCCGCCGATGACGAGCGCGTCGACCTTGCTGACGAGGTTTTCCAACAGATCGATCTTGGTCGATACTTTCGCGCCGCCGATGATCGCGATCACGGGCTTGGTCGGCGCTTCCAGCGCCTTGCCGAGCGCGTCGAGTTCGGCCTGCATGGTGCGGCCGGCATAGGCCGGCAGCTTGTGGCCGAGGCCCTCGGTCGAGGCATGGGCGCGGTGTGCTGCGGAGAACGCGTCGTTGACCCAGATGTCGCCGAGCTTTGCCAGTTCGCCGACAAACGCCGGATCGTTCTTCTCTTCTTCTTTGTGGAAGCGGGTGTTTTCCAGGCAGAGGATGTCGCCATCCTTCATCGCGGCAACCGCGTTCGCCGCGGCCTCGCCAATGCAGTCATCGGCAAAACCGACCGGCTTCTTGATGACCTCCGACAGTGCCGCCGCGACGGGCTTCAGCGACTCCTTGGCGTCGCGTCCCTTCGGCCTGCCGAAATGCGCCAGCAGGATGAGCTTGCCGCCCTTGCTGGAAATCTCGATCACGGTGGGGGCGATGCGCTCCAGGCGTGTGGCATCGGTAACGCGGCCATTGTCGGTGGGGACGTTGAGGTCGACGCGCAACAGCACGCGTTTGCCCTTTACGTCGACGTCATCGAGGGTGCGGAATGATTTTGTCATTGGAGCTGTCTCTTGTCCCGGGCGCACTGCGGCGCCATAAGTGCGTTTACGCGCGTCTTCGACACGCTATGGCGCCGCTGTGCAGAACCGGGACCCATGGTGGGGCTGTGGTCGCGGTGCAAATGGGTCCCGGCTCTGCGGAGCAGCGCCAAGAGCGCTGCACCGCGTCCGGGACACGAGACTTGGTTTAGAGCAGCTTCCCCATCGCCACGGCGGTGTCGCCCATGCGGTTGGAGAAACCCCATTCATTGTCGTACCAGGACATCACCCGCACCAGCGTGCCGTTCTGCACCTTGGTCTGGTCCACATGGAAGGTGGACGAGTGCGGATCGTGGTTGAAGTCGATCGAGACGTTGGGCGCGGTGGTGTAGCCCAAGATGCCCTTCAGCTCCTGCTCGGAGGCGCGCTTCATCGCCGCGTTGATTTCCTTCACGTCGGTGGCGCGCTTGGCGACGATCTTGAGATCGACCACCGAGACGTTCGGGGTCGGCACGCGGATCGCGACGCCGTCGAGTTTGCCCTGAAGCTCGGGCAGCACGAGGCCGATCGCCTTGGCCGCACCGGTGGAGGTCGGGATCATCGACATCGCTGCGGCACGGCCGCGATAGAGGTCGCTGTGCAGGGTGTCGAGCGTCGGCTGGTCGCCGGTATAGGCGTGGATCGTGGTCATGAAACCGGTTTCGATACCGACGGTGTCGTTCAAGACCTTGGCGATCGGGGCCAGGCAGTTGGTGGTGCAGGAACCGTTGGAGACCACGAGATGGTCGCGGGTCAGCTTGTCGTGATTGACGCCGTAGACGATCGTGGCGTCGGCGCCGTCCGACGGCGCGGAAACCAGCACGCGCTTGGCGCCGGCGGTCAGGTGCGCAGTGGCCTTGGCCTTGGCGCTGAAGATGCCGGTACATTCCATCGCGATGTCGACGCCGAGTTCCTTCCACGGCAGCTTCGAGGGATCGCGCTCGGAGGAAACCTTGATCTTGCCGCTGCCGAGGCTGATCGAATCGCCATCGACGGTCACGGTGCCGGGGAAACGGCCATGCACGGAATCGAAACGCAGCAGATGGGCATTGGTCTCGACCGGGCCGAGATCGTTGATCCCTACGACTTCGATATCCTTGCGGCCGGATTCCGCAATCGCCCGCAAGATGTTGCGGCCGATGCGGCCAAATCCGTTGATCGCGACCCGGATTGCCATGCTCGTTTCTCCTTTAATAGCTGGTGTCACCCCCGTGGAATGGTTCCACGGCGGTGCTTACGGCGGATCGCCCGGTTCGGCCGGGCGAGAACGGTCAAGATGAGCTTTTAGGTAGACCTTTTTGCCAACAAGCTCAACCGTCAGCAGCGCGCCGAGTTGAAGTTCCTGCAATGGTCGCCGAGAGCACGGTCAGGAACTTCGATAAGCGGCACACCAAAGTTAACTGTCGTCTACTGCCCTTTTGTGTCCGAAGTTCGCAGGGCCGCAAATGGCGCGCGAACTTCGGAAACGGGCACTGGAGCGTTTTCGAGCGAAGCATGTCCTCGGACCTGATCCGGGGGTGGATACCGGTCCGCGCAAGGAAAACGCGTCAAAACAAGAGTCTAGAGCTTCGGTTCTGATTCAATCAGAACCGATAAGGCTCTAGAGGCGCTTCAGGGCAGCGTTAACCGCAGCCTCGGCTGTAATGCCGAAGTGCTTGTAAAGGTCCTTGGCGGGCGCGCTGGCGCCGAAACCGTGCATGCCTATGAATTCACCATCCTGGCCGATCACGGCGTCCCAGCCCCAGCGCACCGCGGCCTCGATCGCAATCTTGACCGGCGCGTTGCCGATAACGGCCTTCTGGCGGTCCGCCGGCTGCGCCAGCAGCAATTCGAGCGAGGGCACCGAAACCACCCGCGACGCGATGCCGCGTTCGGCCAACTGCTTCTGGGCGGCGACCGCGATCTCGACCTCGGATCCGGAGGCGAACATCGAGACCTTTGCCTCGCCTTGCGCCGCGACCAGTTCATAGGCGCCGTGGCTGCAGGGATTGTCGTTCGGGGCAGTGGTGCGCAATTGCGGCAGGTTCTGGCGGGTCAGCGCCAGCACCGTCGGGCCGTCGATGCGGTTGAGCGCGAGCTCCCAGCATTCGGCGACCTCAACGGCGTCGCAGGGCCGGAACACGCGCATGTTGGGAATCGCCCGCAGCGCCGCCAGATGCTCGACCGGCTGATGCGTCGGTCCGTCTTCGCCAAGCCCGATCGAATCATGGGTCATGACATACACGACGCCCGCGCCCATCACCGCCGCGAGCCGCATCGCAGGACGCGCGTAATCGGTGAACACCAGGAAGGTGGCGCCGTTGGGCGCAAAACCGCCATGCAGGAAGACGCCGTTCATGGCCGCGGCCATGCCGTGCTCGCGGACGCCGTAATGGATGAAGCGGCCTTTTGGCGTCTTGGCGGAAAACGCCACGGCCGATTTCGCCTTGTTGTTGTTGGAGCCGGTGAGATCCGCCGAGCCGGCGAGGAATTCCATCGGCATTGCACCGGCGATCGCCTCGATCGCCGATTCCGAGGATTTGCGGGTCGCGACGTTCTGCGGCGTCTCGAGCAGCTTCTTCTTGTGGTCGCGCAGCGCCTTGGCGAGCGAGGCCGGGCGCTCATGGCGCAGCCGGCGCTCGAATTCGGCGCGCTTGCGCGGACCCAGTTCGCCAAACACGCCTTCCCATTCCTGGCGCGCAGCGGCGCCGCGGCTGCCGGCGGCGCGCCACGCCTTCAGGACGTCATCGGGCACCGAGAACGGCTCGAGCGAGATGCCGAGCTTTTCCTTGGCACCCTTCAGTTCTTCGGCGCCGAGCGCTTCGCCATGGGCTTTTGCGGTGCCGGCGCGGGTCGGCGCGCCGAAGCCGATCGTGGTCTTGCAGGCGATCAGCGACGGCTTGTTGGATTTCTGGGCGCGGGTGATGGCGGCGGCGATCGCCTTCGGATCGTGGCCGTCGATCAGTTCGGCGGCCCAGCCGGCCGACTTGAAGCGCTTCACCTGGTCGACGGAATCGGCGATCGAAGTCGGGCCGTCGATCGAAATGCCGTTGTCGTCATACAGCACGATCAGCTTGTTGAGCTTCCAGTGCCCGGCCATCGCGATCGCTTCCTGCGACACGCCTTCCATCAGGTCGCCGTCGGAGGCGAGCACATAGGTGTGATGGCCGACCACCTTCTTGCCGAACTCGGCGGCAAGCATCTTCTCCGCCAGCGCCATGCCGACCGACGTCGCGATGCCCTGGCCGAGCGGACCCGTCGTGGTCTCGATACCCTTGGTGTGGAAGTTCTCGGGGTGACCCGGCGTCAGCGATCCCAATGCGCGGAAATTCTTGATCTGGTCGAGCGTCATGTCCTTGTTGCCGGTCAGGTACAGCAACGCATACAGCAGCATCGAGCCGTGCCCGGCCGAGAGAACGAAACGGTCGCGGTCCGGCCACTTTGGCTCGGCGGCGTCGAATTTCAGGAACTGGGTGAACAGCACGGTCGCGATGTCGGCGGCGCCCATCGGCAGGCCGGGATGGCCGGATTTCGCCTTCTCGACGGCATCCATGGCGAGGCCACGGATCGCATTGGCCATACGGGAATGATCGACCTGCGTCATGATGAAAATCCGCCTGAAATGAGGTGCTTGGTTGCGGGGTGCGTACCGGGAAGGGCCGCGATACGAGGGCTTTGGCTAGGGAAGTCTGGGCTGGATAGCACCTCAATTCCCGGAGTCCAAGGCAAGGAAACGCGCTTTCGGTGCGAAAGGTTGCTTAGCGGTGCATAGCTTCGCGCGGGCGTTGCGCTGTCCTCGCTTGCCACGTAAATTTAGCGGCCTAACCGCTTGCCGAACCGCAGATTTTGCTGAGCGGCCGGCTTAACCGAAGGTGCGCGCTGTCTCTCATGAGCGATCGTCCCGCCAACGGGGCCGGCAACCCCGAGCTCGCCTTTGCCGACATCGACGCTGCAACAAGGCGGCTGATGGCGGCGCTGGATGCGCTCGAAGCTGCGGCCGAGCGGCGGCGCGATGCCGACCGTGACGAGAATGAACTTGCGAGCCGGATCCAGGCACTCGGCGCCGACCGCTCGCGCCTCGCCGACGAACTCGACGGCTCGCTGGTGAAGACCCGCCGACTGGAGCGCACCAACCGCGAGATATCGGAAAAACTCGATGCCGCGATCGGCACCATCCGCGCCGTGCTGGACGCCGGAGAAAGCTCATGAGCCACATCAACGTCACCATCAACGGCCGGCAGTACCGCATGGCCTGCGAGGAAGGGCAGGAAGTGCGTCTGCTCAAGCTCGCCGAGAACCTCGAAGCGCGCGTCGAATCGCTGCGCGGCAAGTTCGGCGAGATCGGCGATGCGCGACTTACCGTGATGGCGGCGCTGACCGTGTGCGACGAACTGCTCGACGCCAACCATCGCATCCGTGCGCTCGAGGAAGAACTCGAAGCCTTGCGCAATGTGCGCGTCGCAGCCACCGATCGCGCCCGGACGACGCAGACCGCGGTCGCCAACGCGCTCAATGCCGCCGCCGACCGCATCGAAAAGACCACGCAGATGCTGAACCGCACCATCGGTGGCGGCGTCGCGATCGGTTGATGAAAGTTCTTACCCTCCCCTGGAGGGGCGCGGCTGGCGAAGATGAAACCGGAGCCGCGCAAGGCAGACCGCAAATGAAGGCCGCCAAGTAGGTACGCCGATGGTGAAGGTATGAGGTCTTTAATTCGACCCTTGGCAACGCTGCTGGTCAGCGCGGCGGTCGGCTATTTTCTTTTGACGCTGAACACTAACAACTTGCCGCGCTCATTGCTGGATTCGGACTCCTTTGGAAAAGCCTATGGGCTGACCATTTTGTTCGCAGCAATTGCGGCCATCGCCAGCATCACCCTTCTGTTGGTTAGGGCTATGGCCCTAGTCCGGAAAAGCACAAACTAGGCCACTGTTATACTTGTCAGGTATATAATTCCCCTCCAGGGGAGGGTGAAGAGTCGCTCCCGCTTGTGTATCGCGCCTTAGCGCTGGCGGATTGGACCTTTAACGCCTACATTGGGTGGGCGAAGCTGCGTTGCGCGTCAGGAGCCATATATCCCCGGGGCCTTATCGATCCTTCAGGGAACTGTCCCTGGCCGGGTCCGTGGATCCGGTCATATGGTGCCCACCTACTTTCGTAGGGAACTCCGGGATCGAGCGCTTCAACGGCCTCTGCGGCTTCGCACTTTTGTTTCGGTTGATTTTTGCGTCGAGCTTTTACTCTACCGGCTTCACCACCTAGGCCCTGCAACTTTCGCTTCGTCCGTCTTCGCGGGCGATGTTCGGCGGAACAGAACGCTGCATGACGGCAAGTGCTTCGAAAGCAGACCTTCGCGCTGCCGCTTTGGCAAAGCGCGATGCATTGAGCGACGAGCAGCGCGCCGACGCGGCGCAAGCCCTCGCCAAGCGCGGCCCGCCGTTCGAGATCACGTCGGGCACGGTTGTCTCCGGCTATTCTCCGATCCGCAGCGAGATCGACCCGACGCCGTTGATGCGCAAGCTCGCGGAAGCGGGCGCCAGGCTGGCGCTGCCGGCGGTGATGGCGCGCGGCAAGTCGCTGGCGTTCCGGGCGTGGTCCCCGAGCGACCGGCTGATGTTAGGGCCGCTCGGCATTCTCGAACCGTCGCCGGCGGCCGCTGAACTCATTCCCGACATCTTGCTGGTGCCGCTGGCGGCGTTCGACGCCGCGGGGCACCGGATCGGCTATGGCGCCGGACATTACGATTTCACGCTGGAGCATTTGCGCAAGGCGAAAGCCATTATCGCCGTCGGCACTGCGTTTGCCGTGCAGCAAATAAAGGCGGTTCCGGCGCAGCCGCACGACGTGGCACTGGATTTTGTGCTAACGGAAAAGAAAGTGTTCGATTTCCGGAGCTGAATTTTGCGCATCCTCTTCATCGGTGACGTCGTCGGCAAGACCGGCCGCACCGCTATTTCCGAGCATCTCCCCGGCATGGTCAGAGACTGGTCGCTCGATCTCGTCATCGTCAACGGCGAGAACGCAGCCGGTGGCTTCGGGATCACCGAGGCGATCTATCAGGATCTCCTCGACGCCGGTGCGGATGCGGTCACGCTCGGCAACCACGCCTGGAATCAGAAGGAGGCGCTGGTGTTCATCGAGCGCGCGCCGCGCCTGATCCGCCCCTTGAACTTTCCGCGCCATACGCCGGGCCGCGGCGCCGCGCTGATCGACACCAAGAACGGCAAGCGCGCGCTGGTCATCAACGCCATGGGCCGCGTCTTCATGGAGCCGCTCAACGATCCGTTCAACGCGGTCGGCAAGGAGCTCGACGCCTGTCCGCTGCGTGAAGCGGCCGACGCCATCGTGGTCGATTTCCACGGCGAGGCGACCAGCGAGAAACAGGGCATGGGATTTTTCTGCGACGGCCGCGCCAGTCTCGTGGTCGGCACCCACACCCACGTTCCGACCGCCGATCATCAGGTGCTGCCCGGCGGCACCGCCTATATGAGCGACGCCGGCATGACCGGCGATTATGATTCGATCATCGGCATGCAGAAGGAAGAGCCGCTGCACCGCTTCGTCACCGGCATTCCCTCCGGCCGATTCGAACCGGCGTTCGGTGTGGCGACACTAAGCGGCGTCGCGGTCGAAACCGACGATGCCACCGGGCTGGCGCTGCGAATCGCGCCGGTGCGGGCGGGCGGCAGGCTGGAGCCGGCGGTGCCGGGATTTTGGACCGGCCACTGAACGGGCGTGCGAGAAGGTGTGATGCAAAGGTTTCTAGTCGTCTTGCTGGCGTTGCTGCTGTCGCAGCCGGCGTCCGCGCAAAAGCTCACCCAGCGCCCGGTATCGCAGAACCCGGTGTCGCTGGAAGACATGACCGGGCGGCTGGAGAAGTCCGCGATCAACACGGCGAAGGTCGCGCCGAAGGGCGCGGCAAGAGGATCCTCGGTGGATTTCTCCTGGGCTTCCAGTGCGGAAGAATACCGCGCGCTCGCCAAGCATGTGCTCGTGCTCGTCAGCGTGGTGACGCAGGACTCGGCCGAGCTCCCGCTGCGCCGGGTCTATGTGAACATCGACGGCCGCGAAACCGAATTGGTCAGGTTGAGCAGCCAGCTCAGCGGCGTCCGGAAAGGCTCGAAGACCTATTCGATGCTCGGGCCCTATCGTGAGGACGGCTTCTACCTCGCGCCTGCCGGCACCATGATGGCGGACGGCTATCTGCAGGCCGATTTCGCGGTGCGGCGGAACGGCTTCAATCTCTACAAATTGCCGGGGACGCCGCCGGATTTCATCAAGGCGGACAGCAATCCGGTGCCCGGGCCCGACGCCAAGCCGGAAACGCCGGTGCTCAAGGCGATGCTGCTGCGCGAGTACAAGGGCTTCGAATTGCCCGCAGGCCTGCGCTAGCTGCGCGGCCTGCTACATTGGCTACGCGCTCAGTAGCGCGCCGGCACGTACATCTCCGCCGGGACCGGACCGCGCTGGTAATCCGGATTGCGCACGCGCGCTGGCAGGATGACGGGGGCCTGCGGGACCTCGTTGTAGGGAATCTGTTCAAGCAGATGGGCGATGCAGTTCAGCCGCGCCTTCTTCTTGTCGACGGCCTCGACCAGGTGCCACGGCGCTTCGGCAATATGGGTGCGCTCCAGCATCGCTTCCTTGGCCTTGGTGTATTGCTCCCAGCGGCTGCGCGCTTCCACGTCCATCGGGCTCAGCTTCCACTGCTTCAGGGGATCGTGGATCCGCATCGTGAAACGCAGATGCTGTACCTCGTCGGTGATCGAGAACCAGTATTTGATCAGGATGATGCCGGAGCGCACCAGCATGCGTTCGAATTCCGGCACCGAGCGGAAAAACTCCTCGACGTCGGCTTCGCTGCAAAATCCCATCACGCGCTCGACGCCGGCGCGGTTGTACCAGCTGCGGTCGAACAGCACGATCTCGCCGCCGGCCGGCAGATGCGAGACGTAACGCTGGAAATACCATTGGGTGCGTTCGCGCTCGTTCGGCGCCGGCAGTGCGGCGACGCGGCAGACCCGCGGGTTCAGCCGCTGCGTGATGCGCTTGATGACGCCGCCCTTGCCGGCGGAATCGCGTCCCTCGAAGATCACGACCACTTTCAGCTTCTGGTGCTGCACCCAGCTTTGCAGCTTCACCAGCTCGCCCTGCAGGCGGAACAGTTCCTTGAAATAAAGCCTTCGGTCGACGGTTTCCTCTGACGTATGGCCCTCGAATTCGTTGGTCAGTGCGTCGAGGCGATCGTCGTCGATCTCTAGTTCCAGTTCCTCGTCGAAACTGTCCATCATTTCCGCGTGGATGCGATCATGGATCGAGCCATTGAGTGGTTTTTCGGTCATCGAGATACTCCGCCCAGGGAAGCGCAAAGGAAATGCACGGCATCACCGTTAGTTTCAAATGCGCATGTCAGTGGTGTGACAGTGCACGCCGGGCAAAGCGTTTTGACGTCTGTCGTTCAGGATTGCCGGAAGCCCATGCGGAAAGCGCCCCAATGGCTGCCGCGCACGTGGATGGGCGAGGAGAGGTCTTTCATCAGCACGAAATTGCCGCCGCCCATGTCGCGGCGATAGGTCTGCAGCAGGAACGGTTTTGTGCTCGCGGCCACCTTCTTCACCGCGCGATCGCTGAACAGGCGGCGGTTGCGGCAATTGGCGTTGTTCCAGACGGGATCGGGCCCCTGCGGCAGGCGGTAGTTCGGATTGTGGGTCGGCAGATAGCCGCCCTTGGCCCAGGCGACGCAGAACACGATGCGCGGATCGCTCTTCTGGATCGGATCCTGGATGGAAGGCAGGACGCGGTCGGTGAAGGCGACATAGTCGGTCAGATATTGCTTCGGATCAGTACCGGATATTTCGCGGTATTTCTCGTCCATCAACTGATCGACCGTGATCTCGCCGCACGCGACGGCGGCCTCAAACGCGTCGGAAATCTGCTTTGCGGTATCCATCACCACGCGGATCAACGGCGCATCCGCCGTCTCGACGCCGCTGTCGGCGATCAGCACGATCAGGCCTTCCGACAGTTCGAGCAGTTTCGCCACCCGTCCGTCGGCCTGCTTCAGCTCGCTGGAAGACAAATCGACGCCTTGGGCAAGCTGGCCGAGTTCCTCGATCACGCGGTCGCAATGGCCGAGATTGGACGTCGCGGCTTTGGCGACGCCGTCGATCTCGTGGCCTACGGACGCGATGCCCTGATGCACGCGCGCGATGATGCCGCTGATCTGCTGTGCGCCTTCACCAGCGCTCTTGGCGCGGAGCGAGGCGTCGCTGCTCTCGCCGATCAGGCTGCCGATCTGGCCGTCGAGATCGCGCATGGTATCGGAAATCTGCTGCGTGGCCTGGCGAGTTCCTTCCGCCAGGCTCTTCACTTCGTTCGCGACCACGGCAAAGCCGCGGCCGGCGGTTCCGGCGCGCGCCGCCTCGATCGTGGCATTGAGCGCCAAAAGGTTAGTCTGCTTCGCAATCGCCTCGATCGAGCCGGAAACTTTTGCAACCTGCGACAGGGCCGAGCCGACGGCGCTGAGCCGGGCCTCGATGCGGCCGACCGCTTCGACGAGTTCGGCGATGTGATTGACGGCCGTATCCACCGCGCTGCGCGACTGAACGATCTCAACGACGGCTGCGGACGTGGTCGATTGCACCGCCTGCGATGCATTGGCGATGTCGCGGTTGGCCGAGACCATCGTCTGGGCCGTCTTCTGCAAGTGGTGGAACCGGTCCGACTGGTTCGCGACGCGGCTTGCGACCTCCTGGACGTTGCCGGCGATATCGGCAAGCTCCACGCCGAGCCCGCCGATGCGGTCGGCGAGCTGGTCAATGAGCCGTTCGGCCAGTGTGTGGTTGGATTGAGTGTCCAGGACTGCACGCTGCACAAAGGACATGCTCGAGCTTTCTCCAGTCAGAGCCGATGATCGGCCCACCGCGGCGAGCGCATTCCAATTCCAAGTCTAGAACGCGATTCGCGCCTTGCAGTCTTGCCTGAGAGCGAACTAGAGCGTTTTCCAGCGAAGCATGTCCATCGGAAACCAAAGGCTCTAGAGCCTGTAGGCCGTCCGGAAGCCGCCCCAGTGCCGGCCCTTGACGCGGATCGGCACGTCGATCTCGCGCATCATCACGGTGTTGCCGTTGCCCATGTCGCGGGCGTAGCTCTGCACCAGATAGGCGCGCTGGTTGCGGCCGGCGGCAAGGCCCGCGGGATCGTTGAAGATGCGGCGGTTGCGGCTGTTGGCGGTGTTCCAGGTGACGTCGCCGGGCCGCTGCGGGTGTGAATAGATCTTGTTGTGAACCGGCAGATAGCCGTTGGTGTCGATCATCGCGCAGAACGCCATGCGCTTGTCCCTGGCGAGGAAGGCCTCCTGGAACGGCGGCAGCGCGCGGTCAGCCCAGTCCAGAATTTTGGTGCGGTACTGCATCGGGTTGCTGCCTGATATTTCGACATAGTTGGTGTCGAACATGTCTTCCATCGAGATCGCGCCGCTGGCGACGCCCTGCTCGAAAATCCTGGTCAGCGCCGCGCCTGCTTCCATGGCGCGGGTGACGAACTCGGTGTTCTCGTCGTGGATCGCCCACAATTTGTCTTCGATCGCCTCGCGCAAAGCGGCATCCGGCCGCTCGAACTGCGCCTGCGCGCCGGCCTTGGAACGTTCACTGACGCGAATTTTGCAGGCGCCGATATCCGGCAGCGTGGCGTCGAGGCTTTGGTTTGGCGCCAACTTTTCCGCGTCGGGACCGCTGATCAGAATGCCGTCGATCGAAATCTCGTAAACCGTTGCGGTGATCAGGCCGCGCGGGGTCTGGATTTCGACCTTGAGGCTGCAGGGCAGCTTTTCCTGTTTGCGCTGGCCCTGGCGCTCGCTTTGGCGCAGCAGCACCGCGCAGCGCGATTTGAGCTTCTGCGCAAAGGTCGTGACCGCGCGGCCGGCATTGGCGACGCTTTCGCCATGGGCTTCGGCTTCCTTGGTCGCAATATCGATCTCGGTGGCGCTTTCGCCGACCGAGACGATGAAGCGCGAGGCGGAGGCGGCATTGTCGGACATTTCGCCGGTGGTCTGGCTTTGCTCGGCAACTGCGCCGTTGACGTTGTCGAACACCGGCCGGATCAATTCGATCGCCTGCGAAATCCGATGCACGGCGTCGACCGAGCCGGCGGCGTCGCGCTGCAGCGCTTCGATCTTCTTGGTGATTTCCTCGGTGGCGTTCTGGGTCTGCACCGCGAGCGCCTTTACCTCGGTGGCGACGACCGCAAAACCGCGCCCGGCTTCGCCGGCACGTGCGGCCTCGATGGTGGAATTGAGCGCCAGCAGCGTGGTCTGCCTTGCGATCTGCGCGATCAGATTGACGACATTGCCGATCGCCGCGGACGATTCGCGTAAGCGGTCCACATTGGCGCTGGCTTCGCGTGCGGCCTCGCTGGCCTGGTCGGCGAGCTTGCCGGCATCGCGCACCTGCTCGCCGATGCCCTGGGCCGAATGGGTGAATTTGTCGGCGGCCTGCGCGAAAGTGGTTGCGGTGCTCTGGGCTGCGGTGGTGCGGCCGGTCAGGGCATCGGTGCGGTGGCGGATGGTGGTCAGCGTCGCCGCGGTGGCCTCGGCGCCGCCGGCGACCGAATGGGCCGCGCGCTCGAGCTGGCGGATCATGCCGCCGAGTTCGAGTTCCAGCAGTTCAAGGATTTCCTTGGCCGAATCGCCTTCAGGGGTGCCGTCGGTCGCGGCTGCTGCCGTCGGAACCGCACCCGGATTAGCTACCGGATTCTTGGGTTCAACGGCAGGCGCGGCCGCCTCCGGCACTCGCTTTCGAAACAAACCGAACGCCATGGGCTCTCTTAACGGTTGGGGTCTCTTAAAAGTTGAGTAGGTGCGGCGCATCCTCTCATCCGGGCATGAAGTCATGGTTAACAACTGCCTGATATTCCGGCATACGGGCACTACTTAAGTACCAAAACGGCCGTGAATCTTTGATTTTGGCCGGTTGTCGGCCTATAAGGCCGCGTTTTCATCCAATCCGCTCACGAACGAATCCAAGAGACCCCGCATGGCCGGCCATTCCCAATTCAAGAACATCATGCACCGCAAGGGGCGGCAGGATGCCCAGAAGTCGAAACTGTTCGGCAAGCTGGCGCGGGAAATCACGGTCGCGGCCAAGATGGGCCAGCCCGATCCGGCGATGAACGCCCGGCTGCGCGCGGCGATCATTTCCGCTCGCCAGGAAAACATGTCGAAGGATTCGATTGAGCGCGCCGTGAAGAAGGCGAGCGGCGGCGAGGGCGAGAATTATGACGAGATCCGCTACGAGGGCTATGGCCCCGGCGGCGTCGCCGTGATCGTCGAGGCGCTGACCGACAACCGCAACCGCGCGGCCTCCGATATCCGCTCCTACTTCACCAAGTCCGGCGGCAACCTCGGCGAAACCGGATCGGTTTCCTTCATGTTCGATCACACCGGCATCATTGAATACGACGCCAAGGTCGCCTCCGACGATGCGATGCTGGATGCGGCGATCGAAGCCGGCGCCGACGACGTGATTTCGAGCGAGAACGGCCACGAAATCTATGCCTCCAAGGAAACGTTTCGCGAGGTCGCCAAGGCGCTGGAAGCGAAATTCGGCGAGGCCCGCAAGGCAGCGCTGACCTGGAAGCCGCAGAACACAGTGCCGGTCGACGATGAGACCGGCGAGAAGCTGCTCAAGCTGATCGACCATTTGAACGAGCACGACGACGTGCAGAACGTCTACGCCAATTTCGAGGTCTCGGACGCGCTGATGGCGAAGATGGGCGGGTAGCATCTCGATTGCCGCCCCATTTTCAACGGTCGTCGCCCGGCCTTGACCGGGCGATCCAGTACGCCGCGGCCTCTCGGCTCTTTCACAGCCGTCTCTGGAATACTGGATCCCCGCCTTCGCGGGGATGACAACGCGGGTCTTGCCGCCACGGCAGGGGATGACTGTTCTCTTTATGTTTCGTTCACGGTGCTCTGGCGTTATCACAGGCCATGACATCTCCTCCGATTCGCCAACCCGTCCGGATTATCGGCATCGACCCCGGCCTGCGCCGCACCGGCTGGGGCGTGATCGAGACCGAGGGTAACCGGCTGACCTTCATCGGCTGCGGCTCGGTAGAGCCGCCGGACGATCTGCCGCTGGCGAGCCGGCTGCTCGCGATCCACGAAGGCCTCGCCGCCGTGCTCGGCGACTACAGCCCCATGGAGGCTGCGGTCGAACAGACCTTTGTGAACAAGGACGGCGTCGCGACGCTAAAACTCGGGCAGGCGCGCGGCGTCGCCATGCTGGGGCCGGCGATGTTCGGCATATCGGTTGCCGAATACGCGCCCAACCAGGTCAAGAAGACCGTGGTCGGCGCCGGTCATGCCGACAAGAACCAGATCGCTGTCATGCTCAAGATCCTGCTGCCGAAGGCCGAGCCGAAATCCGCCGACGCCGCCGACGCGCTGGCGATCGCGATCACGCACGCCCATCACCGCGCCGGCACGGCGCTGCGGCTGAAGGTGGCAGGCCTATGATCGGTAAACTGAAAGGCCTGATCGACTCCTACGGCGAGGACTACGTGATCCTCGACGTCGGCGGCGTCGGCTATCAGGTGCATTGCTCGTCGCGCACGCTGCAGGCGCTTCCCGCGCCCGGCGAGGCCGCGGTGCTCTCGATCGAGACCTATGTGCGCGAAGACCAGATCAAGCTTTTTGGTTTCCGCGGCGACATCGAGCGCGAATGGTTCCGCCTGCTGCAGACCGTGCAGGGCGTCGGCGCCAAGGTGGCGCTGGCAGTGCTCTCGACGCTGCCGCCGGCCGAGCTTGCGAATGCGATCGCGCTGCGCGACAAGGCCGCGGTGACGCGCACGCCCGGCGTCGGGCCGAAAGTCGCCGAACGCATCGTCACCGAATTGAAGGACAAGGCGCCGGCATTCGCCAACGTCGATCCGGCGCTGGTGCATCTCTCCGGGGCCATCGACAATGACCGCGCGCCGCGCCCGGTCACCGACGCGATCTCGGCGCTGGTCAATCTCGGCTATGGTCAGCCGCAGGCGGCGGCGGCGATCGCCTCCGCCTCGCGCAGCGCCGGCGAGAATGCCGAGACCGCGCAGCTCATTCGGCTGGGGCTGAAGGAACTCGCGAAGTGAGTGAACTGAGCTGGAGTATTACAAAATGATTACGTGTTATCTGCGTTACCAGCTCGATCCGGACAAGCTCGCCGACTTCGAGGCTTACGGCGCGATGTGGCTTGAGCTGCTGCCGCGGTTCGGCGGCGTCCATCACGGCTACTTTCTGCCATCCGAAGGCGAGAGCGACGTCGCGTTGGCGATGTTCAGCTTTCCAAGCCTCGCGGCCTACGAACAATACCGCAAGGATGCCAGCACCGATCCCGACTGCCAGAAGGCGGTCGCCTTCGCACAGCGGACGCGCTGCTTCATCCGTTATGAACGGTCGTTTTTCCGGCCATTGTTTCCGAAAACGGCCGCATGAACACGCCCTCCCGCAACGTCACAGCCGAACGTCGCGACTATTCGGCAGGCGCCGTTGCCGGGCGTTTCGCGCGCGCGATCGGCATCGTCCTGATTTTCTCCGTTGCAGGACCGCTGACGATTGCGGCGCTGATTTCATTGATCGTGGTCGCATTCGGAGCCGCGCTGCTGCAGATGTTTCTCGCACTTCTCGAACTCGAAGCGCTGCGCACCCTGGCCTCTGTCGCGATCGTGCTGCTTGCCCTTGTCACGATGCTCGCGGCGTTTCTGCCATCGGTTGCTGCCGGCCTGATATTCGCATTGGCTGCGGTCTATGGCGGTATCAACATGATCTGGATGGCGTGGCTCGCTGCGGCCATTGCCGTCGCCGGTTTCGTCGTATTCGGCACCTTCATGGTGCCCTCGGAATCATCGGCCGTGATCTTGCCGGACGTCCGGTCTGCACGACAGGCGCTGTCGCTGTCAGCGATCCTCGCTGTGCTGGCGGTCATTCCGGCCAGCCTGTGCTGGTGGCTCGCGAAACCCCTGCATCGTGCTAGAACTGCCGCATGAACACGCCCTCCCGCATCGTCACCCCCGAACGCCGCAGCGACGATGTCGGCGACACCGCGCTGCGTCCGCAATTGCTGTCCGAATTCGTAGGCCAGGCGCAGGCGCGCAAGAACCTTTCGATCTTCATCGAGGCGGCGCGCAAGCGCGGCGAGGCACTCGATCACGTGCTGTTCGTCGGCCCTCCCGGCCTCGGCAAGACCACGCTGGCGCAGATCGTGGCGCGCGAACTCGGCGTCGGCTTTCGCGCCACTTCCGGTCCCGTGATCGCCAAGGCCGGCGACCTCGCAGCGCTGCTGACCAATCTCGAAGAGCGCGACGTGCTGTTCATCGACGAAATCCATCGCCTCAGCCCGGCGGTGGAGGAAGTGCTCTATCCTGCGATGGAGGACTTTCAGCTCGATCTCATCATCGGTGAGGGGCCGGCGGCGCGATCGGTAAAAATCGAGCTGGCGAAATTCACCCTCGTCGGCGCCACGACGCGCGCGGGCCTGCTCACCAATCCGCTGCGCGACCGCTTCGGCATTCCGGTGCGGCTGAATTTCTACACCGTGGAAGAGCTGGAGAAGATTGTCACCCGCGGCGCCCGTGTGCTCAACATCGGCATGACGCCTGACGGCGCCAACGAGATCGCGCGCCGCGCCCGCGGCACGCCGCGCATCGCCGGTCGGCTGCTGCGCCGGGTGCGGGATTTTGCGTCCGCCGCGGATGCCAGCTCTGTCGACCGCGCCATCGCCGACCATGCGCTGAGCGCGCTGGAAGTCGATGCCGCCGGCCTCGATGCGATGGACCGGCGCTATCTCTCGACCATCGCGCTGAACTATGGCGGCGGTCCGGTCGGCGTCGAGACCATGGCGGCGGCGCTGTCGGAGCCGCGCGATGCGATCGAGGACATCATCGAGCCGTTCCTGATCCAGTGTGGTTACCTGCAGCGCACCCCGCGCGGCCGGCTGTTGACCTCGCACGCCTTCAAACATCTCGGCCTCGCCGAACCCGCCCGCGATCCGGCGCAGTTCGGCTTGTTCGGCGGTGGCGACAGCGACGACTGAACTCTTTGATTTGAGCATAATCTCCGCGCAAACGCCTTGCGTTTGTCGCGAGGGAAAACCGGTCCCCACTTTTCCGGATTATGCTCGTTCGAACCGGATCGGCCCAATCACGCACTAACAGAGAATATCAACAAGCCGGCGGCGCGCGCATCGCGCGGGACCGGCTGTTTTTGCCGTGGAGTGCCAGATGAAATCGACCGAAGACGCCAAGGTGCTGGCCGTTGTCGCGGCGGCGCCGGAACTGGGCACGCCCGACGATACCGACACCTTCCTCAACGCGATGCCTGTCGACGAACTGGCCTCATTGTGGGCTGTGCTGCAGCGGCTGAGCAAGCGCGACCAGACCTCCGGCGCCTGGGCGGCCAAGCTCTATTTCGATCATCTGCCGCACCGCAAGCCGGATCGCGCGCTCGATCTTGCGCTTGAAGTGCTGCGCAGTGAATCCGACAAGCCGACCGTGATGCAGCTCAATGAAAAGTTCATGATGTCGCTGATGTATGCCCACGGCGAAAGCGTGATCGACCGGATCGAGGCCGAGGCGAAGGATAACGCCCGGCTGCGCTGGCTGCTCGGCGGCATTCTGCTCGGTCCAAACGAGCCGTTGAAGCAACGCATCCTGGCGGTCGCCGACCTCAAGGGCTGGAAGGCCGACGACATCGCGCGACGGACCCCAAAACAGCCGCTCGATTGCGAAGCCATGACGCTGCCGGAGTTGGCTCGCGCCTGGGTCGAGCAACATTCAAAATCCGACCGCAACCGCGATGACAATTTCTTTGCGATGATGGATTATGAGAGCGAATTGCGTGGTGAGGATCCTGACAGGGCGATTGATCTGATCGTCGCGATCCTCGAGATCGAGACCAACCCGGCGCTGCTTTCGCTGCTCGCCGCCGGTCCGCTCGAGGATGTCATCAGCATGGAAACCATCGACCGTATCGAGCGCGAGGCGCAGGCCAGCGACCGTTTTCGAGATCTTTTGGGCGGCGTCTGGTACTATCGCGCCTCCGACGAATTGAGGGCCCGGCTCGACGCGCTGGTCGGAGAGAACAGGTGGTAACCTTAATGCGACTGCTGACGATCTGCACAAACGCACCCCAATTCCGGCTCAATACCCGCCCATGTTTGCGATGCATCACGATTGACCCGCCATGATTTCACGCCGACATTTCTTTCGACTCTTTGGTGGATTGGGCGCCCTCGGCGTCACGACCACGGCCTACGGATTCTCCGAACCCGCGCTGCAGCTTCGCGTCACGCGCTACAACCTTGCGCCGCCGCAATGGCCCACCGATCTCAAGCTCAAGATCGCCGTCATCACCGATCTGCACGCCTGCGATCCCTGGATGTCGCTCGACCGCATCCAGGGGATCGTCGAGCGAGCCAACGCACTGAAGGCCGACGTCATCGTCATGCTCGGCGACTACGTGGCCGGGCACCGCAAGGTGACGCGCTTCATCCCGGCCGATGAATGGGCGCCGGTGCTGGCCGGGCTGAAGGCCCCGCTCGGCGTGCACGCCATTCTCGGCAATCATGATTGGTGGGATGACAAGGAAGTGCAGCGCGAAGGCAAGGGGCACACCTTCGCCCGCCGCGCGCTGGAGGCGTCAGGTATTCCGGTTTACGACAACGACGCCAGGCGTCTCACCAAGGACGGGCGTTCGTTCTGGTTGGCTGGCCTTGGCGATCAACTGGCCTATTTCCCGGCACGCCGTTTCCGCCCGGTGCGGCGTATCGGCGTTGACGATCTCGGGGCTACGCTGGCGAAGGTCACCGATGACGCGCCGATCATTCTGCTGGCGCATGAGCCCGACATCGCCAAGCGCGTGCCGTCGCGGGTGTCCCTGCAGCTCTCCGGCCATACCCATGGCGGTCAGGTGCGTTTGCTGGGCTGGTCGCCAGTCGCACCGTCCGGCCAGCGGCTCTCTTATGGCCACATCCGCATGAAGCACGACATCGTCGTCTCCGGTGGCCTTGGCTGCAGCATCATGCCGTTCCGCATCGGCGTTCCCCCGGAGATCGTGCTGGTGACGCTGGGCGGGCAGGGCCCGGTGGTAGCGTAATCCGCCGCAGGCGTTACGCTTGCGCGGCAGGCGGATTTTGCGCAAAACGATGGCTTTCCAGGCGATCGAGGGCCGCAATTGACTTTACCCCACATCGACGGCGCGGTCCGCGACGGCCGCCATCACATGCAGGTCCGCGTCTATTACGAGGATACGGATTTCTCCGGCATCGTCTATCACGCCAATTATCTGCGCTTCATGGAGCGCGGCCGCACCAACCATCTGCGGCTGATGGGCGCCGATCAGCATGCGCTGTTCGAGCAGGCGCAAGCGGAGACGCCGGGCTTTGCCTTCGTGGTCCGCTCGATGGAGATCGATTTCCTGCGCCCGGCGCGGATGGACGATCTGCTCGACGTGGTGACCTGGCCGATCGCGGTGAAGGGCGCCTCGATCACGCTGGCGCAGGAAGTGCGGCGCGGCGAAGAGGCGCTGGTCACTGCCAAGGTGCGCGTCGCGTTCATCTGCGAGGGGCGGGCGCAGCCGATCCCGAAATCGCTGCGGCAGCTGCTGAAGGCCGATCTGGATTGATTTCGCCGAATACTTGACTCGCTGTACCGATCGGTACAGTCTCCGGCTCTGTTCGAAGCTGGAGATACCCGATGTCGCGTCCGCCATTGCCGCCGTTCACGCGAGAGACCGCCGCCCAGAAAGCCCGCATGGCGGAGGACGCCTGGAATTCGCGCGATCCGGAGCGCGTGGCGCTGGCCTATACCGAGGACAGCCGCTGGCGTAACCGCGCCGAATTTTTCGAAGGCCGCGCCGCGATCGTCGCTTTCCTCACCCGTAAATGGGCGAAGGAGCACGAATACCGCCTGATCAAGGACCTCTGGGCCTTCGATGCCAACCGCATCGCGGTGCGCTTTCAGTATGAATGGCACGACGCTGCCGGGCAGTGGCACCGCTCCTACGGCAACGAGCAATGGGAGTTCGACGAGCACGGCCTGATGCGCCGGCGCGAGGCCAGCATCAACGATGTCGAGATTGCCGAGAAAGACCGCCGCTTTCATTGGGCCGCGCCTGGACCGCGTCCGGCGGATGTCGCGGGCTTGAGCGAGAGCCCGTTCTAGCGGAGCCATGGCCAAAACCGTTTCCGAACGCGCCGATCTGTTGCCGCTGCTGGGCGAGGTCTTTCGTAGCCACGGTTACGAGGGCGCGACGCTGGCGTTGATCAGTAAGGCCACCGGCCTTGGTAAGGGCAGCCTCTATCATTTCTTCCCCGACGGCAAAGCGCAGATGGCGGCGGAAGTATTGGCCGAGATCGATCACTGGTTCGAGGTCAATATCTTTGCAGTCCTGCGCAAGTCCGATGATCCGGCACTTGCGATTGCTGAAATGATTGCGGGGGTCGACCGCTATTTCCGCTCGGGCCACCGCGTCTGCCTGGTCGGCGTGATTGCGCTGGGGGCATCGCGGGATATTTTCAGCTCGCAGGTGCAGGATTATTTCAGCCGCTGGAACGATGCGCTGGCGCAGACGCTGCGGCGCGCTGGCTTCAGTGCAGGCGTTGCGCGGCGGCGCTCCGCCGATGCGCTGCTGACCATTCAGGGCGCGCTGGTGCTGGCGCGGGCGCTCGACGATGCCAAAGTGTTCGGGCAGGCGATGGCGGATATGAAGGCGCGTTTGCTGGCGAAATGAGATTGGTGCAACTCACCATCCGCGTCGTCCCGGCCTTGAGCCGGGACCCATAACCACAGGGAGCGGTTTTGCGAAAGGCGTCAACCAAACTGCCCAACCGAAAGATTTCGCGGTGTGGGTCCCGGCCTTCGCCGGGACGACTCGTGGTGAGATAGTGCCTTACGCCGCCGCCTTGTGGCGCGCGATCTCAGCCTTGTAGAGGTCGAACTCCTCGGCCAGCGCTTTCGCCACGCTTGGCCGCTTCTTCATCCGCTCGAGATAGTCCTTCACGGCCGGATATTTCGAAAAGTCGATCATCGGGGTGGCGATGCTCCAGTTCAGCACGGTGGTGAGATAGGCGTCCGCCACGCTGAAATGATCGAGCACGAATTCACGCCCCTCGAGATATTTGTTGAGGTAGTCGAGGCGCGAAAGATACCGCTCCAGCGTATAGGCCTTGACCTCCGCCGGCACGGTCTTGCCGAGCAGCGGCGTGAACAGGCCCTTGTGCAGTTCGGTACCGATGAAGCACAGCCATTGCTGCAGCTTCGAGCGTTCAATGCCGGGTCTGGCGCCGATATTGGAATCGGACAACCGCTCGGCGACGTGCTGCAGGATCGCGGCGTTCTCGGTCAGCGTCACGCCATCGTCGGTCCGCACCACGGGCACGAGGCCGAGCGGATTGACCGCGTAGAAATCCGAATCGTCCTTCAACACGCGTTTGGTCTTGGGGTCGACCTCGATGAAGTTGGCCTGGCTGCCGGCCTCATACAGCGCGATCCTGGTTGCCATCGAGCAGGCGAGGGGCGAGAAATAAAGGTCCATGGTCGAATCTCCCTTGGGGTTTCGGTCTTGAGTTTCAGTCCTGGGGTTGGGCACTGGGTTCAGGCGGTCGCGACGGCTGAGCTTGATTTATGTACCGCTTCGTATAAATAAGCGTCAAGGATTATTTGCAGGATGGTACAAAAAAGGAAACCGCCGGCGCCGCGGGCCCAGACCAAGGCCAGGACGGAGTCTTCAAAGACCGAGCCTCCAAAGCCTCGGTCTGCGAAACCGCAGCCGCCGTCTGGCGGCGTCCCACCAAAACGCCGCGGCCGGCCGCGCGCCTATGAGCCCGACGTGGCGCTGTCCCGCGCGCTAGATGTGTTCTGGAAGGACGGATTTGCCGCGACCTCGCTCGACGATCTCAGCGCCGCCACCGGCATGAACCGGCCGAGCCTCTATGGCGCGTTCGGCGACAAGCGCGAACTCTACAAGAAGACCTATGAGAGCTACCGCAACCGCGCCCGCGCGCGGATGGGCGAAGCCTTCGCGGCCGACATGCCGCTGCGGCCGATGCTGCTTCGCATCTACGGCATCGCGCTCGACATGTATCTGTCGGGCGAGGGCGGCCCGCGCGGCTGTTTCACTGTGATGACCGCGACCTCGGAAGCGGTGTTCGACCCTGACATCCGCGCCCTGGTGGTCAGCGGCCTCGTCGAGATGGACCGCTTCTTCGCCCGCCTGTTCAAGATCGCACAGGAGCGCGGCGAACTGCCGGCCTCCGCCGATCCGCAAGTGCTGGCGAGCCTGGCGTCGGCGACGATCCACTCCATCGCAATCCGCGCCCGCGCCCAGATGCCGCGCGCGGAACTGGAAGCGCTCGTCAACGGCGCGGTCGATGTGATGGTGCGGGGGTAGCACCGGTGTCGTCCCGGCCTTGAGCCGGGACCCATACGCCGCGGCGGATGTTGTCGGATATGAAAGGCAACGATCAGTGTGCAAACCAACAATCGCTGGTGGCTATGGGTCCCGGCCTTCGCCGGGACGACATCTGAATCAATACCCCCGCCCGCGATCCACTACATTGTCGAGTGCGCCGCCGGCTTCAAAGCGTTCGATCTGGCGCGCGACATATTTCGAGATTTCCTCAGGATCGGTGTCGGCGGCGTTGTGCGGGGTCAGCACCACCTTCGGATGGGTCCAGAACGGGCTATCGGCGGGCAGCGGTTCGGTCACGTAGACGTCGAGCGAGGCGCCGCCGAGCGTGCCGTCTTCCAGGCAGCTCAAAATGTCGGCTTCGTTCTGCAAGCCGCCGCGGCCCGCATTGATCAAAACCGGCGCGCCCATCGGGCTGCTGCGGTTGAGTTTTTCGAACATCCCGCGGTTGAGGATGTTTCGCGTATCCGCCGTCAGCGGCAGCAGGCAGACCAGGATGTCGGTTTGGCGCAAAAACGCTTCCAGTTGCGGCTCGCCGTGAAAGCAGGGGACGCCGGCGATTTCCTTGGGGCTCCGGCTCCAGCCGACGACCTTGAAGCCGACGTGCTTGAGGACGCCGGCGGCATGGGCGCCCAGCGCGCCCAATCCCATGATGCCGACGGTGATCGCGCCCGCCGCCCATTGCGGCTGCGGCGACCAGCGTTTCACCCGCTGGCTCTCGCGCAGATAAAGCTCCTGCCGGTGATGCATCAGCGCGTGCAGCACGACATATTCCGTCATCCGCTCGGTCAAATCGGGGACCGCGACCCGCACCAGCGGCACGTCGGGCAGCGTAGAATCCACCATCAGTGCGTCGACGCCAGCGCCGAGATTGAAGATGATACGCAAATTCCTGAAAGCGGCGAGCTCCCCCGGCTTCGGCTTCCACACCGCGGCATAATGGACCTCGGCCGGGTCGAACGATGGATCCGGCATCTCCACCACGAGGCGGTCCGGGCAGACGTCGCCAAACCGCTTCATCCACCGCGACGCTGCCCAGTTATCAGTCCCGCCACGCACCAGCAGCGCGAGCGCCTCCTTTTTCATTGATTTTCCCTTCGTATCGCCACGCTGTGTGACCGGTACCTTCCGATGGATTGAACCCTTCCTCTAACCTCCTTTCTTCAAGCAAGGGAGATACCAAATGGCCAAATTCATCTGATTCCGGCTGTGGTCATGGCTGTCATGCACCTACCGGCATTTCAATCCGCCGCCGGCGCCGATTGTCGGTCTCTGACGGGGCACGGAACACTCGAAAATTTCTTTCGCTCCCCTGTCGGCAGCGGGCATAATCGTTCGTCATACTAACGAACGGAGATGCCGGTCGCATGCTGTACGCCATCCTTTGCTATCACGACGAAGATTTTACGGGTTCCTGGACCAAGGAACAGGACGCCGCGGTCATGACCAAACTGCGGGTCGTGCAGGACAAGCTCTCCAAGCAGGGCCGGCTCGGTCCGGTGGCGCGGCTGTTGCCGACCACGGCGGCGACCACCTTGCGCAAGGACGATCCTCCGGTCGTGATCGACGGCCCCTATGCCGAGACCAAGGAGCAATTGCTCGGCTTCTATGTCGTCGATTGCAAGAACCTCGACGAGGCGCTCGATGTCGCGCGCGATCTCGGCAAGGCCAATCCCGGCGGCGCCTATGAGATCCGTCCGGTCGGCATGTTCACGCCGGGGAGTGTAACGACATGACCGACACCGCCTGGATCGATAGCGCGCTGACCTCGGCGCGTCCCCAGGCGGTCGGCGCGCTGCTGCGCTATTTCCGCAATCTCGACACCGCCGAGGAAGCCTTCCAGAACGCCTGCCTGCGGGCGTTGAAGAGCTGGCCGCAGAACGGCCCGCCGCGCGACCCCGCGGCGTGGCTGATCATGGTCGGGCGCAACGTCGCGATCGACGACATCAGGCGAGGCCGCAAGCAGGAGCCGCTGCCCGAGGACGATCACGCGATCTCGGATACCGACGATGCCGAGGAGCAGCTCGCCGAGCGGCTCGACGGCTCGCATTACCGTGATGACATTCTGCGGCTGCTGTTCATCTGCTGCCATCCGGATTTGCCGGCGACGCAGCAGATCGCGCTGGCGCTGCGCATCGTCTCGGGCCTCTCCGTCAAACAGATCGCGCGCGCCTTCCTGGTTTCGGAAGCCGCGATGGAGCAGCGCATCACGCGTGCAAAAGCCCGCGTCGCGGACGCCGATGTGCCGTTCGAGACGCCGGGCGCGGTGGAGCGCACCGAGCGGCTGGCTGCGGTCGCCGCGATGATCTATCTGATCTTCAACGAGGGCTATTCGGCGAGCGGCGATACCGCCGAGATCCGCAGCCCGCTGTGCGAGGAGGCGATCCGGCTGGCGCGGCTGTTGCTGCGGCTGTTCCAGAGCGAGCCCGAGATCATGGGACTGACCGCGCTGCTGTTGCTGCAGCACGCGCGCGCCGCGGCGCGGTTCGATGCCGACGGCGCGGTGATCCTGCTCGACGATCAGGATCGTACGCTGTGGAATAGTAAGATGATCGCCGAGGGGCTGGCGCTGATCGACAAGGCGATGCGCCATCGCCGCAGCGGGCCCTATCAAATTCAGGCGGCGATATCTGCCCTGCATGCCCGCGCCGAAAAGCCTGAGGATACCGACTGGACCCAGATCGATCTGCTGTATGGCGCGCTCGAAATCATGCAGCCGTCGCCCGTCGTGACGCTGAATCGCGCGGTCGCCGTTTCGAAGGTGAAAGGTCCCGAAGCTGCGCTCGACATGATCGAGCCGCTGGCGGCGCGGCTGTCGAATTATTTTCATTACTTCGGCGTGCGCGGCGCCTTCCTGATGCAGCTCGGGCGCAATGACGAAGCCCGTGTCGCCTTCGACCGCGCCATCGCGCTGGCCAATACCTCGGCCGAGGCCGCCCATATCCGCATGCATCTCGACCGCCTGATGCGCGACAGCAAGCCGCGCGGCGTCAAGACGGGGAAGTAGACCTCTGCTTCACGCGGCAACAGGCATCCGGCCTCCCGGATTTGAACCACGCCCAGACGCCCGCGACTAACCGGCAAAGGTGGAGCATGGGCCTGGTGATGATCGATACTTTGCGAAAAGTCGCTTTCGGCGAGCCTGCCAGCGCCAGATTTTTCTGCCTGCGCTGGATCGCGCGGCCGCTTCTGTTCGCTTTACCCATTCCTTTCGTTGCGGCGTGGGCCGACATCCAGCCAAGCTGGAACATGTTTGTGTGGACGGTGTTCTGCGTGGCCTGGTCTGATTGCGTGGATGGAATTGGAAAACAGGATCGATAGCTAACGCCTGGAGGACGGTTTCCGCCTGGGCTGAAGCGCCGCCGGAAATGGCGCGCTCACAACGGAATCAATCTTGTCGCAAATCGTCTTTCCAAGGCCGCAATAATACCGTGACGCGGCGAGCGCGCACCTGACCCGGTTGTCGCGCCGCGCCATCTTGATGATCTTGTCGACCAGTTGCGGCGGCGCGACATGAAGCAGGGACGCCAGATCGCCCCGGCCGATCTCCGCTTGCTCCTCGAGGCTTGCGCCCTGCAGAGCGTCCAGGATCGAATCAAGCTCTAATTGCGGATCCATGTCCTTCCACTCTCGTTCGAGATGAACGGACCTATGTCGCTTCTACCTCGCGTGAGGTTCGACAAGCACCGGCGGCGACGATCAGGCGGCGTTCGGAACCGTCTTCGCCGCATTGCGCATCACGCCGGCGACCGCTGTGTATGCCGCGATCCAGGCGTCCTGCACAGGCGGCGTCCAGGCGGTTTGCAAGCCTTGTTCGAGCGTCCACAGCAAGGCGGCGCCGACCGAGTCGTAATGCTTGTCGAGGACGCCGTAAGCGACATGTTTCTTGCCGAGCGTTTCCAGCACCGGGATCAGCGGCGCGAGGTTATCGAGACCCGCGATCACGGTCGCCAGCGCCTGCATCAGCTTCTTGCGCTGCTCTGGCATATCGGTGCTCTTGAACATAGGGCGCGTCGAGGGGTCGATTTCGAACAGCCGGCCGTAGAACAATTTCGCGGCGGTATCGGCGATCGGGACCACCAGGTCCCAGGTCATTTTGACAAGCGCTTTCTGTTCGGGGGTCATGGCCGTGCTCCGCAATGAATGATTTAAATGAGGGTCTTCAATGAAATTGGCGTTGGTCGCACTTCGCTGTGAAAGGCCGCGCGTGAGCTGCGGCCCTCAATTAACCCCGCTGAGAGTACGCGTCCGGGAGCCGGCGTTCCCTCAACGGCGCTTGCGCAGCGAGGGCGCGCAGGCCGTATGCAACAGCAGAATAAATTGCTGCCGCGAGAGTTCCGACACCGCCGCCGATGACGATCATGGCGTAGGACATCGAGTTTTCAAGTGCAGGCGGCTCGCCAAGGCCGGCATTCGGGAGCGCCGAGTCCCGATTGGTTTTGACAAGCGTCTTTTGTTCACAGGACATTGGTCATGCTCCAGAATGGATAGGTTTTGCCGGGGTGGCGGTCTCAATGGACAGCCGTTAGTCGCGCCTTGCCGATGAAAGGTTCGTGCGAAGCGCGCGGTTAATTCAAACGCGCACCGCTTGTTTCAAGCATGAAATCGACCATGGTGATGTGTGCCATCTCGATCTGAGATGTCTTTGTCAGAGGCCGGGTTGGCCTGGCGCGCGCCGCTTCATGTGGCGCTCGTCATGCCGCCTGTATGGCGTGAGTGCCCGTCGCTGGCTGCCCGTGAAAAAGTTCTTCCCACCTGTCTGTTTGCGTCAGGCTCGTTCGTCCTGGAATTGTGCAAATGACAGGAGAAAGCCATGTCCACCATGTCTGCGACCGCCGAAACCGCGCCGGTCGGCAAAACCGCCCGCTGGACCGGCCGTATTCTCTCCGGCCTGGTCATCGTGTTCCTGCTGTTCGACGGCGCCATCAAGCTGGTGCCGTGGCCGGTCGTCACGGAAACGATGGACAAGATGGGTTATGGTTCGAGCGAAACGCTGGCGCGCAGCCTCGGCATCATCACCATCGTCTGCACCGTGCTGTATTCGGTGCCGCCGACATCGATCCTCGGCGCCATCCTGCTGACCGGTTATCTCGGCGGCGCGATGGCATCCCATGTCCGGATCGACAGCCCGCTGTTCACCCACACGCTGTTCGGGCTTTATCTCGGCCTGATGGTATGGGGCGGGCTGTGGCTGCGCGATCCGGCCTTGCGCAATTTCATTCCTTTCCGCCGCCGACTTGCATCATAATCACCAGCCGTACGGAGCCTGACATGCTCGACATCATTGCCATCGTCGCCGTCGTACTGGCGATTGCCATCGCCGCCGTGCTGATAACAGCCGCGACCAAGCCGGATACGTTCCAGGTCCAGCGCGCCATCAGCATCAAGGCGCCGGCGGACAGGATATTTCCGCTGATCAACGATTTTCACCAATGGCGCAGCTGGTCGCCCTACGAGGACAGGGATCCCGCGCTGAAGCGCACCTATGGCGGCGCCGACAGCGGCAAGGGCGCGGTCTATGCCTGGGACGGCAACAAGAATGTCGGGTCCGGCCGCATGGAAATCCTCGAAACGTCAGTGCCCTCGAGGATCCTCATCAAGCTCGATTTCTTCAAGCCGTTCGAAGGTCACAACACCGCCGAATTCACAATGCTGCCGCAGGGCGATGCTACCCATCTGACCTGGACGATGACCGGGCCCGCCGTGTTCCTGTCCAAGGTGATGCAGGTGTTCATGAACCTGGACCGCATGATCGGCAGGGATTTCGAGACTGGTCTTGCCAATCTGAAAAAGCTCACCGAGAAGTAGCGCACGTTCACCGCAAATTCGTTCACGCGAAATCTGTTCACCCAAGGAGCCAACGATGCAGGTCAATCCCTATCTGTTCTTCAACGGAAATTGCGAAGAAGCACTGAAGTATTATGAAAAAGTGCTCGGCGCCAAGATTGACGCGATGATGCCCTATGAAGGCGGACCGGCCGACATGCCGACCCCGGCGGAATGGAAGAAGAAGATCATGCACGCCAGTTTCACGGTCGACGGCGAGGTGGTGATGGCCTCCGACGCATTTCCCGGCGACTTCCATCAGCCGCAGGGTTTTGCCGTCGCGCTGCAGGTCGATGATCCCGCCGACGCCGAACGCC
This sequence comes from Bradyrhizobium sp. AUGA SZCCT0431, assembly GCF_018131065.1. Lineage (NCBI taxonomy): Bacteria > Pseudomonadati > Pseudomonadota > Alphaproteobacteria > Hyphomicrobiales > Nitrobacteraceae > Bradyrhizobium > Bradyrhizobium sp. AUGA SZCCT0431. The sequence continues at coordinate 12,735 of NZ_JAFCLR010000045.1, read as the reverse complement.
GCTTCAAGGCACTGGCCGATGGCGGCACCGTGAAGATGCCGTTTGCCAAGACCTTTTTCTCCAATGGTTTCGGCATGTGCGTCGACAAGTTCGGCACGCCCTGGATGGTCAACTGCCCGGCGGAGATGTCGTCATGACGGTGGGTATTTGACTTCGTAGGGTGGGCAAAGCGAAGCGTGCCCACCAACTAACGTGCGACAAAGATGGTGGGCACGGCGCCAGCGCGCCTTTGCCCACCCTACAAGGCCGGAAATCCTTCACCTGCACGACGGGTAAATCGCGGCGAGTTCGCGCCCGCGCAGCAATAACATCCGCGACGTCAATCCGCCGCGGCGGCTGATCCAGTTACGGACCGGCTCCGGATAGGCTTCCAGCACCGCCTGCGACGCTTCCGGTTCGGCATACATCCGGCCGCGGCGGTCGATCGACCGCGCGCCGTGGAAGCCGAGCACCGCGCGGCGCGTCACGCAGATGCGTTCGTTCGGCACCGTGCTCAGCACCAGCGTGCAGGCCGACAGGCATGGCCCGTCGATCACGACGCGCTCGCCGGACGCGCGGAGGCGCTCGAACAGGTCGAGAAACGGGCCGACCCGTCCGCCGGGACTGGCGAGGATGCGCACCTCGGCACGAACAGATGAAACCGCAGCGCACAGCGCCGCCGCAACAACAATTGCCTTGATGAGCGCCATTCGCATGTGCGGCTCCTTCGTCCCGGACCTGTTGAACTAGTCAACCTCGGCGCGGCCGGCAAGGCTTCGTCAGCCATTCCGCCGCTCGCCGCGCAGCGTCGGCAAGCCGATGCCGGCGGCATCAAAACCGCCGTCGACGGCCAGGACCTGCCCGGTGATATAGCTGGAACGGTCGCTGCACAGGAAGAACACCGCTTCCGCCAGTTCTTCTTCAAGGCCGTAACGGTTGAGCGGAATGGCGTCGTGATAATCGGCGCGGATTTCCGGGGTGTGAACCGCCTTTGCCATCGCGGTCTCGACCGGGCCGGGCGCGACGGCGTTGACGCGGATGCCGAGCGAAGCCAGTTCGACCGCGAGCTGCTTTGTCAAATGCGCAAGCCCCGCTTTGCTGGTGCCGTAGGCCGAACGCAGCGTGGAGGCGCGCACCGCCGAGATCGACGTGATGTTCACCACTGCGCCGCCGCCATGTTCGCGCATCAGGGGGGCGGCAGCCTTGGTGCAGATGAATGGCCCGGTGAGATTGACCGCGAGTATCCGGTTCCAGTCCTCGTCCGATGTCTCGAGCAGGGGTGCAAACACCGCGACACCTGCGTTGTTGACCAGCGCATCGAGCCGGCCGAAGCGCTGGCTCACGGTCGCCATCGCGGAGGCCACCGCGCCGGCATCGCTGACGTCGCAATGCAGCGCCAGCGCGTTGTCGGGATTGGCCAGCGCCGCGACCGCGCCACGCAGCAATTCGCCCTCGATGTCGAGCAGCGCCACCCGCCAGCCATCGGCGAGAAAGCGTTTTGCGGTCGCAAGCCCGATACCGCGCGCGGCGCCGGTGACAAGTGCGACTTTTGATAGGGAAGGAGGCATGGAGGGGGTCCGCTGGTGATTGATTCCTTGGCTCTATACCCTACGCCGTTCATTGTGTCTCGAACCTGCCGGTAGCCCGCGCTTGCATGCTGCGCCGCATCCGGCGCACGTTCTCAAACCACGCGAGGTCACGGCAACCGAAAGGGTCCGGCAATGATGGTGGTCGACGTCAGGGATATGCCACCGGAGCAATGGCGGCTGGGCGTGGAAACCCGCATGCTGGTTTCAGCACGCAACGGCGCCAAGCATTTGTGCATCTTCGAGCAATGGATCGCGCCCGGCGCCGGCGCCCCGACGCATTCCCACCCCGTAGAGGAGGTGCTCACCGTGCGCGAAGGCGAGGCCGAGATGTGGATCGGCGGGGAACGCAGCATCGTCACATCGGGGCAATCCCTGATCGTGCCGGCCGGGCAACTGCACGGCTTCCGCAATTCCGGCACCACCATGCTGCACATCCACGCCGTACTGGCGTCGCCGGTGTTCGAAGCCACGCTGGAGGGCGCGACGGAAGTGACGCGGCGGTGGGACCAGGTCTGAGCGAACGCCGATGCCCAGAAAAAAAGTCCGGCACCGCCGCGCTTCTGCGCCTGCGGTGCCGGTTAAGCTCGCCTTCGGAATGGCTCCCGAAGGCTGATTGAACCGATACGAGTGGGCTATCCCGTATCAGGCCAATTCGGCGGAGGCGCGCTGCATGTTGGACGACATGTCCGATGTGACGGCGCTCTGCTCTTCCACGGCAGCAGCCGTGGAGGCGATGAACTCGTTGACGCTGGCGATCGCCTCCTTGATGGCCGTGAGCGAGCCCACGACCTCGCTGGCGACGCCGTTGAGCTGTTCGATCTCCTTCGAGATCGTGTCGGTGGCGTGCTTGGCCTGATTGGCGAGGTTCTTGACCTCGGAGGCCACCACGGCAAAGCCGCGGCCCGCTTCGCCGGCACGGGCCGATTCGATGGTGGCGTTCAGCGCCAGAAGGTTGATCTGTCCGGTGATGTTGCCGATCAGTTCGACGATCCCGCTCATGGCCTGCGAAGCGGCGCTGAGTTTCACGGCTTGCGCGTCCGCGGCTTCGACCCGGGCGGTCGCGTTAGCGGCATTCGCCTTGGACTTGGTCATGGTCTCGGAGATTTCGCGGATCGAGGCGCTCATCTCCTCGCTGCCCGCCGCCACCGACTCGATCAGGCCGCGGGCGTTCTCGGCCTTCTTGCGCGCGATCGCCTGGGCGGTGATGTCGGTTGCGTATTTCACCACCTTGAACGGCTTGCCGTTGAGGTCGAGGATCGGATTGTAGGACGCCTGGATCCAGATTTCGCGGCCGCCCTTGGCGATCCGCTTGTATTCCGCCGCCTGGTACTGGCCGCGGTTGAGATTTTCCCAGAATTCGCGATACGCCGGTGCGTTACGCTCGTTCGGATCGACGAACATGCCGTGATGCTTGCCCTGGATTTCCGGCAGCGAATAGCCGAGCGCGGCGCAGAAATTCGGATTGGCGGTGCGGATGGTGCCGTCCATGTTGAATTCGATCACGGCCTGCGATTTTACGATCGCGGCGATCTGGCCGTCATTGTCGGCGGCTTTCAGCTTTTGCGCGGTGACGTCGGTGGCGAACTTGACCACCTTGAACGGCTTGCCGGCCTCGTTGAGGATCGGATTGTAGCTGGCGAGGATCCAGATTTCCTTGCCGCCCTTGCCGAGGCGCTTGTATTCGGCGGCTTCGTACTGGCCGCGGTTCAGCCGCGCCCAGAACTCGCGGTAGGCCGCGCTGTCGCGATCCTCCGGGGCCACGAACATGCTGTGGTGCTTGCCCTGGATCTCATCGAGCGCGTAACCGACCGCGCCGAGGAAATTCTCGTTGGCGGTGACGATGGTGCCGTCCATGTTGAATTCGATCACGGCCTGGGCCCGGCTGATCGCGGCGATCTTGCCGGCGTCCTCAATGGTGTGGATCTTTTGCGCCGTAATGTCGGTCGCGAACTTGATGACCCCGACCGGCTTGCCGCCGCTATCGAGGATGGGATTGTAGGACGCCTGGATCCAGATCTCGCGGCCGCCCTTGCCGAACCGCTTGTATTGCGACGCCTGGAATTCACCCCGGTTCAGCTGCGCCCAGAATTCGCGATAGGCCGCGCTCTCGCGTTCGGCCGGATCGACAAACATGCTGTGATGCTTGCCCTGGATTTCGGCCAGCGTGTAGCCCACGGCGCCGAGAAAATTCGGGTTCGCGGTGACGATGGTGCCGTCGAGCTTGAACTCGATCACGGCCTGCGACTTGTTGATGGCGGCGGCTTGGGCGACTGCACTTTGAACAGTTGTTTTTCTTTGCAGATTGAACACGTCGGGCTCCACGCGCTGGTTCCAAAACGGAACGATGAAATTGATGAACGAATCCAAACTCGGGAAAAAGTTGCAGAGACCGGTTTAGCAACCGTAAACCATGTCGCCCGCGAATGTTTCGCCTGATGAAAATCGCGCGACGCGCTGGTCGGGTGTGAATTTCCTATGTGTCTCATCCACCGCGATAATTTGTCGCGTGCGCACCTTGATGGGCGGAGTGAATGCCGCCGACCATGCCTGCTGGCCTACGTATTCATACGGAGCGAATTCTTGAGCTTTTTGAACGTTATGTCCGGTTTACGACACTCTCATACGCCGCCTGGAGCCGTTCACCGACTGACGGCCCCTTCTTGCGTCTGGCAACGCCGAGATGCGTCTCGCGCAACTCGTCCATGAACTCTGCCCACATTTTAGGCCCGCCCTCGCTGAGCAGCCTGGCGCGGATGCCGAGTTCTTCGGAAACCGGGAGATATTTGTAACCCCAGGCCGCCATCTGCGCGAGGACCGGCAGCAGTTCGATGCCCTGTTCGGTCAACGAATAGATTCCCTTCTGCTTGTGGCTGGGATCGTCCTCGCGGGTGATGATGTCGGCGTCGAGCAACGTCTTCAGCCGGTCGGCGAGGATGTTGGAGGAGATGCCTTCCTCGGACTTGGTCAGGAGCTCGCGGAAATGCCGCCGGTTGCCGAACATCATGTCGCGGATGATCAGCAGGCTCCATTTGTCGCCGACCACTTCCAGCGTGAGGTTGATAGGGCAGCCGGAGCGTTGGTCGTCGGTCATGGAAGCGTCTCCGAAAAACTGCTTGCAATATTGCACCGGTTGTCTCAGGATACAACCAGTTGCAAATCGCAATCAGTTAAGGGAGCGCCGAGATGGCAAAGCTGATCATGTGGAACCTGATGACCCTGGACGGCTTCGTCGAAGGGCCGAACCGGGACATCTCCTGGCATGAAGACGTCTGGGGCGAGGAGCTGGAGCGATTGTCGATCGAGCAACTCAACGCCGCCGGCGGATTGCTGTTCGGCCGCGTCACCTATGAGCTGATGGCGAACCATTGGCCGAATGCGACCGGCGAAGTCGCCGACTTCATGAACGCGGCGCCGAAATACGTGTTCTCGCGCACGCTGAAACAATCCGGTTGGAACAACACGCGGGTGTTCGCGGACGATGTGGCTGATACCGTCGCGAAACTGAAGCGCGATGCGCCGAAGGATATCTTTCTGTTCGGCAGCGCCGATCTGGCGTCGCATCTGATCCCGCACGGCCTGATCGACGAGTTCCGCATCGCGGTGAATCCGATCTTCCTTGGCGGCGGAACGCCGTTGTTCAAACAGGGCCCGCGGATCAAGCTGAAGCTGCTGGACAGCCGGGCGTTGTCGACCGGGATCGTGATCCTGCGCTACGCGCCGGCAGCTACGAAGTAATTCGCCGCAAATGTCGGTTGGCCAAAACCTGGTTCGTCTTGCTGACGTGCCCAAAACACTCCGGAGCCCAGATGTCACTGACCCTGCATTTCCACCCGCTGGCGTCGTTCTGCTGGAAGGCGCTGATTGCGCTCTATGAGAACGACATCCCATTCACGCCGAAGCTGGTCGATCTCGGAAATCCGGCCGAACGCGCTGCACTGCTGCAACTGTGGCCGATCGGAAAATTTCCGGTGCTGCAGGACGATGCGAGAGGCGAGATTGTCCCGGAATCGAGCATCGTGATCGAATATCTCGACCGCCATTATCCCGGACGCACGCGATTGATTCCGGCTGACGCTGACAAAGCCCTGCAGACCCGGCTGCGCGACCGCTTCTTCGATCTCTATGTGCATCTGCCGATGCAGAAGATCATGATCGACCGGCTTCGCCCTGAAGGGAGGAAGGACCCCCACGGGGTCGAGGAGGCGCGGGCGCAGCTGCGCACTTCATACGCGATGATCGAGCACCAAATGATCAGCGGCATCTGGGCGATGGGCGATGATTTCAGCCTCGCCGACTGCGCCGCGGCGCCGTCGCTGTTCTATGGCAGCATGGTGGTGCCGTTCGGCGAGGACCAGAGCAACCTTGCTGCTTATTTCGGGCGCCTGAAGGCCCGGCCGTCGTTTGCGCGCGTGCTGAAGGAGGCCGAGCCCTATTTTGGCATGGTGCCGAAGGAGCGCTGAATGACCTCAACCGGCAAGACCGAAATCATCCGCAACCTGTTCGCCGCCTATCTGTCGAATGACCGCCAGGCAGTTGAAGCCGCCTTCACCGACGATTTCCGTTTCACAAGCCCCTATGACGACGAAATCGACAAGGCGACCTATTTCGAGCGGTGCTGGAAGAACAGCGACTGGATCGAACGGCAGGATCTCGAAACGATCATGGTCGAGGGCGAGGCGGCGTTTGTGACCTATCGATGTGTCGCCAAGGAAGGCAAGAGTTTCCGCAATACGGAGTTCTTCGCATTTGCGGACGACAGGATCAGGCGCATCGACGTCTATTTCGGCGCGACCTATGAAAACGGCGTCTTCGTTCGCCAGGGCGACAGCTAAGTCCCTCCGGTCCCATCTGGTCCGAGGAAAATGGCCTCCAAAATAATTTCGCAAGCCATGTCGGTGCCGCAAAACCCGGTTCGTCATCTTGACGAGCGATGGTACCGGCCGACCGGCCAGACAGACAAACGGAGCGAAACGATGCGATTCATGGTGATTGTGAAGGCCAGCAAGGATACCGAAGCCGGTGTCATGCCGAGCACGGAAATGCTGACCGCGATGGGCAAGTTCAACGAGGAACTGGTCAAGGCCGGCATGATGGAGGCGGGCGAGGGCCTGCATCCGTCTTCAAAGGGCGCGCGGGTCAAATACCAGGGCGGAGAGGGCAGTGCCGCCAAGGGGCCGTTCCCCCTGACCAGCGATCTCGTCGCCGGCTTCTGGCTGATCAACGCCAAATCGCTCGATGAGGCGATCGCGTGGATGAAGCGCGCGCCGTTCGACGGCGGCGCCGAGATCGAAATCCGCCAGGTGTTCGCGGCCGAGGATTTTGGCGAAGCCTTCACCCCCGAACTGCGCGAGCAGGAAGATCGCCTGCGCGCGCAGGCCGGAAAGAAATAAATCTCACCACCGTCATTCCGGGGCGCGCGAAGCGCGAACCTCAGATGTGCTATTGCACATCGGGGAATCCGGAGATTGTTGCGCGAGATTCCGGGTTCAGCCCTGCGGGCTGCCCCGGAATGACGCCAAACCAAGGAAATCCCACCATGCGATTCATGATGCTGATGATCCCCCTGGGCTATGAGACCGCGGCGCCGGACGTGCAACTCGATCCCGAGCGCGTCACGGCGATGATGAAATACAATGAGGCGCTGAGTGAAGCCGGAGTCCTGATCGCGCTCGACGGGTTGCACCCGCCGTCGATGGGCGCGCGGGTGTCGTTCGCGAGCGGCAAGCCTGTCGTCACCGACGGTCCCTTCACCGAGTCCAAGGAAGTGCTTGGCGGCTACTGGATGATCGACGTCGCGTCGCGCGAGGAGGCGATCGCCTGGGCCAAGAAATGCCCGGCTTCCGAGAACGAGATCATCGAAATCCGCCAGGTGCAGGAGATGTCCGATTGGTCGGAGGAAGTGCAGCAGGCCGCCAAAGGGTTTGAGGAACTGCAGAAGGCAAATGCGAACAAAGCGCGGTGAGGCACGGGAACCTCTCCCGGCTTGCGCGCGCTCCTTTGCGTCCTTTACGAGCGAAGCGCGCCGTTTGAGGCGGTGGAGCAGCTTGGGCCCACGCATTTCCGCCCGTTAACCTTCCTGAACGCGCAAAATAAGTGACGTTTATAGCCAACTCATGTAAAAGCCTTTCACATGAGTTGGCGCAAGGAAGAGCGCCGCGCCGAGCGCGGCTACCATCATGGCAATCTGAAAGAGGCGTTGCTGCAGGCGGCGCTCGGCCTGATCGCCGAAAAGGGCGCGGCCGGTTTCACCTTTGCCGACGCCGCGCGCATGGCCGGCGTCAGCCCGGCGGCGCCTTACCGGCATTTTCGCGACCGCGATGAATTGCTGTCCTCGATCGCGCAGCGCGGCTTCGAGCAGTTCGAGGCGCTCCTGCTGCAGGCCTGGGACGACGGCCGTCCCGACACCGTCACGGCGTTCGAGCGGCTCGGCAAAGCCTATCTGGCCTTCGCGCGCAATGAGCCGGCGTTCTACTCGGCGATGTTTGAATCCGGCCTTCCGGTCGATCTTAGCCCCACATTGCAGGCGGCGAGCGAACGCGCCTTCGCCGTGATCAGGGCGGCAGCCGAGCGTCTTGCTGCGCTGGTGCCGCCGGGCATGCCGCGGCCGCCGGCGATGATGATGGCGCTGCACATCTGGTCGATGTCGCACGGCGTGGCGTCGCTGTTTGCGCGGGGCGATGCGGCGCGCCGCAAGCTGCCGATGTCGGCCGAGGATCTCCTGGAAGCCGAAGTGCTGATTTATCTGCGCGGTCTCGGCTTCCCGACCGATCGCAGGCCTGCCGCGAAGGAGCCGGCGAGCGAGAAGCCGTCCGGTCCGCCGCCGGTTCCGCCGGCGGGTCCTTGGGGCTCTCCAAAATAATTTTAACGACGCCCGCTTGCCGCCCGCTTGACAAAAAACGTGGATGGCTTAGGTATGTAAATGTTATTTACATTCACAACGGCGTGATCGCCATCATGGAGAGGGAAATGGCCTACACCGCAGATGTCAATCGATGGCGCGGCCCCGCTGAAGAAACCAGTCGGCCCCCGCATATGCTGGATAGCCCCTGGCATCCTGGCTGGATCGCCGTAACCATCCTCGGCTTCATCATCTGGTGGCCGATCGGGCTTGCCCTTCTCTTTTTCACACTCGGGAGCAGAAAAATGGGTTGCTGGAGTCACCAGGATCGCTGGCAGAACAAGATGGAGCGGATGCAGTACAAGATGGACCGGATGCGCGGCCGCATGGAGCGCCGTGGTTTCGGCTTCGGCGGTTTTGGCCCGCCCTCGAGCGGTAACCGCGCCTTCGACGAATACCGCACCGAAACGCTGCGGCGCCTCGAAGAAGAGCAGGTCGAATTCCGCGACTTCCTCGATCGCCTGCGTCACGCCAAGGACAAGGAAGAGTTCGACCAGTTCATGGCGCAGCACAAGCCGCGTCCGACCCCGCCGAACGATCAGCCGCAAAGCTGAAACTTCAAGTCGTGAGCTAACGCCTCGGGCGATGTGCCCCCATAGCGCCTGAAGGCTAACGAGCCGCCCGTTTGTGATCAGCACAGACGGGCGGTTTGCTTTATGCGCGTGATGCGGCGTTTCACTATTCAGCCAGTTCGCGCATCACCGTGATCAGGTCGGATTTGCCCTCAAAGCCGATGCCGGGAAGGTCGGGCATGACGATGTGGCCGTCCTGGACGCGAACGGAGTCGGGAAAGCCGCCATACGGTTGAAAGAGGTCCGGGTAGCTCTCATTGCCGCCGAGGCCGAGACCTGCCGCAATGTTCAGCGACATCTGGTGCCCGCCATGGGGGATGCAGCGAGACGGCGACCAGCCATGCTGTGCCAGGACATCGAGCGTCCGCAGATATTCGACAAGCCCGTACGACAGCGCGCAATCGAACTGCAGCCAGTCGCGATCCGGCCGCATGCCGCCATAGCGGAGTAGATTGCGCGCGTCCTGGTGCGAGAAGAGATTTTCGCCGGTCGCCATCGGACCCGGATAGAATTCCGACATGGCGGCTTGCAGCGCGTAGTCGAGCGGATCGCCGATCTCCTCGTACCAGAACAGTGGGTAATCGCGCAGCATCTTCGCGTAAGCTATACCGGTCTCGAGATCGAAACGTCCGTTGGCGTCGACGGCAAGCCGCGCTTCCGAGCCAATCTCCTTCAACACGGCTTCGATCCGTCCGCGGTCCTCGTCGATCGGCGCGCCGCCGATCTTCATCTTCACCACGTTGTAGCCTCGGTTGAGATAGCCGCGCATCTCCGCTTGCAGCGCCGAATTGTCCTTGCCCGGATAATAGTAGCCGCCCGCCGCGTAAACGAAGACACGGGGATTGGCCTCACGGCCCTTCTTTTCGGCGAGGAGACGAAACAGCGGCTTGCCGGCGATCTTCGCGACGGCGTCCCAGACCGCCATGTCGAGCGTGCCCACCGCCACCGAGCGCTCGCCATGCCCGCCCGGCTTTTCGTTGGACATCATCGCCGCCCAGATGCGATGCGGGTCGAGGTTGGTGCCGGTGTCGTCGAGCAGGCTTGCAGGCTCGGCCTCGACGATGCGATTGCGGAAGCGCTCCCGGATCAGACCGCCCTGGCCATAGCGGCCATTGGAGTTGAAGCCGTACCCGACGACGCGGCGACCGTCGCGCATGACATCCGTTACCACGGCGACGAGGCTCGCCGTCATTTTCGAGAAGTCGATATAGGCGTTGCGGATCGGAGAGGCGATCGGCTTGGTGATTTCGACGACGTCGACGATACGCATGATGTTTTCCTTCCATCGGCCGTTGTTTGGAGGCGCTGGTCATGCTGATAACGACAGCAGCAAGCCCGTTCGGAAGGGCTAGTAAGGCTGGATTTGCTTCAAGGCCAATGCTATTGCCTGAACTGGTTATGTTGATACGGCATTACCAATGGAGCTGACCTGGTTCGAGGACTACCTGGCGCTTGCCGAAACCCTGAACTTCTCAAGGGCGGCCGAGGCACGCCACGTCACCCAGCCGGCCTTCAGCCGCAGGATTCGCGCGCTCGAAAGCTGGGTCGGCGCTGACTTGTTCACCCGCACGACGCATGGCGTCGCGCTGACCCCGGCGGGCGAACATTTCCACAATCAGGCGGAGCTACTGACCCGCGCGCTGAATCAACTGCGCCGCGACACGCTCGAAGTTTCCGGCCGCGGTGCAAAGCTCCTGTCGATCGCGGCGACGCACGCGCTCTCCTTCACTTTTTTTCCAAAGTGGGTTCGCAGCAATGAAAGGGTTCTGGCCCTTGGGAATCTCAACCTGATTTCCGACAGCATGCAGGCGTGCGAGCAGATGATGCTGCGCGGCGATGCGCAGTTTCTGCTTTGCCACTACCACCGGCAAATGAGCAGCCGGCTCGAGTCCCGCCAGTTCAGGAGCATCGTGGTCGGATCCGATACGCTCGTTCCGCTCAGCGCGCCCGGCAAAAACGGAGCTCCGCACTGGCGGCTTCGCGGCAGCAAGCGGGTCAAATACCTTGCTTATAGTGCGCCGTCGGGATTGGGACGCATCGTGGCCGCCCAATGGGGAACGAAAGATCGAGCCTTTGCGCTTGAAACGATCTTTACCTCCCATCTGGCTGCGACCCTGCTTTCGATGGCGCGCGCTGGAGACGGCGTGGCATGGCTGCCGCGGACTTTGGCCGAAGAGGACATTTCTGCTGGACGACTGGTTGAAGCGGGCGCTGCGGATTTGCAGATCCCTATCGAAATTCGTCTTTTCCGCCCCATCGCGCGGCAAGGCCAGGCCGCCGAGTCGGCGTGGGCTGCCTTTGAACAGTCCTGACGTTTCGACGAACGGTTTGCTTCTGGTGCACCGCTTGCGCTGGCGAAGTCCCCCGGACGACCTATATTTCGGGCCGGCGCACCCGAGGTGATGGCGATGATCCAGAACGCAATTGCACCAGTCGACCAGCTCTGGCGATCCGTTCGCCGGGAGGCCGAAAGCGTCCTCGCCAATGATCCGCTGTTCGGCGCCTCGCTGTCATCAGCGATCTTCGATCATGCCGATTTCGGCAGCGCACTCGCCTATCAGATCGGCGAACGGCTCGGCAAACATTCGGCTGACCGCGAACTGTTCGCCCGCGTCGCCCGCGAAGCATTTGAAGCTTCGCCCGACCTGATCGACGCAGCGAGCCTCGATCTGCAAAGCATCGCCGTTCACGATCCCGCGACCAAAGGGCTGCTGCCGCCGCTGCTCAACTTCAAGGGCTACGTCGCGCTGCAGGCCTGGCGCGTGTCCAACTGGCTCTGGCGTCACGAGCGAACCGACCTCGCCTTGTTGCTGCAAAGCCTGTCGTCGGATTCGCTTCAGGTCAGCATTCACCCCACCGCCTCGATCGGCACCTCGGTGTTTCTCGATCACGCGACCGGCATCATCGTCGGTGCATTCGCTGTCATCGGCGACGAGGTGACGATCCTGCAAAACGTCACCATCGGCCGGAAGCAGGCGCTGCCGGGCCGCGCGCCGCGGATCGGCCGCGGCGTGCTGCTCAGCACCGGCGCCACGATCCTGGGCGACGTCAGCATCGGCGACTTCGCCAAGATCGGCGCCGGCGCGCTCATCGAGCAAGACGTTCCGGCCGGATGCACCGCCGTCGGCATGCCGGTGCGATTGACGAACTGCCCGCCGTCGAAGATTTCCGCCTGAGCAAAGCGTTTGCGCAGGGACGCGCTGGGAACTGCGTCGCTCCTCGCGCAAGCACGATCTCGTGCAGAGGCTGCGACAAATCAACCCGACGGGCAAATCAGTTCTGTTTTCCGGAAATCGTGTCAAGCCCAAGAATCAAAAATATTTCGCTTTTCCCGAAGGCAAATCAGGGGCACATATATCGCCGTCCCGTCCCACTCAGAGGGCGTCGGCCGTCGTCACGGACGTTGGACGGGTTGCGGTGGACGCTGAAGTGCTGGCGACGAACGGCACTGAAGCGTACGGCGAAGTCGTGTGGTCCTGGCGCCCCGTTGCTGGCGTCACGTTCGTGAGGAGCCAAACGCTTCTTGCGGGCAATGGTGGCAAGAAAGCCCGTTCACCAGGGAGAGCACGATATAAGCCGTAGAGCCATTGCGCAGGGAAGGCCGGGTGTTCTCCGCTGGACCTGTATGCTCGTGTGCATTTTGTTTTGTGCAAACCGCACGCGAGACCGCGGGTGCAGCGCGCACCCGGTCTTCCCT
>NZ_JAFCLR010000044.1:0-67105 GCF_018131065.1 Bradyrhizobium sp. AUGA SZCCT0431 | reverse complement strand
AACGAGCACAGGCCCATACAAAATGCTCCGCCGAGCCCGAACGGCACCGACATGTCCTGCGGCATCGGTCCAAGCAGAGCGCGCGGCAGCACCATGGCCGCCGTCGCGCCGACCAGCGCCGTCACGGGCGCCCTCAGCAGAAGCGGCATCGCGCGGGCCAGCTGCCCGTCAAGGACGCCCACGATCGCCGATACCGGCAAAGTGAAGAAAAACAACGCCAACGCGATGGGCGGGACGAAGCTTTCAAAGGGCATTCCAACCGCGACCCAGGTCGTGAGAACGACCGATAACGGGCCTAACAGCAGGAACACCAGCGTTCGCTTCGTCATTGAAGTCAGCCCTTCATTGCAGATGGCTACGGCCATATTCGTGCGACAGCACTGAGCACACGCCCATGCAGAATGCGCCGCCGATCGCAAGCCACATCGACATCTCCTGCGGCAGCGGTCCAAGCAGGGCGGCCGGCAGACCGACGGCAGCCACCGCGCCGACAAGCGCGATCAGGGGCGCCCGCAAGGAGATCGACAAGGTGCGGGACAGGATGCCGTCGACGAGCCCGGTGATTGCCGATACCAGCAGCCCGATGACAAACACCTGCTTGCCGATGAGCACGAGCCAGGCGTTAAGTCCACCGCTCGCAACGTCGGGTGACAAGGCGACGAGAACTCCGAGGATCGGGCCCAGCAGCAGGAACACGAGCGCCCGTCGCGGCGAGGGTGGATCGGGCCATGCCGGCATGCCGCGCACGTCATCATTTTCGAGAGGATTCTCGGAAGACATATGCATCGTCCTTGCCTTTCTCTTGCCGTGTGAATTGGAGTTCGCGCGGGATGGCGCTCCAACGCGATCGTTGATGGGCCGGAGCGCGCCTCCGGAGAAACGGACGGCGGATGCCGAAGCAGCCGCCGCCCGCCTTCGCCAGCACGCGCCACAGGTTTACGCGGCCTTCGAAACTTCCATCAGCAGGCGCTCGGCTTTCGCATCTTCGATGCGGTTCACCAGCTTGCCGCTCTCGTGCATGTCACGGACGGTCTTGGTCAGGGTGACGCAGCACTGGACCATCATGATGATGCCCATCGTGAGATAGCCCTTCATCCAGAGATCGATCGGCAGATAGAACAGGCCGACGGCGACCATGAAGACGGAGGCGGCGAACGAAACATAGGTGAAGGTGACCCAGGCGGAGCTGTGGGGCTGGACATTCTGGTTCATGATAGTCTCCTGTGTGTGGACGTTTGAGGTTGGGTGTTAATCGAAGGCTTGGTTCAGAAGGCTTGGTTCAAGAATTAGTGCTGGCAGCTTGCGCACGCTTGGCGTTCAGCCGCGCGAGCACGTCGTCAGCGGTCGACTTCAGTCGTGGTCCAAAGCCCTGTTCGGCGAGCTTTTCGGCGGTCGCCAGCGGTCCTGAGGCGGCATCGAGTTCGATCAGGGCTTCGTCGGCGGCCTGGGCTTCGATCTGCCGTTCGCGCAGACGCTTCAGCGTCCGCTCCGCTTCGGGCAGCGTGGCTTCGTAAGGGCGCGCCGCTTCGACACCGCCGCGGCGCAAAGCGCGAACGGCTTCGGAGGCGCGGGCCAGACGACGGCCGCGGTCGAGATCGGTGATGCGGGCCTCGGCGCCCGAGACCTGGCGCTTCAGGCGCGTGATCTCCGAAGCGAACAGCGTGCGCGCGGTCATCGCGGCGTCGCGGTCGGCTTCGAGAGTGGCGATCTGCTGCGCTGCTTCGCGGGCGAGATCTTCCCGGCCGCCCTCGAGCGCCGCGGTGGCGCGGACTTCGAGATCGGCGATGCGGGCGTTGGTGGCGTCGAGCCGGCGGCCTTCCTGCTGGTCCTGCGCGATCGCCAGCGCCAGCGTCCGCTTGGAGCGCTCCACGGCCGCGGCCGCGTCGCGCATCTGCTGGTCGAGGATCAGAAGTGCGCTGCGGTCTTCCAGTTCTTCTCCCGCTGCAGCCACGCTACCCCGGAAGAGCGTCAAAACAGTTTTGAACATTGGTAACTCCCTGTGTTATGAGCGCTGCTCATGAATCTGTTGTAGCACATCTTGAGCATTGCTCAAGAACTATTTTGAGCATTGCTCAAGAAAAATGGAAAAGATGTCTAAGGCATTGGAAAGAAGAGCAAAATTACGGGAAAACTTGATCCTGGCGGCGGAACGGAGCATCTCCGCGGGCGGTTTGGGGGCCCTGAAGACGCGGGAACTGGCGCGGGAAATCGGCTGCGCCAATGGCGCGGTCTATAATCTGGTCGACGATATGGACGAACTGGTCCTGCTGGTGGGATCGCGCACGCTGCGACGGCTCGATGCTACGCTGAGCGAGGCCGAAAGCGCGGGTCCCCCCTCACCGGCCGAGACACTGGTGCGCATTGCGGTCGCCTATTGCGATTTCGCGGCCGAAAATCTCGAACTCTGGCGCGCGCTGTTCGAACACCGCATGACACCGGGCAAACCTATTCCGGAGTGGGCGGTCAGCGAGCAGATGGATCTGTTTCGTCACATCTTCCAGCCGCTCGCGGCACTGCTGCCATCACGATCGGCGGCAGAACTCGGCGTCACCGCGCGCAGTCTTTTCTCGGCCGTGCACGGCATGGTGCTGCTCGGCCTCGAACAGAAGCTGATCGCGGTGCCGGTCGAGGCGCTGCGCGCGGAGATCGCGGTTATTGTGAGAGCGATGGTGAAGGGGCTGACCTAACCCTACTGATAAATCAGGGCGTCTGGATCAGCCGCGGCTGATGTCGCTTATCCCGCGCGCTGTTGGCGACTTAGACGGCGCAATGGCGGATCAGTTGGCCTTCGTCGAACAGGCCTTTCGCCATGCGGTCGCGCGGGCACCAGATGGAGAGCCCGTACTCGTGCTCCGATTTTGTCTGGAGCAGCTCATCGGCAGCGATGCTGATGACGCAATCCTGCCCGCGCAAATCTTCCCAATTGTTTGCAAATTCCGGCTCGATGCCGAACAGCCGATGGCCGCGCCAGCCGGTCTCGCGCATGTCGACGAACGGGCGGTAGCACGATGGGAGTTCGTCATAGCCTTCGCCGTGGCGGAGGCGCGGATGCTGCCGCTGGATCGCGTCCCAGACTGCCTCGGCCCTGCCCGCGAGCATGTGCTTCGACATGTGCGGCAGCATCTCGTCATGCAGTTCGAGGCGCAGGCGCATGATTGCCTCGAAGGAATCCCTGTCGACGGCCTCGTCCTGCGGCCTTGAGAGCGCAAAGCCGCGCCAGACTTCGAGGGCTCCGATCACGTCCGGCGCCTTGCGGCCGATGATTTGGTAATGCGCAGTCGTGCAGCCTTCAACGACGCGAGGTCAATCTGCGCAATGAAGTGGAGCGGCGTTCCGTCCCTGTCTTTCGGCCATTCGAAGTTGCTCGGCGCTATCGGCGCGCCGCCGATCCACGACGTGGCGTCGCCAGAACGGTCGAAGGGCGAGTGGAACAGCAGGGCCCAGGCCGGCAGCTGTTTTGCGCGGTCCGGGTCGCGTGCGCGGTCAAATAGTTCGGCAAGCCAAGCATCATCATCATCCATTGGCTTAAGACCTCGATTGAAAGCGGAATGGTTTGGAAGCTGCGGCTGTCGTCCAGCTATGGCTGCGCGTTAATGAGCCCTGTTGTGCAACGACGCCGGCCGCGCCAGCTGCGGCGCCCCTGCCCGGCCGAGGAAAGCCAGCGCATGGAACAAGCCGCAGACGAACCAGCCCAGCGTCAGCGCGAGGAAAGACAGCGGCCGGAACATCGCGAGGATGTCAGCCAGCGACAAATAATGTCCCGCGATCACGCTGTGGTAGATCTGGGCTGAAATCGTCAGCAGAAGGGCGCCGATCAGGACAAAGAAAGCGATGCGTTGCGATCTGGTGAGCCACCGCATCGCCAGGAAATACAGCGGCGAGACGAAGGCCCCCGCCATCAAACCGCCCACGATCCAGAAATCCGTCATCTCAGCCCCCTGAGTTCTCGCAACCAGAGATACACAGGAGGCGTTGAAGGGCGGTGCGGAGGTGGAGTCGGATTTTAGTAAAATTTTATCGATGAGGTACGGCAGAACCGTAGGATGGGCAAAGCGTCAGCGTGCCCACCATTCCGGAGACGGTTGCGGGTAGATGGTGGGCACGGCGCTTGCGCGCCTTTGCCCACCCTACGCGTTCCTCACACCGTCAGAACCGTCGACCCGGTGGTCTTGCGTGCGCCGAGATCAGCATGGGCTTTTGCCGCGTCCTTTAGCGGATAGGTCTGATGCACCTCGATCTTGACCGCGCCTGATTTCACCACCTCGAACAATTCGTTCGCCATCGCCACGAGATTCTCGCGCTTGGCGGCGTAGGTGAACAGCGTCGGGCGGGTGACGTAGAGCGATCCCTTCGCAGCCAGCAGGCCGAGGTTGAGCGGTTCGACCGCGCCCGAGGACGCGCCGAACAGCGCGGCGACGCCAAGCGGCGCGAGGCAATCGAGCGATTTCAGGAACGTGTCCTTGCCGACGGAATCATAGACCACGGGCACCTTGGCGCCGCCGGTGATTTCGTCGACGCGTTTTACGAAATCCTCCTTGGTGTAAATGATCGTGTGGGCGCAACCGTGGGCTTGCGCGAGCTTCGCCTTCTCCTCGCTGCCGACGGTGCCGATCACGGTGGCGCCGAGGTGCTTGGCCCACTGGCCGAGGATCAGGCCGACGCCGCCGGCGGCGGCGTGCAACAGGATGGTATCGCCGGATTTGACGCGATAGGTCTGGCGGATCAGGTATTGGGTGGTCAGGCCCTTCAGCATCATCGCGGCCGCGGTCTTGTCATCGATGCCGTCGGGCAGCTTCAGCAGGCGATCGGCCGGGATCAGCCGCGCCTCGGCATAGGCGCCGAGCGGCGAGGCGCCGTAGGCGACGCGATCACCGGGCTTCAGGTCGGTGACCCCGCTGCCGACTTCCTCGACCACGCCGGCGCCCTCGCTGCCCAGCCCGCTCGGCAGTTGCACCGGATAGACTCCCGAACGGTTGTAGATGTCGACGAAGTTCAAACCGACCGCGGTGTGGCGGATGCGCGCCTCGCCCGGGCCGGGCTTGCCGACCTGGACTTCCTCCCAGCTTAGGACTTCGGGACCGCCGGTCTTGTGAAAACGGATGGCGTGCGTCATGGGATGCTTCTTCCTTCAGGTGAGATGGAAAGAGAGAAAAATGCTGGAGCGGTTCAGGTCTCGATGATGACGTAGCTGTCCTCGACATGGACCGCAAAGGTCTCGGCCACATAGGGGCCCTTCTCGAGGTCTTCAAGACCTTTGGCAAGATCTTCGACAAGCGCTTCGCCGCTTTCGATCGCGACCGGATAGGAGCGGATTTTGAAACGCTTCGGATCGAAATAGGATTGCCCGTTGCGCATGTCGAATTCCCAGCCGTGCCAGGCGCAGCGGAGCAGCTCGCCGACGCGCGAGCGCTGATAGACACCGGGCTCCGGCGAGGTCAGCCGCGCCACGCACGCCGCCTTCTCCAGCGGCGCTCCTGCATGCGGACAGCGATTGAGCAGCGCGAAGAACTCGCCATTGACGTGGAACACAACGATGTCCCGGCCTTCCACACCGAAAACCTTGTTGCCGCCGGGCGGGATGTCTGACGTGCGGGCGACGATATGACGGGCCATGCTTCGTTTACTTGTTCTTTTCTTGACGCGTTTTCTTCACGCGAACCGGTGTCCACTTCGCTTGAAAACGCTAGGTTAAAGTTTATAAACCGCGCGGGCGTTGCTAGAGAATATCTTCTGCCGCTCGATCTCCGACAGCGGCGTCCTGAACGCGAAGCGCGGATCGTCAAAGTCCCAATGCGGGTAATCCGACGAGAACAGCAGGCGATCGACACCGACCCATTCGATCAGCGAACGCAAATGTTTTGCCTCATCCGGCTCGTCGATCGGCTGCGTCGTGAACCAGAAATGCTCCTTCACATATTCCGACGGCTTGCGCTTCAGATGCGGCACCTCGCTGCGGAAGGTCCCAAAATGCCGGTCCATCCGCCACATCGCCGGCGGGATCCAGCCGAAGCCGCCCTCGATGAACACGATCTTCAGTTTTGGGAAACGCTCAGGGATGCCTTCAAGCACGAGGCTGGTGAGCATCGACGCCATCGTATGCGCGTTGGACTGGTGCTCCTCGACATAATAAGACGGCCAGCCGCCGCCGGTCGGCGCGTGCCCGCCATAACCGCCGACGTGAATGCCGAGCGGCAGGCCGAGTTCCTGCGCGCGCTCGTAGATCGGCCAGTAGCGGCGGCGTCCGAGCGGTTCGTTGGCGCGCGGGCAGACGTTGATCTGCACGTAGCGGCCAATTTTCGCGCAACGCTCGATCTCGGCGATCGCGAGCGCCGTGTCGTCCTGCCCGGCGAGGATCGAGGCTTTCAATCGCGGATCGCGATCGGACCAGAAGGCGAGCTGCCAGTCGTTGATGGCGCGCTGGATCGCGGCGCCGAATTCGAGGTTTTGCTGCGAAAAGATGAAGAGGTCGAGCACCTGCAAAATCCCATACTCGACATCAAGGGGATCGAGGTGCTGCTTCTGCATGAAGGCGAGATCGGATCCCGGAGGCCCGCCGGTCGGTGGCCAGGCGTCGCGCCGCGCGATCAGCGGCGAGGAGCGCGGATAGGGCGTGGTGCCGATATAGGGCGTGCGCAAATGGCTGCCGTAATCCCTGAAATGCTCCTGCCAGCGTTTCGACATGAACTGGTGCAGGTCGGTGTGGGCATGGATGCTCGGATGCACGTCGCAATCGATAATCCGCAGCCGGCTCTTGGCGGCGACTTCCTGTTCCAGAATCGGGCGGTCGATGACATCACTCATGCGAGCCTCCTTTAATTAAGCCGCAAGCTTCAGCCGCGGAAACGTCTCAAGCGGATTGTCGGCGCACATACGCGACACGATACTGGCCGGCAGATGCGGCGGCATCGCCTCATTGCCGTCGAACTGCCAGTGCGGGTAGTCGGACGCAAACAGGAACATCTTGTCGGAACCGATCTGCTCGATGATATCTGCGACGCCGGCCGCATCCGGCGGGCCGTCGAACGGCTGCATGGTGACGCGAAAATAGTCGCGGATGATCGAGGCCGGCTCGCGCTCGACCCAGGGCACCTCGACGCGCACCCCGCGCCAGGTCTTGTTGGCGCGCCACATGAAAGCGGGCAGCCAGCTGACGCCTGATTCCATCAGCACCACCTTCAAGTCCGGGAATTTGCCGAACACGCCTTCATAGACCAGGCTCAGCACCTGGGCCTGAAACGCCTGCGCTTCCATCAGATAATATTCGTAGCGGTAGGACGGCCAGCCGATAGAACTCGGCGCGCCCCGATATTGACTGCCGGCATGGATCGCGATCGGGAGTCTATGTTTCTCGGCGGCCTGATACACCGGCCAGAAGTGCCGCTTGCCGAGCAGCTGATCGCCCTGCGCCAGCACCAGCACGGAGACAAACCGCTGATCACCGGCAAGCCGCTCGATTTCCTCGACCGCGAGATCCGGCGCCTGCATCGGCACCACGATCGAGGCGCGCAGCCGCGAATCCTTCGAGAGCCATTCGGCCGCGATCCAGTCGTTGATCGCCTTGCAGAACGCGGCCGCCATATAGGGATCGAACACCGCCTGTGCGCCGTAGAGCACGTTGCAGATCGCGTGGCTGGCGCCGAGCTGGTCGAACGCGCCGCGCTGCACCATCGCGAGGTCGCTGCCGGGCTTGCCCGTCGCAGGGCGCCAGTCGGCGCGGCCGGACAACGGCATGCTCGGCGGATAGGAATTGAGATCGAGGCCGTCGATGGCGCGGCTGACGACCTGTTCCTTCCAGTGATCATCGAGATAGGGCAGCAGCGTGGTGCGGGTTCCGCCCACCGCGGGATGGATATCGCAGTCGATCCGCGTGGCCGTCATGGCGTTTCCTTGGGAGTCTTTATTGGCAACGCGTGCGTCGCCCCGCAAATGTGCCGCCGATGTGCCGGCTGCGCAAGGGTCGAGCGTGGAAACCGACCGGGTAGCAGACATTGGATGGACGCATACCGAGCGATATTCGCGGCCTTGCGGCACGGCGGCAAAGCGCAAATACTCGTCTCAAGCGGGGCCTGGAAGACGTCAGTGAGATTCCGGCTGAACCCGCACGAAACAGAGACCGGGGGAGAAACGTTATGACGCATACGGAGCGGAAGGCCGCCAGTAGCGAGAACAGCATGCAGATCGACCGGCGCAGATTCCTGGGAACGACGGGTCTTGCTGCCTTCGGAGTCACCCTCGGCATTTCCGGCAGCGGCGCCGACATTCCCGCCGCCTATGCACAAGGCACGGCGCCCGCGGCCGCCGCGCCGAAGGGGCCGCAATATCTGAAATTCCCCGGCAAGAATGAAAAGCTCGTCCTGCTCGGCGACAAGCCGCTGGTGGCGGAGACGCCGGAAAGCCTGCTCGACGACGACACCACGCCGATCGAGAAATTCTTCATCCGCAACAACGGGCAGCTGCCCGAAGAGACGAAGGATCCCGACGCCTGGAAAATCACCATCGACGGCGAGGTCAATAACAAGATCGAGATCACGCTCGGCGAGTTGAAATCGAAATACAAGGCGGTGACGCGGCGCATCGTGCTGGAGTGCGGCGGCAACGGCCGCGGGGCATTCTCGCCGCCGGCGCGCGGCAACCAGTGGAGCAATGGCGGGGTCGGCTGCGCCGAATGGACCGGCGTGACGCTTGCCGATGTGCTCAAGAGCGCGGGGCTGAAGCCAAGCGCCAAATACACCGCGCACTATGCGGCCGACCTGCATCTGTCAGGCGACGCCAGCAAGCCGACGATCTCGCGCGGCGTGCGGATCGAAAAGGCGATGGATCCCAACACGCTGATCGTGTGGGCCATGAACGGCCAGCCACTGCCGAACATCCATGGCGGGCCGGTGCGCTTGATCGTGCCGGGCTGGCCCGGCTCGGCGTCGCAGAAATGGCTGACCAAGATCACCATCCGCGACAAGGAACATGACGGGCCGGGAATGACCGAATTTTCCTATCGCACCCCGATCAAGCCGATGATCCCGGGCGACAAGGGTGATCCGTCGAATTTCCGGATCCTGGAGTCGATGCCGGTTCGCTCTGTTATCACCAGCCCGGCGAACGGCGCCAAGTTCGCGGCCGGGACGAAGGAGCTGAAACTGCGCGGTGCGTCATGGGCCGGCGATCTCACGGTGAAGCAGATCGACGTCTCGACCGATTTCGGTGCGAGCTGGCAGCGGGCGAAACTGGAAAAGCCGAAGAACAAATATGACTGGCAGCGCTGGACCGCGAGCGTGAAGCTGGCTTCCGACGGCTATTTCGAAATCTGGACGCGTGCAACCGATTCCAAGGGAGCGATGCAGCCGCACCAGGCCGGCTTCTGGAATCCGCAAGGCTATGGCGGCAACGCCATGCACCGGATCGCGGTGCTGGTGGGCTGATGCTGCGACCTTTGGGAATGGCTGTCGCCGCACTGCTCTGGATGGCGCCGGCGATCGCCCAGACCGCCTTCACGCCGCGTGACGAAACCCCGGAGGAGTTTACCGCCGGGACCGGCCGCGACGAGACCTTCTACGCCTGCACCGCCTGCCATGGTTTCAAACTCGTGGCCCAGCAGGGCATGACGCGCGCGCAGTGGGACGATTCGATCAACCTCATGATCAAGCGTCACAACATGCCGCCGCTGGGTGAGAAGGATCGCGCCGTGGTGCTGGGCTATCTCGAAGCTGCCTATCCGCCGCGAACGCCCGCCGCACGCGGCGGCTGGCAGAACCCGTTTGCCAAATGAGGTGACGTGGCTCGCACAGCGGTGGCGACGCTGGTTGCTTTTGAAACGACAATTGAGCGGGTTCCCAACATCGGAACTGAGACCGGTTGCCTGCGCCCGCGGCTCCGGATCATCCGAGGTACCTCCGCTGCGCATTTGGAGAACAGGAGCATGCGCGTAGCTTGCGCGCCGCAGGCAAGCACTCCTTGCCATCTGCTGTCCATAAAACGGTGATGTACCGAACTCTCCGTTGCTTCCGAGTGGCAGCGTTAGTGCAATCGGCAGGGATTTCAAAACTTCAGCTGTTTCTGATGCAAACCATGCACTCGCGTTTTGCGTGCGCTGCGCACTGCATTCGCTCCACTATTTGCTGGAGGAAATGGATATGGCACTCAGCTTCAATCGAACAGACTACCTCGCTGGGCCTGGCCCTCACGGAGCTGCCATTGGGGATCTCGATGGTGACGGCGTGCTTGACATTGCAGTAACCAACTACTTCAGCAGCACGGTTTCGGTCTTGCTCGGCAACGGCGACGGGACCTTTCAAACGCCAACCGCGTACGCGACGGGAGGTGATGGGGTTGTTTCGGTTCAGATCGGTGACCTGAATGGAGACGGAAAACCGGACCTTGTCGCTACCAATGAAGGAAACGACACGGTATCGGTCCTCTTGGGTATCGGAGACGGCACCTTCGCAAATGAGATGTCATATACGACCGGCAGCCGCCCGCATGGCGTTGCTATTGCCGATGTCAACGAAGACGGAAACTCAGACCTCTTAGTAGACGATTTCTCAAGCAACACGGTTTCCGTATTTTTGGGCACCGGTGATGGCGACTTCCAACCACGGACGACGTTCCCAACGGGGCTGGACCCTTACGCCATCAAGGTTGGTGATCTTAATGCCGACGGCAATCCCGATCTGGTTGTCGGTAATATGAATAGCAACACCCTCTCGGTCCTCTTGGGGAATGGGGACGGAAGCTTCCAAGCACAAACCACCTACGCGACCGGCAATGCTCCATTTGAAGGCGCCCTCGGAGACCTCAACGGGGACGGAAAACTGGACTTTGCTATTGCTAACGTCGGCGATACGACCGTGTCGGTACTTTTGGGAAATGGCGATGGCACCTTCCAGCCACAGGTAACTTACGCGGCCGGTAATGGCCCCACCGCGGTCGTCATTGGTGATTTGAACGGGGATAGTACGCCCGATCTTGCGGCAAGTAATAGTGACAGCGAAGTTGCAGTTTTGCTCGGCAATGGTGACGGCACGTTCCAAGGACCGGTGAGCTATTCGGTGGGCGGTTCTGCTACCTGGCTCGTTATAGGAGACCTTGATGGCAACGCTAAACCAGATCTCGCCACAGCCAATGGATTTGGCAGCGACACTGTTTCGGTTCTGCTGAACACGACGGAGATGCCCAACAACAATCCAGTTATCACCTCCAACGACGGCGAGTTGGCCGTCTTTTACCCCTTCGATGAAACGGGCGGTTCGATCGCACACGACCAGCAGGGCGAGCACGACGGGACAATTTTTGGCGCCACTCACGTGCCGGGAGTGACAGGTAACGCCCTGCAATTCAATGGATCGTCCGATTATGTCAGTGTGCCCGATTCACCCGAATGGAATTTGGGAAGCGAGTTCACCATCGAGTTCTGGGCCAATTTCAATTCCGTCCCTGATGGTGGCCAGGGAGACGGCCAAGGGGGTGTCCCGATAGGGCAAGATGAAGGTGGCGGATCACAGAATAAATGGTTCTTCGAAGTGTTTTCCGAGGGCATCGGCTTCCACGTCAACACAACCAGCGGAGAGCACTTCTTTATTGCCGCCCCATTTGAGCCCACACCCGGACAGTGGTACGCGTTCGCTCTCACCAAGTCTGGATCGTCCTACCAGTTTTATGTCGACGGGCAACCGGTCGTCTCGGCCGACGCGGCATTAGCCATCCCGGATGTCGCCGCGCCGCTGACAATCGGCCGAGCCGAGGAAGCTTTTTACTTCGATGGCCAGCTTGACGGTGTGGCAATCCGTCACCGCGCGTTGTCGCAAGCCGAGGTCCTGCAGGGCTATCAGGATAACGCAGCGGCGCCGGATGCAAGCTCTGCAACAATCTCGATATCCGAAAATACCACCTCGGTGACGACGGTTGTCGCAACCGATCCGGATGCCGATCAGACTTTGAGCTATTCAATTGTTGGCGGCGCAGACGACACCAAGTTCATGATCAACCCGACGACCGGCGCGCTCGCCTTCGTCACGGCGCCTGACTTCGAGGCACCAGCCGACGACGGTACCAACAATGTCTATGACGTGATCGTGGAGGTCTCGGACGATAACGGCGGCGTCGACACGCAGGCGATATCGGTCACGGTGCAGAACGTGCCCGGCGTTACCCTCAATGGTACCAGCAAAGCAGACACCCGGACGGGATCGGGCGAGGAGGATGTCATTAACGGGCTGGGCGGCAACGATACGCTCAACGGCCTGGCTGGCAACGATGTGCTCAATGGCGGGGCCGGCAACGACAGGCTTAATGGCGGTACAGGCAATGACGCCATGGCCGGCGGCACTGAAAACGACACCTACGTCGTCGACAGTCTTGGCGACACGGTGACCGAAGCAGTGAACCAAGGCACGGATACAATCGAGACGACGCTCAATTCGTTCTCGCTGGGCAGCGTGGCCAACCTCGAGAACCTGACCTTTACCGGAGCCGGCGACTTTGTCGGGACGGGCAATGCCCTGAGCAATACGATCAGGGGAGGCAACGGAAACGATCGCTTTGTCGCGACCATTGGCGACGGCAATGACAGTTACTTCGGCGGCAACGGACTGGATACCCTTGACCTGTCCGGCACCACGGCTGATGCTACCGTCACCGGCAGCACCGCAACGAGCGCCCAAATAGGCACTGATTCCTTGAGCGGCATCGAAAATGTGATCGGCAGCCAGGGGAACGACAAGATCACCGGCACCGGCGCGGCGAACGTGATCAATGGCGGCAACGGCAATGATACGATGGATGGCGGCGGCGCCAGCGACACCTTCGTATTTGCACCGGGCTTCGGCAACGACAACATCAATGCCTTCGACGCCAACCCGAAAGGCGGGCAGGACTTCCTCGACATTTCGGCATTCGGGATAGCGCCCATCGATTTTGCCACCAGAGTCACCATTGCCGACGTCGGGGCCGATACACTCGTCACGATCGACAGCGACCCAGGCCAAACGATCCGGTTGGTTGGCATCGGCAACGCCACAACAGTGACGCAGGCCGACTTCTTGCTGCTCTAAGGGGGATCGCGCTTCGCCGTACGGCGACGGCGGCCGGCGCGGGCGGCCGCCAGTCAGATCCGGTACAGCCGGCTCGCGGTGTCATGCAGGATAGCGGCCTGTTCGGCATCTGACAGATGCGCGATGGCGCTCCGGAACGTGCGGTACAGCGTGCCGTAATCGGTCCAGAGCTTTTCGATCGGAAAATTGCTGCCGTAGAAACAACGGTCCGCGCCGAACATCTCGACCGTTTCCTTGACGATCGGACCGATCAATTCGGCGCGGCAGGCGTGAACGAAGGTGCCGAGCCCGGAGAGCTTGACGTTGACGTTCGGGCATTGCGCCAACGCCGCCATGCCGTCGCGCCAAAGCTGCCAACCCGAAGCCGACATGTCTTCCAGCATGCCGGCATGTTCGAGCACGAACACGATGTCCGGGAACGACCGCGCCAGCTTCGCGCCGTCCGCCATCTGGGAAGCGAAGATCTGCAGTTCGAACAGCAGACCGTGATCGGCCAGCATCGCGAGACCACGGCGCCAGTCCGCATCGTTCATCACGTCCGCGCGCGGCGCGAAGCGGTATTGCGCGTTCTCATGCCAATGTAATTGCTGGCGGATGCCCCGTGTCGCCGGCAGCGCCACCAGACGCTTGAGCAGAGTGCCGGCGTCGGGATCGGCCAGGTCGGCATGGGCGACATTGGCGTGCGGCCAGCCCGTCGTATCCGCAATCGACTGAACCCACCGCGCCTCGTCGTAGCTCCGCCCCGCGGGCCAGTTGGTCTGGATATAGATCGATTTGACGATCTCGCAGTCCATGATGTCGCTGCGGTATTCGTAGATCGAGTAGTCGCGGCAGATCGGCTTGTAAGGTCCGAAAATGCGCGGCACAGGCGGCCCGGACAGCCAGGGCAGATCATTCAGACGCCAGACATGATGGTGCGCGTCGACGGTCGGAATCGATTTCATGGAGGGGTTCGCTTACGGCTTCGCTGTGGGGTCGGCGGCTTCGCCGAAGATTTCGGCGGCGATCCGCACAGGCTCGATCGCGGCCGGCACGCCGCAATACATCGCGACCAGCAACAGCACATCCTGCACCTGCTCCTTGGTGCAGCCGTTCGCCAGCGCGCCCTTGGCATGGACGCGGAATTCGGCCGGCTTGCCGCTGGCCGCCATCATGCCCAGCATCACCAGGCTGCGAATATCGTCGGAGAGCGCCGGCCGTTCCCAGACGTCGCCATAGACATAGGCATTGATGATGTTCTGCAGCGGCGCGCCGAATTCGCCTGCTGCAGACATGCGCTCGGCGACATCGGCCTCGCCGAACAGCTTTTTGCGCCGGCGCAGGCCTCGGGCGTACAGTTCACTGGTGTCCAATTCGAACTCCCACGCGGCGTTGGCAACCTGACCTGATTTATACGGTCATTTTACGGACGGCTAGATCCGTAAAAATAGCCATTTTCGGCCACCGTATCTTGCATCATATCTATTTGTCCGTATAAATCCAGAACAGAAATCCGTAAAGAGATTTCGCCGATGATGGCTGGAGGAAACAGGATGAAGCTGCGATTTCGCATTCTCGCCGGTCTGGTCCTGCTCGGACTGTCGGGACCGCAGGCCAACGCCGCCGACGAATATCCAACGCGGCAGATCAAGATCATCGTGCCGTTTCCCGCCGGCGCCGGACCCGACCAGGTCGCGCGCCTGATCGGCCAGCGCCTGCAGGAGGATCTTGGGCAGACGGTCGTGATCGAGAACCGCAGCGGCGCGCTCGGCAGTCTCGGCGCGCAGGAAGTCGCGCGCAGCGCGCCTGACGGTTACACCCTGCTGATGGGAACCAACACCACCCAGGCCAGCAACGTCGCGATGTTCAAAAGCCTGCCCTACGATCCGGCAAAAGATTTTGTACCTGTCATCCGCACCATCACGACAGCGATGGTGCTGCTGGTGAAACCGGACTTCCCGGCCAAGGATCTCAAAGAGTTCATGGAATACGCCAAGAGCCGTCCGAGCCTGACCGCCGGCTATGGCTCCGGCGCCTCGCAGATATCGAACGCGCAGCTGCAGAGCCGGGGCGGCATGACGATCCTCTCGGCGTCGTATCGCGGCGTGCCGCTGGCGGTCACCGACGTGATCTCGGGCGTGATCGATCTGGCCTTTGCGGATTTCTCGGTCGCGATCCCGCAAATGCAGGGCGGCACGCTGCGCGGCATCGGCGTGACGTCGCCGAAGCGGAACCAACTGACGCCGGACCTGCCTCCGCTCGCCGATGCCATGCCGGGCTTCGAGGCGACGATCTGGTACGGAC
The DNA here is from genome assembly GCF_018131065.1 of Bradyrhizobium sp. AUGA SZCCT0431. Classification (NCBI taxonomy): domain Bacteria; kingdom Pseudomonadati; phylum Pseudomonadota; class Alphaproteobacteria; order Hyphomicrobiales; family Nitrobacteraceae; genus Bradyrhizobium; species Bradyrhizobium sp. AUGA SZCCT0431. The sequence goes on along the minus strand of NZ_JAFCLR010000044.1, from coordinate 51,779 downwards.
TGCTGGCGCCCGCGAAGACGCCGGAGCCGGTCGTCAACCGGCTCTACACCGCAACCCGGAAAATCCTGTCGACGCCGGCGGTGCGCGAAAGGCTTGCGAGTCTCGGCATGGTCGTTGCCCCGATGCCGCCGGCCGAATTTGGCGAATTCATCGCTGGCGAAATCACGCGATGGACGGCCGATGCCAAGGCCGCCGGCATCGAAGCCAAATAGGCGCGGGATGATGACAAGGGACGCGCCGGCCGGGATCATCGGCCTCGGCCTGATGGGCATCGCGCTCTCGGCGCGGCTGATCGACGCGAAGATCCCGCTGATCGGGTTCGATATCGATCCGGTGCGATGCAAAATGTTCAAGGCCAGTGGCGGCATGGTCGCAAATTCGGTGCGCGAACTCGCCGGGCGTTGCCGAACAATCATCGTCGCCGTCTATTGCGGCGAACAGGTCGAGGCATTGCTCGATGAAATCAACGATGGCGCCGGCGCCGCGCGGCCGGTCGTGATCTGCGCCACGACCTGCGGACCCCGCGAAATCATCCGGATTGCCGCGCGCGCATCAGGCACCGGCCTGCCGCTGGTGGAGGCGCCGATATCCGGCACCAGCACCGAGGTGCTTGATGGCACCGCCACGGCGCTGCTGGCCGGCGACGACGGCGTCATCGACCAGGCCCGCGGACTCTTGAATATACTCTGCCCGCGCAGCCTCCGCGTTGGTGCGATCGGTGACGCCAGCCGGGCCAAGCTCGCGATCAACCTGATCCTGCAGAATAACCGCGCCGCCCTGGCCGAGGGAATCGCATTCGCCGAGCGCATGGGGCTGGACGGATACGCCTTCCTGGCGGCGGCGCGGCAATCGGCCGCCTGTTCCCGTGTGATGGACTCCAAGGGCGAGAAGATGTTGACGCGGGACTATCGGCCGCAGTCACATATCGCGCAGACATTGAAGGATGCCGAATTGATCATCGAGGAAGCCGGGCGATGCGGCATGCATCTGCCCCTCACCACCACCCAGGCCGAACTTTTGCGCGCGGCGATCACGCTCGAGGGCCCGAAGCGCGACAGCGCCGCGGTGATCGAGGCGATCCGGCGACCATCGGCCCTAGCTGGGGTGTTGCGATGATCCGTGCCGCCATTGCCGGTCTCGGCCGCTGGGGCCGCAATCTGGTCGAAGCCGCCAGCGGCCATCCGCGGCTGAAGATCGTCCGCGCCGTCGAGCCTGACATCAAGGCGGCGCAGGAATTTTGCAGCCAGCACGATCTCGAATTGACCGCCGATCTCGATGCGGTCCTGGCCGATGAGACGATCGGCGCGGTCCTGCTGGCGACGCCGCATTCGCTGCATCCGGCGCAGGTGATCGCCTGCGCGCGTGCGCGAAAGCAGCTTTTTTGCGAGAAGCCGCTGGCGCTGACGCGTGCCGACGCCGCGCGGATGTTCGGTGCCTGCCGCGAGGCCGGGGTCATGCTGGCCGTCGGCCACAACCGGCGGTTCTGGCCATCGATCCGCGCCCTGCACGAGACGCTGGCGAGCGGCCAGCTCGGGACCATCCTTCACGTCGAGGGCCACAACAGCAACGAAAACTCGCAGAAAATCACCAGCGGATGGCGGCTATCGCCGGACGAATCGCCCGGCGGCGGCTTCACCGGCGCAGGCCTGCATGTGCTCGACGCCTTCGTCAGCATGATGGGGCCGGTGGAACGGGTCTATGCCCGGCTGCGTCAGCGCGAGACCGGCCCGCCGCCGCTCGATACGGCGGTCGTGGCGCTGGATTTTGTCAATGGCGTCACCGGCACCCTTGCCACCGTGCGGGCAACGCCGTTCTACTGGCGCATACACCTGTTCGGAACGGACGGCTCCGCCGAGGTGCTGGATGAAACGACCATGATCCTGCGAAAGAGCGGCGCTGCGCCGCAACGGCTCACCTATCCAGCTACCGACGTGCTGCGCGCCGAGCTCGACGCCTTTGCCAGCGTGATCGAGAACAAGGGTTCATTCCCGGTGCGGGAAGCCGAGGTGCTGGCGACCTTGTCGGCGTTCGAGGCGGCGCTGCAATCGATGAAATCCGGCCTTCCCGTGCAATGTCAAAACCTTCAAGAAAATGCCGGTCAACATGGCCGCTAAAAAAGAACCACGCAAATCGGCGCGCTACCGCGACATCGCCGCCGAGCTGCAGAAGGAAATCCGGCTTGGTTCGACGCCGGTCGGCGAGCTACTGCCGACCGAGACCGAATTGATGGCGCGCTTTTGCGCCAGCCGCCAGACCGTGCGCGAGGCGCTGCGGATCATTACCGAGCAGGGCCTGATTGTGCGGCGGGCCGGGCTCGGCTCGGTGGTGATCGCGACCGAGCCACCGGTATTGTTCACGCACAGCGTCAAATCACTCAATGAATGGCTGCGATATTCCAACGAGACCTATCGCCAGGTGGTGAGCTCCAGCGATGTTGTCGCCGACCGCAACCTCGCCGCCCTGCTCAAATGCGAACCCGGCAAGCACTGGTTCCTGATCGAGGCGATCCGGCGCTCCGATGAATTTGCGGATCCGCTGGGCTGGGTGGAAATCTATGTGCTGCGGAAATTCGCCGGCGTGGTGAAACGGCGCGATCATGGCCGCAGCCCCGTGCATGAACAGATCGCCAAGATGTTCGGCGAAACCATCGAATACGCGCAACTGGAAGTGTTCGCGCGCGGCATGCCGGCGAAACTGGCAAAGGCGCTCGGGGTCAAGCCCGGTTCACCCGCGCTGACGATGGTGCGCCGTTACTACGGCCTGCGCGAGGAACTGTTCGAGGTCACCGTCACCACGCATCCGGAGGGACGGTACACCTACACCATGGACATGCAGCGCTCGCTGCGGCCGAAGGTGTAGCGGAGATTGGTGGGGCCGCGCCCCCTCTTCCTTCTCCCCTTGTGGGAGAAGGTGCCTTCGCGAAGCGAAGGCGGATGAGGGGTCTCTATCCATGGAGAAGTCTGCATCCGCGGAGACAACCCCTCACCCGTCGCCTCACTTCGTGAGGCGCCACCCCAAGAGCGAGCTTCGCTCGTCTCGGCTCCCACAAGGGGAGAGGGGAAGAAGAAGCGTGCATTGACAGACAAATCGATCCCCCTCCAATGTTCGCAACAGAACAACAAGAAGGGTGGATCGCGTGGCGGGCAACGAACAAGAAACGTATCAATGCGACGTGCTGGTGGTCGGCTCGGGCTGTGCCGGCCTGTCGGCGGCGGTCACCGCGGGGCATCAGGGGCTCAAGGTGCTGGTCGTCGAAAAGGAGCCGCGCTTTGGCGGCACCACCGCGCGTTCCGGCGGCTGGCTGTGGATTCCCGGCACCTCGCTGGCGCGCAACTGGGGCATCGTCGAAAGCCCCGAGCAGGCGCGAACCTATCTGCGGCATGAAGCAGGCAATTCCTTCGATGCCGCGCGCGTCGAAGCGTTTCTGACCGCCGGTCCCGAAGCGGTGGATTTCTTCACCAGCAAGACCGCGGTGCGTTTCGACATGCCGCTGACCTTTCCGGATTATCACGCCGAGGCCCCCGGCGGCGCGCAGGGCGGCCGCTCGATGGTGACGCGGCCGTTCGACGGAAGTGAACTCGGCGAGCACCTCAAGGACATCGGCGCGCCCCTGCCCGAACTCACCGTGTTCGGCATGATGCTGGGCTCCGGCAAGGAGATCGTCCATTTCATGCGCGCGACCAAGTCGCTGACCTCGGCGCTGTTCGTCGCCAAACGGCTGTCGAAGCATCTCGTCGACGTGATCCGCCACGGCCGCGGCATGAACCTCACCAACGGCAATGCGCTGGCCGGACGTCTCGCCAAATCGGCGTTCGACCTGAAGATCCCGTTATGGCTGTCGTCACCGGTGCGCGAACTGATCAGCGACAACGGCGCGGTGCGTGGCGCGATCGTCGAGCGCGATGGGCGCAAGATTCGCATTAATACAAAGCGCGGCGTCATCCTGGCCTGCGGCGGCTTTCCGCATGATGTGGCGAGGCGCAAGGCGATGTTCCCGCACGCCCCTACCGGCAACGAGCATTATTCGCCCGGCCCGATCGGCAACACCGGCGACGGCTTGCGGCTGGCGGAATCCGCCGGCGGACACGCCGAGGATACACTGCCCAATGCTGCGGCCTGGGTGCCGGTCTCGATCACCACGCGCAAGGACGGCAGCAAGGGCGTGATGCCGCATTTCATCGACCGCGCCAAACCCGGCGTGATCGCGGTGACGCGCGAGGGCGTGCGCTTTGCCAATGAGGGCAATTCCTACCACGACTTCGTGCAGGACATGATGAAAGTGGCAAAACCCGGCGAGGAGATCGCGGCGTTCCTGTTGTGCGATCATCGCGCCTTGCGCAAATATGGCCTCGGCTGCGTGCCGCCGTTTCCGATGCCGCTCGGCCATCACTTGCGCACCGGCTATCTCAAGCGCGGCGCGACCCTGGCCGAACTCGCTGCGCAGGCGGGCATCGACGCCAAAGGCCTTGAGGCGACGGTCGCGCAGTTCAACAAGAACGCCGCCGACGGACAGGACCCGGCATTCGGCAAGGGTTCGCGCGCCTACAACCGCTACCAGGGCGATGCGCTGCACGGCCCCAACCCCTGCATCGCGCCGATCAAGGACGGGCCGTTCTATGCGATCAAGATGGTGATCGGCGATCTCGGCACCTATGCCGGCATCCGGACCGACGCCAATGCGCAAGCGCTCGATGCGCAGGGGCGACCGATCGCAGGCCTCTATGCCGTCGGCAACGACATGGCGAGCATCATGGGCGGCAATTATCCCGGCGCCGGCATCACGCTCGGCCCGGCGCTGACGTTCGGGTACATCGCAGGACGGCACATCGCGGGGCAAGCGGCATGACGGATTCTCAGTTGCCGATTTTGCATCATTTCGAGGCCTCGCCCTTTTCCGAGAAGATCCGCGTGATCTTCGGCTTCAAGCAGATCGCCTGGCAGTCGGTGCTGATCCCGCGCATCATGCCGAAGCCGCATCTGGTACCGCTCACCGGCGGCTATCGCCGCACGCCGGTCATGCAGATCGGCGCCGATATTTTCTGCGACACCCGGATCATCCAGCGCGAGATAGAGCGGCGCTTTCCCGAGCCGACGCTGTTTCCGGGCGGCAATGGCGGCGTGCCTGACATGACCGGCCTGTGGACCGATCGAATCTTCTTCGGCAGCGCCGTGTTCCTGGTGTTCGGCTCGCTCGGCGACAAGGTCCCGCAGGATTTCATCGACGACCGGACCAAATTGCGCGGAGCGCCGTTCGACGTGAAGGCGATGGCGGCGGCATTGCCGCATCATCGCGACCAGTTTCGCAGCCACGCGGCGCTGATCGAGGCGCAGCTCGCGCACGGCGGGAAGTTCCTGCTCGGCGAATTCAGCCTCGCCGATGCCGGCTGCTACATGAACATCTGGTACGTTCGCTCGAACCTGCCTGAACTCGCCGACGAACTGCTGGCCGAATTTCCGCGGCTGCGCGACTGGGAGGACCGGGTCCGCATCCTCGGCCACGGCACCCGCACCGAACTCTCGGGACAGGACGCGCTCACCGTTGCGGCGAAAGCCTCACCCGAGGCCCGTGCGCCGGAGGCGACGCGCGATTTCGAAGGCCGTAGGATCGGCGACGTCGTGAAGGTTTCGGCCGATGAGCCGGTCAAGACGCCGATCGAGGGCGAGATCGTCTCGCTATCGGTTCATCACATCGCGATCCGCAGGCGCGATCCTGACCTCGGCGAGGTCGTCGTTCACTTTCCGCGGCTTGGGTATGTCGTGTCGCCCGCCTGATTTGCGGACCGGGCAGATCGCGGGCGGAGGTTTGGTTAAGCCCGAGTTTCGAGCCATGCCCGGATCGACACTGCCAATCGAAGGTGCCGTCTCTCGTTATGGAACGAATGCTGATCGGCTCGATTGTGTTTCGATCGAACCGGAGATCTCCTGGTGCGCACGTTCCGCCTGTTCACGGCTCTTGTTCCCGTTCTCCTCCCGGCGACCGTCCTGGCGGCCAGCGCCGAGTGGCAGAGGTATGTAATCCCCAGCACCGGAACCAACGTCGAAATTCCGGTGACGATTTTCAGCAGGGACGCCGAACTGCCGGATGGTGGAACCGGGCGGCGTTTCTACACCGACGATCGCCGCGCTGATTTGACCGTCCAATCGGTTGCAAATCCCGAGAACGACTCGCCCGCGGCGTTTCTGGCGAAGAAGAATCCGCCGCCCGGCATCATCTACAAAAGGGTGACGCCGAACTTCTTCGTGGTGTCCAGCATCCGCAACGACCGGATTTGGTACAACCGCTGTAACCGTTCGGCCGGCTATATGAATTGCGTCCTGATCAATTATCCCGCCGCGGAAAAACGGCAATGGGATCGCGTGGTCACCCGAATAAGCCACACATTGGCCAACTAGCATTCGCAAGCGCCCCGCTGCAGATGCTTAAATTCCGGGCTAATCGGGAAAAAATGGCAATAGAGTTCCTGGGGCAGGAACCCCTGATGCTGCACTGCGTTGCACATGGTCGCCAGCAACCACGAGTGATTTTGTGAACCGCAGATACTTCCTCGCAGCTTCCGCCTTGCCGCTCGTATCGATCGCGGCGCCAGGACTCCTGACCTCCGCGCGCGCGCAGCCGGTGCCGTTTGACCGATCCCTTGTGCGGCAAATGGCGCGCGATCTGGCCGGCAAAGCGTTCAAGGCGCCCGACAATAAACTGCCGGATAATCTGAAGGATCTGGATTACGATCGCTACCGGGCAATTCGGTTCTTGCCGGAACGCGCGCTCTGGCGCGGCGAAAAGCTGCCTTTCGAAGCGCAGTTCTTTCATCGCGGATTTTTCTACGCCAACCGAGTCGATATCTATGAGGTGAAGGACGGCCAGGCGGCGAAGATCGCCTATCAACCCGACCTTTTTTCATTCGGCAAGCTGGCGCCACCCGGCGCAGGTGTCGATCTCGGCTTTGCCGGCTTTCGGCTTCATGCGCCGATCAACAAATCAGACTATTATGACGAGGTTTGTGTTTTTCTCGGCGCGAGCTACTTCCGGGCCGTCGCCAAGGGCCAATTGTACGGGCTTTCGGCGCGCGGGCTTGCGATCAACACCGGCGAAGCCAAGGGCGAAGAGTTCCCGTCGTTCAAGGCATTCTGGATCGAGAAGCCGGCAGCCAACGCCAAATCCATTGTCGTGCACGCCTTGCTCGACAGTGAAAGCGCGGCGGCGGCCTATCGCTTCACCATCCGGCCCGGCGATGCCACCGTCTTCGACGTGGAAATGGCGATCTATCCCCGAGTGGATCTGGAGCGTGCCGGCCTGATGCCGATGACAAGCATGTTCTTTTTCGGACCGAACGACCGCAAGGACGTCGACGACTTCAGGCCATCCGTCCATGATTCCGACGGGCTGTTCGTGGCCAACGGCCGTGGCGAGGAGCTTTGGCGGCCGCTTCATAATCCCACGGATCTTCAGATCAGCGCCTTCGCCGACCTCAACCCGCATGGCTTCGGGTTGATGCAGCGCCAGCGGGATTTTCTCGCCTACCAGGACCTCGAATCCGGTTTCGAGCGGCGGCCAAGTCTGTGGGCGGAGCCGATCGGAGACTGGGGCGAAGGTTCGGTCAAGCTGATCGAAATTCCGACCAAGGAAGAAGTGCACGACAATATTGCGAGCTTTTGGCAACCCAAGGCAGCTTTGCAGGCCAAGGGCGAACACACCTACACCTATCGGCTGAATTGGGGCCCGGACATTCCGAAGCCGACCCCGCTGGCGCGGTTTTCCCGAACCGGCATCGGCGCAAGAGGCGATAACGCGACGCTGTTCGTGCTGGACCTGATCGGCGACAGGTTGAAGTCCGTCGACCCAAAGACCCTGCGGGGCGTTGTCACCGCGGAGAAGGCCAAGATCCAGAACATCGTCACCCAGCCGAATCCGGCCTCCGGCGGCTGGCGTTTGAGTTTCGAACTCCTGAAGGAGAAGAATCCCGTCGAAATTCGCGCGTCGCTGATGCAGGAGAACGAGGCGGTATCGGAAGTTTGGGTATATCGATGGACACCTTAGGGAAGGTCCACGGATCGCTTCAGCGCAGCGATCGTCCCTTCAATCAATTCCTGCCCCGGGAGGCGCCAATGGATATGGCGCTTCGGCCGCAGCAGCGATTACAACCGCAAGCCCAAGCCGCGGATTTCACGACGGCATGGCCCAGGCGCGCATGCATCCTTGCCGGCACCGTCTTGCTGACCCTGGCCGGCTGCTACGAAATGTACCAGGTGCTCCAGGTCGGAGGCGTGACGATCCTGGAGTGGATGATCCTCGTGCTGTTCGTCCTGTTGTTTGCATGGATTGCCTTTTCCTTCACGTCGGCGATTGCCGGTTTCTTCGTGCTGCTGTTTCGACGCAAGGACGAACTCGGCATCGATTCCAGCGCGGCCCTGCCGGCGATCGAAAGCCGAACCGCGATGTTGCTGCCCACCTACAATGAGGATCCCTATCGCGTTCTGGCCCGGCTGCGCGCCATCTGCGAATCGGTTGAGGAAACCGGATACGCTTGCCAGTTCGACTGGTTCGTTCTGAGTGACACGACCGATCCCGCGATCTGGATCGCCGAGGAAAAGTGCTTTCTTCAACTCCGGCATGAGGCCGGGCCGGCAGCCAGGATTTTCTATCGTCACCGTCCGGAAAACACCGCGCGCAAATCCGGCAATATCGAAGATTGGGTCAGGCGGTTTGGCTCCGACTATGAATGCATGCTTATTCTGGATGCCGACAGCCTGATGACGGGGGACACCATCGTGCGGCTGGTCGCTGCGATGGAGCAACACCGACACGTCGCGCTGATCCAGACGCTGCCAATCGTGGTCAACGCCAGAACGTTGTTCGCGCGGTGGCAGCAGTTTGCCGGGCGGCTGTACGGCCCGCTGATCGCCGCCGGAATTGCCTGGTGGCATGGATCCGAAGGCAATTACTGGGGGCATAACGCCATCATCCGCGTCAGCGCGTTTGCCCGCTACGCCGCCCTTCCGGAACTGAGGGGCCGCAAGCCGTTCGGCGGGCACATTCTCAGCCATGATTTCATCGAAGCTGCGTTCATGCGGCGTGGCGGTTGGGCCATCCATATGGCGCCCACGCTCGGCGGCAGTTACGAGGAATGCCCGCCATCGCTGCTGGATTTTGCCGCCCGCGACAGGCGATGGTGTCAGGGCAATCTGCAACATCTGGCGGTGCTGCCGTCGCGCGGCCTGCACTGGGTCTCGCGGCTCCATCTCCTGACCGGGATCGGATCCTACCTGACGGCGCCGCTCTGGTTCATCTTTCTGGGACTCGGAATCCTGGTCTCGTTGCAGGCGCAGTTTGTCAGGCCCGAATATTTTCCGAAGGGGTTTTCGCTGTTTCCGACATGGCCCGCGCAGGACCCGATCCTGGCGGCCTGGGTATTCGTCGCCACGATGGGCATGCTGATTCTGCCCAAACTGCTCGCCTATATCGTCATGCTCACCCATCGTGACGAGCGAAGAAAGTTCGGCGGAGGCTTTCGGGTCCTTGCGGGGATTGTCGCCGAGACATTCCTTTCAGGCCTGACGGCGCCGGTGATGATGATCTTCCAGTCGTCCGCGGTCGGAGAGATCCTGTTGGGGCGCGATGCCGGATGGCAGGTTCAACGCCGCGACGACGGCGCGGTGTCGCGTAAAGATACGCTTCGCAAATATTCGGTTCCGACATTCTTTGGCGTCGCGATGGCCATCAGCGCCTACGCGGTGTCGTTGCCGCTGCTGCTATGGATGATGCCGGTCATTCTCGGCCTCCTGCTTGCCATTCCGCTTGCCACGCTGTCTTCCTCGGCCAGCGCAGGCGCTGCTTCCAGCCTGTTCAGGACACCGGAGGAGACCTCGCCACCGCAGGTCTTGCGGCGGGCCAACGAACTGGCCAGCGCCTCGCACCGGGCGGTTTCCTGCCCGCTTCTCGAACTCCGCCGTGACCCCGACCTGCGCGAGGCGCATCTCGACAATCTGTCCGGCCCGAGGCCGCGGAATCGCGGCGAGGTCGATCCGCATCTCGCGATCGCGCGCGCCAAGATCGAGGATGCCGAAACCTTCGACGAGGCGGCCGCGTTCCTCAGCCCACGCGAGACATTTGCCGCCCTGCATTCGCCGGCCGTTCTTGGCGCCCTGCTGGATTTGCGACAGACGACCAATGAGCAGCGCAGGGATTGAACCCTACGGCTCTGGCTGGATTGGCTGGCGGATGCATGGACCGCAACAGGCGCCCACCCGATTGACCAAACCAGCGCTTCGCTTTCAAATAGCCGCATGACGGAGCAAACGACGGTAACCGACCGGGCACAAATTCCGTGCTTCACCGCGAAAGGCGTGTGGCGTGGCTGCGTTGAAATCGCACCGATCGCCGTGTTCATCATCCCGTTCGGGATCGCGTTTGGCGTCGCCGCTTCCGCGAAGGGCATCGCGCCGGAAATCAGCATCCTGATGAGTATCGCGATCTATGCGGGCGCCTCGCAATTCGCGCTGCTGGATCTCTGGTACGCGCCGTTGCCGCTGGCGACCCTCGCGCTGACGGTACTCGCCGTCAACGCCCGGCACATTCTCCTCGGCGCGGCGCTCGCGCCGTGGCTGCTGCAGATCCCGGTCATGCGACGGCTGGGGGCGCTGCTCTGGCTCAGCGACGCCAATTTTGCGTATGCCATGACCGCGCGCGAGCGGGGAGAACTCGACGCCGGCATTCTGTTCGGCAGCGGCATCGCGATGTGGCTGATCTGGATCGCCACGACCGCGGTCGGCGCGCTTGCGGGTTCATTTCTCGGCGATCTGACGCGCTTCGGCTTCGATGCGGTCATGGTGACGTATTTCGCGGCCGTCGTCGTCGGCCAATGGAGGGGGGCCAAAGACCTGTATCCGTGGCTTGCGGCCGCGGCGGTCGCCGTGATCGGGACCTATGTTCTGCCGCCGGGCTGGCACATCATCGCGGGCGCCCTGGCCGGCGGGATCGTCGGAACCTGGCGCCATGGTTGACACGGTTGCGGCGGTTGCCGCCGTCCTGCTGCTGACATTGGTCACGATGGCGACGCGGGTCGGCGGCGTCTGGATCATGTCTTACGTAAAAATCACGCCGCGCATCGAGGCCTTCCTCAAATACATGGCGGTATCGGTGCTGATTTCGATCGTCGTTCCGACAACGCTGGCCGCTGCCCCGCGGATCTGGATGGCCGTCGCGGCGGCTGCAATCGTGGCCGCCGTCACCCGCAGCGCGCTCAGCGCCATGCTGGTCGGCGCGGCAGTGGCGGCGGTGGTGAAGAATTTGGGGATGTGAGGGATGTGGCAATTGACGGAGACACAGTCCGTCTTCGCTTTCGCTACGCTCAAGCTTCGCCGGACACGCTTCGACCTGAAGGTCTCCGCGTGGCTGCGCCACGCGTAGCCCGTCAGGGCGAAGCGTGGTGGGCGCGACAGGGATCGAACCTGTGACCCCTACCATGTCAAGGTAGTGCTCTCCCGCTGAGCTACGCGCCCTAGATTGGGATGACCATCCCGCTCCAGCTTTGATCGTATTGGGTGCGGTCCGTATATCGGCTCCAAAGCGCCCCCGCAAGGACGCTTCTGGGTAATTTCCGGTGTGATTTCGAGCTAAATAGTCCGAATCAGGCCGCCAGCATCTTGTTCACTTCGCTGACCAATTCGCGAAGATGGACCGGTTTGGACAGCACCTTGGCGTTTTTCGGGGCTTCCGAATCGGAATTCAGCGCAACGGCCGCAAAGCCGGTGATGAACATGATCTTGATATCAGGGTCGAGTTCCGAGGCGCGCCGCGCCAGTTCGATGCCGTCCATTTCGGGCATCACGATATCGGTCAGCAGCATCTCGAACGGCTCCTCGCGCAGCCGCTGATAGGCCGACAGGCCGTTATCATGGGGCGAGACCTGAAATCCGGCGTTTTCCAGCGCCTTGACCAGGAAGCGGCGCATGTCGTTGTCGTCTTCGGCGAGGAGGATTTTGTGCATGGCGGTCTGTCGTCGAATCCGGCTTGGAGGGTCAGTCCGCACACTAAGCCCGACAGACGGTAAAGATCGGGTGAAAGGCAGCAGTGTGCAGGTCACGGCGAGCGGCGCTATTTCTGTACCGGAACGCGCCAGAGATCAATCAAGGCAGGCGTTTTCCGCATTTGAGATGTGTTCCAGCACCATTGCGGCTTTTTTCACTTGGCAGAATGATTGTGATTACCGACAATGCGTTCTCATAAAATCTCTGGTTTTCCGGCAGAATCGGTTGCTCTATCGATTGTCTTGATCGACTGCTTGGGAAGCACGGATCCAAGGGACGGCGCCCGACGATGACCCAGTTTGATGGCGAACTGTCGCCTCCGTTCGAGATCGTGGAGCCGGCCAGCTGGCGGGCGCCGATCATCTTCAATTCCCCGCACTCCGGCTCGGTCTATCCGCTGGAATTCCTCAACGCCTCCCGGATCGATCTGGCTGCATTGCGCCGCTCCGAGGATTCGTTCATGGACGAGCTGATCGCCGATTTGAGCGATCGCGGCTTTCCGACGGTGCGGGTCAATTTTCCGCGCTCCTATGTCGACGTGAACCGCGAGCCCTATGAGCTCGATCCGCGCATGTTCACCGGCCGGCTGCCGAGCTTTGCCAATACCCGCTCGATGCGGGTCGCCGGCGGACTCGGCACCATCCCGCGCGTGGTCGGCGACGGGCAGGAGATTTACCGCGAGCGGCTCAATGTCGATGAGGCGCTGGGCCGGATCGAGGCGCTCTACAAGCCCTACCACCGCGCATTGCGGCGGCTGATCAACAAGGCGCACCAGGCGTTCGGCACCGTGATCCTGGTGGATTGCCACTCGATGCCGTCGATCGGCGTATCGCGCGACGAGCCGCGGCGGCCCGATATCGTGATCGGCGACCGCTACGGCACCAGCTGCGCCGCGCTGCTGCCCGACGTCGTCGAGGACGTCATGAGCGGGCTCGGCTATTCGATCGGCCGCAACAAGCCCTATGCCGGCGGATTCATCACCGAGCATTACGGCAACCCGGCGAGCGGATTGCACACCGTGCAGCTCGAACTCAACCGCGCGATCTATATGGATGAACGCCGCCGCGAGCGCTCACCGCGATTTGCGCAGGTGGCGGCCGATTTCTCTGTTCTGGCCGACGCGCTGGCCACCGTGCCGCTCGGCGACCTCGGGCCGTTCCAGGCCGCGGCGGAGTAGTTCGTTTCTCATCGTCATTCCGGGGGGCGCACAGCGCGAGCCCGGAATCCATTCATCTACGTAACTTGTCGCCCAATGGATTCCGGGCTCGCGACTTCGTCGCACCCACAGATGCGCAATTGCGCATCGGGGAATGACGGGGACAAGAAAAAAGGGCCGCTTGAATGAACAAGCGGCCCAAGTCTAGGGAGGAAACGCCCAAGGAGGGCAGCGATAGGGCGAGGCCCTACCGCACCGCAACAATATGCGGCCGCGCTGCACAAAACGCAAGTCCTTTCGAAACTTTCCCAGCGTAATCCCGGCGAGGCTGGCCGTTATGCAACAGGTCAGTTAAATACTATTTTTATTTGTATATTCAATATCTTACGGAGAAAAATCCGTGGGAACCCGGTGTTACGGAGCGGCCACAATTCACAAATCTCGATGTTGTGAATAGCCGTGTCACCAAAAATGCATGCCTAAACGAAGCCGATTCGAAACCCCAAAGGGGACCTGAGTCGGATGAGATGGGAATAACATTCCGTTAATCGTGCGCCCATCGCAGGATTGAGCTAGGCAAGAACGCGAGCGCTTGAACACCCCTCCGCCCTTTCAAGGAACTGCCGTGACGGTCATCGATTTCACAGCCTTTATCGGCCGCCTTGCAACCGCCTCCGGCGAAACCATTCTGCCGTTCTTTCGGACCTCGCTTTCGATCGACAACAAGAGCGCCAAGGATTTCGATCCCGTCACCGAGGCCGACCGCGCCGCCGAGGCTGTCATGCGCCGGCTGATCAAGGGCAACTTTCCCCAGCACGGCATCGTCGGCGAGGAATTCGGCAACGAGCAGGAAAACGCCGAATATGTCTGGGTGCTCGATCCGATCGACGGCACCAAATCCTTCATCGCGGGATTTCCGATCTGGGGCACGCTGATCGCGCTGATGCACCGGGGCACGCCAGTGTTCGGGATGATGCACCAGCCCTATATCGGCGAGCGTTTTTCCGGCGACAGCGGCTCGGCGCATTATTCCGGCCCCTCCGGCGAACGGAAGCTGTCCGTGCGGCGCTGCGCCTCGCTGAAGGACGCGACCTCCTACACGACAAGCCCGCTGTTGATGAACGCCGCCGACCGGGCCGCCTTCGGCCGGGTCGAAGAGGCGGTGAAGCTGACGCGGTATGGCGGCGATTGTTATTCCTATTGCATGCTGGCGGCCGGTCATCTCGACCTCGTGGTCGAGACCGAACTGAAACCCTATGACATCGCCGCCCTGATCCCGATCATCACCGGCGCCGGCGGCATCGTCACCACCTGGGACGGCAAGCCCGCCCAAAGCGGCGGCCGCATCATCGCCGCCGGCGACCCCCGCGTGCATGAAGCGGCGATGAAACTACTCAACAGCTAGCGCATTCTTTTAAAGACGATCTTCGGGCAAACACTTGGTGTTGACCCCGGGAAAACCGGTTCCACCCCGCAGTGCGGGGCAGGCCCGCATCAAGTGCGGGGCAGGCTGTTTCCTCGGGAAAAACGGTTTGCCCGGAGGTCATGCTTCAGGCCACGGAAGGCACCGCATGGACGCACTGCTGATCGTGGACATGCAGGTCGGGCTGCGGAACGGTGATCCCAAGCACGATCTGCCCGGCGTCATCGACCGCATCAACCGGCTCGCCGCCAGCGTGCGCGCGCAGTCCGGCATGGTCATCTTCATTCAGCACTGCGGCGACACCGGCGACGATTTCGAACCGCAATCGCCGGGCTGGGCGCTGCTTCCCGAACTTATCAGGGATCCCGCCGATGTCGTCGTTCAGAAGAGCATGAACGACCCCTTCGCCGGCGCCGAGCTGCAGGCCCGCCTCGGCAGGATCGCGCCGGACCGCGTGCTGGTGACCGGCTGGGCCACCGATCTGTGCGTCGATGCCACCGTCCGATCCGCCGTCTCGAACCAGCACAACGTCGTCGTGGTGACCGATGCCCACACCTTGAGCGACCGCCCCCACCTCGATGCGGTCAGCATCATGCGGCATCATCATTGGGTCTGGTGCAATCTCATTTCCCAAAAACCCGTCCGGCTCGCGGCCACCGACGAACTCGTGCCTTGACCGCAGCCATAACGTAACCCGCCGGACAAAAAATCTGCTATAAGCACGCAACGCGACAGACGCATTAGACATCTGCGCAGGGAGGCTTGCATGAGGATTTGGGGGGCGCTGGCGGCCGGATTGTCGCTGCTGCTATGGCCGGCCGCGGGCACGGCACAGGATTTTCCGACCAAACCAATCAAACTGATCGTGCCGTTCCCACCCGGCGGGCCGAACGACATCATCGCCCGCGTGGTCGGCCAGCGCATGTCGGAACTGGTCAAGCAGCCGATCGTGATCGAAAATCGCAGCGGACAGGCCGGGGTGCTGGGCACCGACGCGGTCGCGAAAGCCGCGCCCGACGGCTACACCATCGCCATCACCAGCGCGAGTTCGCTCGTCATCAACCCCTCGCTGGAACGGGTTCCCTACGACGTGCGGAAGGACCTCGCACCGGTCACGCTTGTTGTGACCGTGCCGGAAATGCTGGTCGTGGCCAGCAACGTTCCCGCCAACAACATGGCCGAACTGATCGCCCTCGCCAAGGCGCAGCCAGGCAAGCTCAATTTTGCCTCTGCCGGCGTCGGCGGCCTGCCGCATCTGGCCGGCGAACTGTTCAAGCTGACCGCAAAACTCGACATCGTGCATGTGCCGTATCGCGGCGCGGCGCCTGCCATCAACGACCTGCTCGGCCAGCAGGTACAGATGACGTTCCTCGACCTGCCGGTGATCCTGCCGCATATCAAGGCGGGCTCCTTGCGGCCGATTGCGCTCGGCGCACCCACGCGCGCGCCGACCGCGCCCGACGTGCCGACGACGGCGGAAGTCGGCATGCCCGATCTGTTGATCGAAAACTGGTACGGCATGATCGCGCCGGGAGGCACACCCGAGAAAATCATCACTGAGCTGAACCGCATCGCCAATGAGGCGATGGCCGATCCCAGCGTCAAGGTAAAACTCGCCGATCAGGGCCTCACCGTGGCCGGCGACACCCCGGAGCATTTCCGCAGCTTCATCGACAGCGAAATCAAGAAGTGGTCGAAGGTGATCAAGGACGCGGGCCTCGAGACCGCGAAGTAATTCTCTCCAGGAACGGCGCTGTGCTCACGCCTTGCGGCCCCTTTTGCTTCCGCGCGGGAGGGCCAAAAATGACGCCGCAACGAAATCCTCGTGGTGCCTCCGCCAACACAGGGCGTAGCGGCTAGTATCGCGCGCGGATCAGACAGCTGCTCACCCGCTGCTCGCAGTAGCGCATGCATTTGTTCTGATGCCCTCGCCAATCACCGCCCCCACCGGTGGGGTTGGCACATCTGCCAACGCAATTTGCGGCTCGATCCTCGCATCGCGAGGCTGTCACTGCTTCTGCCTGTGCATTGAGGAGCATTCCGGTGCCTATGAGGGTGATCGCGAAGAAAAGGTGCCGTATCATGTGACCTCCTGAAAAAGGCATGAGACGCTCGCCAGCCTACTCCTTTCGAGAATGTCGTCCATTGGCCATTGCGTCATTCCCGCTGCAATGCGGAATTTGGCGTCGTCCGCTTGCAGCGTGCGACAGCAACGCGCGGACAATGCTTGGTGCTTTTGCGGTATGGTTCAGCATTGAGGTATCCAAACCGAATGTCGAGGACGTGCCATGGTGTCGCAAACGATCGGCGGGCTGGGCTCCAAGGCGCGCCTCGCATCGGACCCGATCGAATCCACGCCCGACGCCACACCGTTGGTGCGTTCGTTCCACCAGATCCTGCTCTGGCCGCTTCAACTGCTGCCGCTGAAGGAAGGTTCGCAAATCCATCATCACTGGGAACTCCTCGAGAAGGATACCAGCGGGGTCTGGAAGGAAGTGGATGATGAATTCTGCGCCGATCCCGACGCCTTCCAGGAACGGCACTATCGCGAATTCGTGACATTCCTGCCCTATGTGCAGCGTCTCCTCTACGGCGAAGGCGCCAAACGCCGCTCCATGGCCGCCTACGGCGAATCCCCGATAAAGGCTTATCGCCGGACCGACGTGGCAGCGGTGCGGATCCTTTTCCCCGACCGGGTCGCACCGGTCGTGTTCGATGTCCGGCATGTCGATCTTTACTTTTTCTATGACGTCGACCTTGTCATTCTCGCTGTCGAAGTGTCCGGCTCCGACCTGCCGCTCGACGTGGTGCAGGACTCCCTGCACCGGTTCGGCCGCGCCTATCCTGCGGGCTGGACCACAGAGGGAGACGGCATCAACTGCCCCCGCAAGGTGGAATGGCTGGCGGCAGATGGGCGCGTGCTCGCCGTGTCGGACTACGAGGACAGAAAGCAGTATCTGGCATCGGTGTGTCGCGAGCGGGCGCCGCCGCTCGCGGCGCACTGGCAATATTTGCTCAACCCGATGGCCGCCCATCACTCCGACCAGGCGGGAGCGCTGCGGTTCCGCCACCTCGAATATTACCGCATGCCATTGATGGCTTATCTCGCCGTCGAACATCCGGAGCAGCTGACGCGGGCAGACTTCGCCCGGCTGGCGTACGCGAACGCGCCCGGCGACCGGCATGCGCTGCCCTATTCCGAGAAATATCTGGCGAGCTTCGAAGAAAACCATTGCTACGACAGATACTATGACGAAACGCAATCCGACAGCCGGCTGCGCACACGCGTGACGTGTTGCGATCACGCGTTCCTCATCGTCGGCGACGCCGCGAGGCCCGTATTCATGGATGCGGAGCGCGGCGTTCTTGGCCAGTTTCGTCATCAGTTCTTTCTGCTGGCGCTGATCGCTCACATGCACAAGGGGGCATTGCTGATGATGTCCGACCGCCTGGTGCACGCTGTCACGCGCCTCAATATCGAGCAGCAGGAAACCGTGCGACGATTCCGCGCCGAGATCAGGGGCCTGCTCGAAATATTCCATCGCTTCACCCACCGCTACTGGTTTCACGATGTATCGGAGCACGTGCAGACGCGCGAGGTGTTCCATGCCCTCGTCAAACATCTCGGCACCGACCGCCTGTACATCGAGATTCGGGAAGAGCTGAAGGACATGGGCGCTTATCTCGACAGCGATCTGCTGCGTCGCCAGTCGAACATCTTCCTCAGGCTGACCGTCGTGACCATGATCGGCCTGATCGGCACCACCACGACAGGCTTCCTCGGCATGAGCAGCCTGATCGCCGCAACCGACCATCATCTCGCGGCGAAGGTAATCTACGTAGCCGTAACGGCGGCCGCTTTCGCAGCGCTCACGCTCTATACGCTGGCAAAGTCGCAGCGCATTGCGGGTTTCCTCGATGCGCTGACCAACGAACGATTGCCGCTGCGAACAAAGGCCGACGCACTGCTGGATATCTGGCGCAGGAAATGATGACTGTTTGCCGGGTTCGCCACGCCAGGTTGGGCGCCGCAGTGTGATCTATCAATTGCCACCGACTCGGTAAAGCGGCGAGCCACGAACTCGTATCAGAGCCATCGAGCGCGTTTGAAACGCACATAAAGCACCGCGCAAAACAGGGCGATAACGCCGACGACGACAAAGTAGCCGTATTGCGTCTTCAACTCGGGCATGTTTTCGAAATTCATGCCGTAGATCCCGGCGATCGCGGTGGGCACGGCCAGGATCGCGGCCCACGCGGCCAACTGCCGCGTAATCGCGCTCTGACGCTGCTGCTCCAATAGATTGCTCACTTCGAAAACCGAAGTCAGCACGTCTCGCAACGAGTTCACCATCGCTTCGACGCGCCGCACGTGGTCCAGGACGTCCTGGAAATAGGGACGGGCGTTGGCATCGAGGCACGGTGTCTCAATGTGTACGAGCCGGCCGCAGACCTCCATCATGGGGCCGATAATTCGCTGAAAGCGGATCAGTTCCTGGCGCAGCCCGAAGAGCCGTTTGACGTCGGCGCGACTGAGGAAGCTGTCAAGCGCGCTTTGCTCCATCTTGAGCACGTGTTCCTCAATCGTCTCGACCACCGGCAGGTATCCATCAACGATAAAGTCGAGGATGGCGTGCAAGACATAATCCGGACCATGTCCCAGCAAGCTGGGAGCCGCTTCGAGTTGGGCGCGCAGTTCGCTGTGCGCCCGAGCCGAGCCATGCCGAACCGTAATGATAAAATTCTTTCCGACAAAAATCGCTGTTTCGCCATGGGCGATGTGATCCTGCTCAAGATGAGCCGTGCGCGTCATGACAAACAGCTGGTCGCCGTAGACGTCAATTTTCGGCAGTTGGTTTGCCTTGAACGCATCCTCGATCGCGAGCGGATGAAGCCCGTAGTTCTTCTCGAGTTGCTCAAGCTCTCGTTTCGAAGGCTCGAATAGCCCGATCCAGACAAACTCGGACTTGCCCTTGCAATCGATGGGCTCGTCCAGCGAAACGGCTTTGACATTCTTGCCATGACGGTACAGGTGGGCTGCCACAACGCTCACAACGAGCTTCCTCCGAACATGATGAGCGGGTGCATACCTTACCACATAAATTGCCCAGATAATTCTTGTGGCAGCGTTGCAGCGCCTGCATCACGCCCTCGGATTTGGCTTGCCGGCCGAGCGTTAAATTCATGACTACAAGCCTCAGCAATCCAGCCGCCCAAACAGTTCGCCGAACGGGACCATGATGTGGGTCCGGTACGCCTCGCGCGCTTGCAAGGTGCGATACCAGCGCTCGACCTGCGGCAACGACGGCCGGTCGATTTCCAGTTCGAAGTAACGATAGAGCGACGTCCCGACCGTGATGTCGGCGAGCGACAAGGCCTCGCCGAGCAGGAAGCTGCGCCCCTCCAGCAACCGGTCGAGTTTTTCGAAATCCTTGGCGCAACGCGCCAGCGCCGCATTGATCGCCGGCCAGTTTCGCTTGTCTTCCGGCGTCCGATAGAATCCCCAGAACACGCCGGTGAGGAAATCCGGCTGCAGCGCGGTTTGCGACCAATCCATCCAGCCGTCGACGGCGGCACGGGCGACGGGATCATCTGACCAGAATCGACCAGCGCCGTAGCGTGCCGCCAGATACCGGAGAATCGCATGCGATTCCCACACCACGGCGTCACCGTCCTTGATCACGGGAATCCGGCCGTGCGGATTCATCGCCAGAAATGTCGGCGCATCGAGCCCGCCGGCCGAACCGCCGGCGTCGATGTGCTCATGGGCAAGATCGAGTTCGCCGATCAGCCACATGACTTTCTGGACGTTGAATGAACTGCGGCGTCCCCAGACCTTGAGCATTGCGTTTCTCCTCCATAGCGTTTTCGAGCGAAGTGGGCACCGGTTCGCGTAAAGAAAACGCGTCAAAAAAAGGCTTCACTTCGGCGCCATCTTGCGCAGATGTTCGACCAGTTGCTGCGCCGGCTTCGGCAGCGACTTGAAACTGCGGGCGCAGATCGCAAGCCTGCGGTTGGCCCAGGGATCCCTGATCCTGAGGACATTGATCTTCATCGACCGCGCGCAGCGCTTGGCCGCCACTTCAGGCATCACGGCGACGCCGATGCCGGCAGAGACCATCTGCCCGATCGCATCGAAATTGTTGAGCCGGGCACGGAACCGCAAGCGCGCGCCGAGCCGCGCGGCGTGGCCGGTGACATGGGCGTGCAGCGCGCTCGAGGTGATCAGGCCGACGAAATCCCGCTCCACCACCTCGCGAAAATCGACCTGCCGCCGGTTCGACAATTCATCCTGGCGCGCGGTGACCAGCACCAGGCGGTCTTCGCTGTAGGGGATCCGCTCGATGCTGTCGGGCAGCGCGTGTTCGGCGGCGAGCCCGAGATCGGCGGCGCCGCTGGCGATGGCGCGGGCGATGTCGGCGCTTTCGCGCTCCTCGACGTCGATCGAGATATGCGGATGCTGGCTGAGGAACGCGGCCAGCGCCTTCGGCAGATATTCCGACAGGCCGGAGGTGTTGGCAAGGAAACGGACGGTGGCCTTGACGCCGCGCGAGAACGCGGCGAGATCGCCGCGCATCGCGTCCACATTGTGCATGACGATGCGGGCATGATCGAGCAGGCTTTCGCCGGCCGGCGTCAGTTCGACGCCGCGGCGGCCACGCTGCAGCAGTGAAACGCCAAGCGCGGCCTCCAGGCCCTTGATGCGCGCGCTGGCCGAGGCCAGCGCCAGATGCACGCGGTTCGCGCCATTGGTGATGCTGCGCGTCTCGGCCACCGCGATGAAGAGCTGTAGGTCGACCAGATCGAAGCGCATCACGAATTCCGATATCTGCCTTCGGCCTGGCCGAATGCTGTCTCCGTAATCTCCAGATTGTGCCTGATAGCACGATCGGTCAATGTGGCCGCATGATCGATTCCATGCTCATTCTCATCGCGGCCGCGTTCCTGCTCGCCGGTTTCATCAAGGGCGTCATCGGGCTCGGCCTGCCGACGGTGTCGATGGGCCTGCTCGCGGTGACGATGCCGCCCGGCCAGGCGATCTCGATCGTGATCGTTCCGGCGATCGTCACCAATATCTGGCAGACCTTCGGCGGCCCTTACTTGCGCGACATCATGCGGCGGCTGTGGCCGCTGATGGTCGGCACCGTGATCGGCATCTGGCTCAACGGCGGGCTCTTGACCGGGCCCTATGCGGCCTATGGCACCGTCATCCTCGGCGTGCTGCTGGTGATCTATGCCATCGTGGGCCTGTGCAAATTCAGCTTCAAGGTCGCGCACCGCGACGAGAAGTGGATCGGCGGCATCGTCGGCCTTGTCACCGGCGTGATCTCGGCCGCGACCGGCGTTCAGGTCATCCCGTCAATGCCGTTCATGCAGGCGATCGGCATGCAGAAGGACGAACTGGTCCAGGCGCTCGGCGTGTTCTTCACGGTCGCCACCGTGGCGCTCGCCTTCAACATCACCGCGGCGGGCCTGCTGACGGCGGCAACCGCGCTGCCGGGCGCGGTGGCGATGGCGGCGTCCTTTGCCGGCATGTTCATCGGTCAGGCGGTGCGAACGCGGATGCAGCCGGACGTGTTCCGTCGCTGGTTCCTGATCGCGATGATCTTCCTCGGGCTCTATCTCGCCGTCGGCGGGTTTCTGAAAATTCACAGCTAGAGCGTGATGATTTCTCGACGCGTTTTCCTGACGCAGACCGGACCACCGCGCCTGAAAGACGCCTCACCCAAATGGGGTAGATCAGCGGGTCTGCAGCATCGCCACGCGAAACCCGAGATAGACGAACATCCCGCCGAGCACGCGATTGATCCAGGCGATCACGCGCTGGGAGTGCCGGATGCGGGAGGCGGCCTTCGACGCAAACGCCGCAACACCGAGGCACCACAGCGTGCCGTTGAAGATGAAGATCAGGCCGAGGGCCAGGAAGGCCGCCGTCTTGTGCGGCGAATCAGCGGCCACGAATTGCGGCAGGAACGCCAGGAAAAATAGCGCCACCTTCGGATTGAGCGCGTTGGTCAAGGCCCCCTGCCAGAACACCCGGCGTAGCGGGGTGGCATCGTCCTGCACAGCTATGTCGGCGACCGGACTCTGGCGCGACAGCAGCATCTGGATGCCGGTGAACACCAGATAGGCCGCCCCGACCAGCTTCAGGACGGTGAAGGCGGCCGCCGACGTCAGCAGCAGCGCCGACAGCCCGATCGCGGCGCCGAACACGTGAACCAGGCAGCCGCAGCTGATGCCGAGCGCGGCCGCCGCCCCGCCGCGCCACCCCAACTGGATGCTGCGGCCGATGATGTAGGCGGTATCAGGCCCCGGTGTGACGTTGAGCAGCAACCCCGAGAGGATGAACAACCAGAGTTCGTTTATGCCGAGCAGTTCGCCCATGATTTTGACCAGTTCCCTCGTGACAATCCATTGGTCCAGCGCATGCCAATCGCAATTGGATTGCGTTACTATCACTTCTGGATCGGCCTTCCGCCAGATACAGCGTATTTAATAATCATTGGAATCGCTTGGCCGACCACATAGTGGTATGCAAGTGCGGGAGTTTTAGGGATACATGGAAAGACGGCTAGCCGCCATCGTTTGCGCTGATGTCGCCGGCTATTCCCGCATGATGGGAGCCGACGAGGCGGGCACGCATGCCACCTTCAAGGCTCACCGGACCGCGATCTACCCGATCATCCTCAATCATGGCGGCCGTCTGGTGAAGAACACCGGCGATGGCTTCCTGCTGGAGTTTCCCAGCATCGTCGGCGCCATCGAGGCCGCGGTCGCGATGCAGATGATGATGGCCGAACGAAACCATCATTTGCCCACCGACCGCGTGATGCAATTCCGCATGGGCATCCATATGGGCGATGTGATGGCCGACGAGGACGAGGTGTTCGGCGACGACGTGAACATCGCCGTCCGGCTCGAATCGGTGGCCGCCCCGGGCGGCGTGGCGGTGTCGGGCAAGGCCTATGGCGAGGCCGGCAAGCGTCTCAGCGTTCCCCTCGTCGATGCCGGTCCGCACCGCTTCAAGAACATCGAGGAGCCGGTCAGCGTCTGGACCTGGGAGCCTGAAGGCGCGGACCACCGCAGCCGCGAGGCAAGGGATCCCGCGAACCTGCCCGCGCAATACCGGACCGCGATCGTCGGGGTGCTGCCGTTTGCCAATTTGAGCGAGAGCGCCGACGAGTATTTCTCCGACGGCCTCACCGAGGACCTGATCCACGCCTTGTCGCTGCAATCGTTCTACCGGGTGCTGAGCCGCAACTCGACGTTCTCCTTCAAGGGCAAGAACCTGAGCACCCGCCTGATCGCGCGGGAGATCGACGCGAGCTACCTGATCCAGGGCTCGGTGCGCCGCGCCGGCAGCAAGATCCGCGTCACCGCCGAGCTGATTGCGCCCGAGAACGGCGAGCAATTATGGACCGGCCGCTACGACCGCGACATGGGCGACCTGTTCGCGATGCAGGACGAGATCACCACCAGCCTGTCGGCG
The DNA here is from genome assembly GCF_018131065.1 of Bradyrhizobium sp. AUGA SZCCT0431. Lineage (NCBI taxonomy): Bacteria > Pseudomonadati > Pseudomonadota > Alphaproteobacteria > Hyphomicrobiales > Nitrobacteraceae > Bradyrhizobium > Bradyrhizobium sp. AUGA SZCCT0431. Next base: position 27,686 of record NZ_JAFCLR010000044.1, on the reverse strand, counting down.
GCGATCGCGGCCGAGATCTACCGGGCCGAGGCTTCCGCGCCTCCCCGGCCGTCGTCGAACGACCTGACCGCATGGGACCGCTTCCTCAAAGGGCTTTCCTATTATTACCTGCAGACCAAAGCCGATTTCGAAACCTCGATCGGCCTGTTCAGGGAGGCGATCGCGCTCGATCCGACGCTGTCGATCGCCCGCGCCTATCTCGCCACCATCATGATGCAGAGCATCCAGTTCGGATGGATCAAGAGCACGCGCGAATTGTGGACCACGGCGATGGATCTCGCCGAGAGCAGCGTCAGGCTTGATCCGCGCTCGTCCTTTGCCTTCCAGATTGTCGCTTATCTGCACGCCCTGGAAGGACATCACGAGGTTTCCATGGATGCCGCGAACCGGGCGGTCGGGCTGAACCCCTACGACATGGGCGCCCGCGGCGTTCTTGGCTTTTGTTATTTTTACGCGGGCGAACATCGGAAGGCCATCGAACTGATTTCAATGGCGGCGCAGCGCGGCAATTCCGACCCCCGATATCAATGGGCGGGCGTGAATGCGTTCAGCCATTACCTTATCGGCCAATATGACGCCTCGCTGTCCTGGGCGCGCGAACAGCTGTACCTCAATCCCAATCATCTTCAGGCGCTCGCGATCCGGGCGGCCGCGCTCGCCCAGCTCGGACGCGCCGAGGAAGCGGCCAACGCCACTGACGTCCTGCTGCACAATTATCCGACCTTTACCGTCGAACGCCATTTGAGCAATTTCCATTGGAAACGGCCTGACGACATCGCCCATTACCGTGACGGCCTGCTGAAGGCCGGCGTTCCCTCCGCCAGATTGACGCTCGTCGAGTCCGCGCCGAAGCTTGCCGCCGATTCCTGAAAAGGCCGCGTACCTTTGCGTCGAATTGTCGTCCCGGCCGGCCACGTCTTCGGCCGCTGGTTGACACGGCTTCGAATCCGGCGAAAATCGTTTGCACCCTGAAGTAGTACACGACCGGCGGATTCCCTTTTCGAATCCATTCCCCTTCAGACCGAGGCCGATTGTCTTTTTCATATTCGCTGCCTTTTCAGGATTGGATCCATGCCAGACCAAGCACCGGCCACGCAGATCGCCGTCTCTCCGAATAATCCCTGCCCGTTCCTGCGCGCGCTGGTCGCGAACGGCTATGTCGACGGCCACATCGTGCCGCTCGGCACGCTGACCGAAGACATCGGGCTGGCGAGCGGCAAAACGGGAATGGGTTTGATCCGGGCGAAGGTGCTCACCTACGGAATTGCGATGATCGCAAACGGCCACCCCTTGAGGAGCGTGACATCAGGCGCGATTCTCGATGAATTGCGCAACGGCCCGCTCGACAAGCATGGCGCCGGCTCTCGCATTCTCGAAGTGGATGGACAGGTCAATCTGGAGCAGATCGAACGCTTCGCGAGCTTCGGCCAGGAATACCGTAATCCCGATGGCGGCACCGAGCCCGGGCTGAACGCCAAGCAGATCGAGACCTTCATGGCGGACAATCTGAAGCGCGACGGCGATAAGGCGCGCTGGACCTATCCGATCATGATGAAGGGCGAATGGCCGGTCCTGCTCGATATTCTCGGCAAGGGCGAGGGCGAGAACCGCTACCTCAGCGTCGCCGAAGTCCGCACTTTGTTCGTCGAGCGCCGCCTGCCCAAACGCATCACCGACCGGCTACCGGCGCCAGCCGGTTAGGCCGTGCAGTCATAAAATTGATCACGTCCTCGTCAGTCGCCAGGGCCCCTCGCATGCCATGCGGCAAGCACTTCCCTTTCTTCATCGCCGGTTAAACCGACGACTGGACCGTTGGTGGCACGCAACCAGCCAAGCGTGTCACGCGCGGTCTCTGACAGGGGCCGCAAGGTGAGGCCGGCATGACGCGCCGGCGTCGTGTCGCGCGTAGCAAAGCCGGCAAAGTCCGGCAGAGGGAGCCACAAAGGGAGTGATCGAGGGCCCGCCCAACGTCTGACGTCGTGCTCCTCCAGGAAGGCACGATTTACCCATGTGAACGTACAGGATGAACCCAGTGCCGCCGCGCAGTCAGCCAGCAACTCGCCGCGGGTGCGCGTTGGTCCAGTTCCGTCATAGATACCAGTCAGGCGGGCTTGCGCGGCATGAACGATCCATTGGGCAAGGTCGCGCACGTCGATGAACTGAACGGTATCCTCCGCCGTCCCGGGCGCAAGCACTTCGCCTCCGCGGGCAAGCCGTGCTGGCCAATAAGTGAACCGACCCGTCGGGTCCTCCGGCCCGACAATAAGACCCGCCCGACAAATGAAGGCGCTTTCGCCTACGGCCTGCTCGCACGCGACCTTCGCGGCACCATAGATTTCTTCACTGCTGTATTCGACCTCCGGGGCGGTGGGTGCCCGCAGCGGGGCCGTGTCCGCCCGCTGCCCGGGCGTGCGATTGTCCGCATAAACGCTTACTGTCGAGACGAAGGTCCAGTGCCCGGTCTGCTGCTTGAGTGCGGCGACCGCGCGGCGCACCTGGCCCGGGTGACGTGATACATCCACGACAGCATCGAACTCCTGGCGCCCAAGCGGCTCGAGACCATTTGAAACGTCGCGGTCGACAGCAACAAATTTCGCGCCGGGCGCAATCGGACCCGCGAGCCCCCGTGCGGCACACGTCACGTCATGTCCGGCAGCGCAGGCATGAGCCGCAATCGCGCGCCCAAGAAACTGGCTCCCGCCTAGAATCAACAGACGCATGAAACTGCCTCCCCTATCGCCAACCCGATCACATTCCTCCGGAGCGACGGAGACGTAATCGGGACTTGAGCTTACCACACCTGGTAGTTGGGACCGCACTTTCAACCGAGCCGATTTGGTCATCCTCGATGCCATCGCTATCGAGAACCTTTCAAACTCGCATCTATTCGGATTTGATCACTTGAACAGCGGCGTGCCCGGTACGAAGGCGTCGAACGCGGCCCAGAATTGCGAGCGGTAGCGGTCCTGCTCCTGCAGGATCTCGTGCTTGGACCCGGCGATCACCAAATGCGAGCCGGCGCGCAAATGATAGGCGAATTCCTCGATCGCCGCGGTCGAGACGATGGTGTCGCTGCTGGCGGCCAGCATCAGGATCGGCTGGCGGATTTCGGAAGGATAGTTCGACGCACGAAAGCCGTGCATCGCGCGAAACGCCGTGTCGGCCCAGGCCACCGTCGGCGAGCCGATGCCCAGCGTCGGGTCTTCTTCCAGGATCGCGGCGTTGCGGGCAAAGCGCACGGGATCGCTGGTGAAGGGATTGTTGATGAAGGACTCGGTGCCGGTCAGCGCGTCGCTGCCTCCAGGCACGTAACGGCCGCCCTGACCTGCGAGCCGCAGCACCCGCAACATTGCGCGCGCCGCAAATGAGGTCCGGCTTCCCGGCAGATCGATCATCGGCGCCGACAGCACCATGCGGTCGAACCAGCGTTTTCCTGCATGCGCGACGCGCAGCATCACGGCACCGCCCATCGAATGCGCCAGCGCGAAATAGGGCGGCGGGCAATCGGGCAGCACCACCTGCTGCACGAAGGTTTCGACGTCGATTTCGAAATCGGAGAAATCGCGGACATAACCCTTGCGTGGATCGCGCAAGCGCCGCGAGGAATGACCCTGGCCGCGCCAGTCGATCATCGCCACGGCGAACCCGCGATCGCGCAGGTCGCGCACCGTCTCGAAATATTTCTCGATCTGCTCGCTGCGGCCGGTGAAGACGCAGACGGTGCCCTTGCGGCCCGCCGGCGGCGCCCAGCGCGCAAAGCGCAGTTCGGCGCCGTCAGGCGTCTTGATGGTGCCGCTGACGACATCCTCCGGAACCGGATTGGCAGGGATCGAGACGAGCGTCATGGACAGGGAACCGGCTAGGTGAAACGGGCTGGAAATCAAGGCGGGGTATCAAAAAAGGGACCTGGTTTGGCCCCTCTTGAACGATGTTCAGCCCCTCCCATATCACTTCCGTGCAGGCCGCTACCAGTGTTTCGGAACCGAATACCCCTGTGTTTCGGAGTCGAAATCTGAGGCTGCACATGGACGAAAGCCCGGCCCGATGGCGGGCGGGTTAACTGCAACAGTCGCTCAATGGAGGACTACCCTATGCGTACCTACGATCTCGCCCCGTTTTATCGTTCCACCGTCGGCTTCGACCGCTTCTTCTCCCTGCTCGACCAGGCAGCGTCAGACGGCAGCCCCGGTTATCCCCCCTACAACATCGAGCGCACCGGTGAGAACGCCTACCGCATCAGCGTTGCGGTCTCCGGCTTCTCGCAAGGCGAGCTTTCGATCGTCGCCAAGGAAAACACGCTGACGATCAAGGGCGAGAAGTCGGCCAACGAGAACGGCCAGGACAAATCCGAAGTGCTGTACCGCGGCATCGCGGCGCGCGCCTTCGAACGTGCCTTCCAGCTTGCCGATTTCGTGCAGGTCAAGAACGCCTCGCTCGAGAACGGTCTGCTCCACGTCGATCTCGTCCGCGAGATTCCCGAGGCCAAGAAGCCGCGCAGCATTCCGATCAGCAACGGCTCCCAAACCCCGCGGGTCGTCGACAGCTCGGCTGTCGCGGCCTAACGCGATCAGGCTTTCAGCAGATATTGGCTGAACGCGAAAGCGCCTCGGGAAACCGGGGCGTTTTTTGTTGGCGCCGTCATTCCGGGATGGGCCGTAGGACCAGACCCGGAATCTCGAGATTCCGGGTTCGCGCTTTGCGCGCCCCGGAATGACGCCATTTGAAATTCTGAGAATTTCACACTGCCGTGAGCGCCGTAACGACGGCGCCCCTGCGCCGAAACTCCAATCATGGGCAGCGCATCACGCTGAAAAAATCACGGAGCAGGTTCGATGAAGATGGTTCAACTGGTAACGGCGCTCGCGGTCACGGCATTTGCGGGATCGCTTGGCACACTCCCGGCGCAGGCCGAGGCGGCGACGCCGGTGGCGCGCAATGTCGTGCTGGTGCACGGGGCGTGGGCGGACGGCTCGAGCTGGTCGGAAGTCATCCCCTATCTGCAGGCCGCGGGGCTGAAGGTCACCGCCGTACAGAATCCGCTGACGTCGCTTGCCGATTCCGTCGCCGCAACCCGCCGCGCGCTGGCGATGCAGGACGGGCCGACCGTGCTGGTCGCGCATTCCTGGGGCGGCACCGTAATCAGCGAGACCGGAACGGATCCGAAAGTATCGGCGCTGGTCTATGTCGCCGCGCGCGGCCCTGATGCGGGCGAGGATTTTGTCGCGCTCTCCGGAAAATTCCCGGCCGGGCCGGTGCGCGCCGGGATCCGGGAACATGACGGCTTCACCAAATTGTCGGAGGATTCGTTCCTGAAATATTTCGCCAACGGCGTGGAGCCGAAAAAGGCCGAGGTGCTCTACGCGGTGCAGGAGCCGACTGCCGTTTCCCTGTTTGCGGGACGCACCACCGTGGCCGCCTGGCACTCCAAGCCGTCATGGTATGCCGTCTCCAAGCAGGACCAGACCATCAATCCCGACCTCGAGCGGTTTCTGGCCAAGCGCATGAAGGCGACCACGGTCGAGCTGGACGCGGGTCATCTGTCGCTGGTGTCGCATCCGAAGGAGATCGCCGACCTGATCCTCGCGGCGGCGGGTCATAAGGAATAGGTGGCCGCTCGCCTGATCCCTCCCCGCATGGGGGCCACATGGGGGAGGGATCAGGAAGCGCCGCTGCGACTTGGTCTTACTCCAGCCCCTGCATGTTGGGCATCTCCTGGGTCGGGGCGATCTGCGGTACCGGTTTTGCCTGGACCGCACCTGTCGTCACGGCCGCGGGCGGCGTTGTTTGCGCTTCAGCCGATTTAGGCTGAGCTGCCGCCGATTGCTGCACCGGTTCCGCTGCGGCTGCGGGTTCGGCCGCAGGCTCGGCGGTGGCCGGCCTGGCCGCCACGGCTTTGGCCGCCGGTTCGGCGGTAGCCTGCTTGGCGGCGAGCGGGCTCGGCTTCGGCACCGGCACGGTGTGGCTCGCGACCTGCGGGGCCGGCTTCGGCGGCCGCGGCGCGCCCTTGGCATGGGTCGGCGGCAGCGGTCCGGGCGGGCCGTAATTCATGGTCAGATCGTCGTTGAAATTATCGCCCATCCGGTGCGCCGGTATGAAGCGGATGATCCGGCCGGTGCGCGCGTCGATGATCAGGCGGCCATCGTCCCCGCCACGGTCGATCACCGAAATCGTGTAAACGAAGCCGCGTTGCTGCGGGATGCCGAGCGGCGAAAATCCGCTCTCGCGCACCACCGTGTAGACCTCGGTCGGCGGCAGCAGCATCGGTCCCTGCCCGTAGCCGTAGCGCGGCCCGGGGTATTGCGCCGACGGCGCAAACCCGGGGTATTGCGCCCGCGGCGCAAACCCGGGGTCTTGTGCCGGCGGCGCATAACGGGGCGGCGCATAATAGGGGTCGCCAATGTCGGATACCGAATAATAGGGCGAGCGTCCGGCCTCGTAAGGCGCCGGTACCTGCGCCTGGGCGGCCGTTGTGGCAAGAACCGTCCCCGCCGCAAAAACCCATCCTGTGAAGAACTTCATCATCCATTGCTCCTGTTAGCCCCTGCCTGGAGCGTGTTCGCTCTCTTGCCCGGCCGTCCCGGAACCGAACTTCATTGCGGAATCCGGCGGTCCTTGGGCCGGATCGCGGCGCGTTTGCCCCAAATCCGGGGCAGTATGTTTCGGCAAACCGGGGCAGTGTGTTTTGACGGTTACAGGCACGGATCAGCCATGCGGGCAGGGACTTTCACGCGCTTGTGTGATAGAGAAAAGTTTGGCATGGTCGGGAGTTAGGACAGTATCACTGTCTCAATTGTGGGCATTCCCGGCACAGGGATTGCAACGAAAGCTTGGCGGCTTCGAGCTCCAGGCAAGTACAGGCAAGGCCGTTCCTCAGGGACGTTGAACGCCCAAGCCTGAATTTAGGAAATTTCGGCTCGCGGCGGACGAGCGGTGGCCCGGTGGGTGCCGCAAGCGCCCAAGGTGCGCCGGTGACAGTTAAGGCCCTTGACCTGATTGAGAGGACTAAGATGAGCGGGTCGGAATTCGAGCGCGAAAACATCGTGACAGAAACGCTGTCGGCGACCGCTATCTCGAAACCGGACGACGCCACGTATCCTACCGTGCCTCAGCGCGAGTGGAGCTGGCGTCCGCCGGCTGAAGGCCTCTACGATCCGAGCCTCGAAAAAGATTCCTGCGGCGTCGGCTTCATCGCCAACATCAAGGGCCGGAAGTCGCATCAGATCGTCGACGATGCGATCAACATTCTCTGCAACCTCGAACATCGCGGCGCCGTCGGCGCCGACCCGCGCGCCGGCGACGGCGCCGGCATCCTGGTGCAGATCCCGCACGCGTTCTTCACGCGCAAGGCCGCCGAGATCGGCTTCAAGCTGCCGAAGCCCGGCGAGTACGCCATCGGTGCGCTGTTCCTGCCGAAGGAGACGGCGTGGCGCAAAGTCATCCAGAGCATCATCGCCGACCAGATCAAGAACGAAGGCCTGAAGCTGCTCGGCTGGCGCGACGTGCCGACCGACAATTCCTCGCTCGGCGAAACCGTCAAGCCGACCGAGCCATCCTGCATGCAGGTGTTCATCGGCCGCAACGGCGCGACCAAGACCGAGGATGATTTCGAGCGCCGGCTCTATATCCTGCGCAAGTCGATCTCACAGGCGATCTATCAGCGCCGCGATCGCGGCCTTGCCGGCTATTACCCGGTCTCGATGTCGTGCCGGACCGTGATCTACAAGGGCATGTTCCTCGCCGACCAGCTCGGCAAGTATTATCCCGATCTGCACGAGCCGGATTTCGAGAGCGCGCTGGCGCTGGTGCATCAGCGCTTCTCGACCAACACCTTCCCGGCCTGGTCGCTGGCGCATCCCTACCGGATGATCGCCCATAACGGCGAAATCAACACGCTGCGCGGCAACGTCAACTGGATGGCGGCGCGGCAGGCCTCGGTGCATTCGGAACTGTACGGCAAGGACATCTCCAGGCTGTGGCCGATTTCTTATGAGGGCCAGTCCGACACCGCCTGTTTCGACAACGCGCTCGAATTCCTGGTGCAGGGCGGCTACTCGCTGCCGCACGCGGTGATGATGATGATTCCGGAAGCGTGGGCCGGCAATCCCCTGATGGATGAGACGCGCCGCGCCTTCTACGAATATCACGCCGCGATGATGGAGCCGTGGGACGGCCCGGCCGCGATCGCCTTCACCGATGGCCGCCAGATCGGCGCAACGCTCGACCGCAACGGCCTGCGGCCGGCGCGCTATCTCGTTACCAAGGACGATCGCATCGTGATGGCGTCCGAAATGGGCGTGCTCAAGATCCCCGAGGACCAGATCATCACCAAGTGGCGGCTGCAGCCCGGCAAGATGCTGCTGGTCGACCTCGAACAGGGCCGCCTCATTCCCGACGACGAGATCAAGGCTGATCTGGCCAAGAGCCATCCCTACAGCGACTGGCTGCATCGCACCCAGATCCAGCTCGAGGAATTGCCCGACGCCTCGAGCAAGGGCATGCGCTCCAACCTGCCGCTGCTCGACCGGCAGCAGGCGTTCGGCTATTCGCAGGAAGACATTACCATCCTGATGACGCCGATGGCCTCGACCGGCGAAGAGGCCGCGGGCTCGATGGGCAACGACACGCCGATCTCGGCGCTGTCGGACCGGCCGAAGCCGCTGTTCACCTACTTCAAGCAGAACTTCGCGCAGGTCACCAACCCGCCGATCGATCCGATCCGCGAAGAACTGGTGATGAGCCTGGTCTCGATCATCGGGCCGCGGCCGAACCTGTTCGACCTGCAGGGCCTCGCTTCGACCAAGCGTCTCGAAGTGCGCCAGCCGATTCTGACCGACGCGGATCTGGAAAAGATCCGCTCGATCTCCGACGTTGCCGACAGCCATTTCAAGTCGCGCACGCTCGACACGACTTTCCATGCAGGCTTCGGCGCGGCCGGCCTCGAACAGGTGCTCGACGAACTCTGCGCGCGCGCCGAAGGCGCGGTGCGCGAAGGCGTCAACATCATCATCCTGTCCGACCGCATGGCGGGCTCGGACCGGATTCCAATCCCCTCGCTGCTGGCCTGCGCCGCCGTGCACCATCATCTGATCCGCACGGGTCTGCGCACCTCGGTCGGCCTCGTGGTGGAATCCGGCGAACCGCGCGAAGTGCATCACTTTGCGTGCCTCGCCGGCTATGGCGCCGAAGCGATCAACCCGTATCTGGCGTTCGAGACCATCATCGCGATGAAGGACCGCCTGCCCGGCTCGCTCGACGATTACGAGATCGTCAAGCGCTACATCAAGTCGATCGGCAAGGGCCTGCTCAAGGTGATGTCCAAGATGGGCATCTCGACTTACCAGTCCTATTGCGGCGCGCAGATTTTCGACGCCGTCGGCCTGAAGGCAGAATTTATCGCCAAGTATTTCGCCGGCACCCACACCCGGGTCGAAGGCGTGGGTCTTGCCGAAATCGCCGAGGAGACCTGCCGCCGTCACAGCGACGCGTTCGGCGACGCGCAGGTCTACAAGACCGCGCTCGATGTCGGCGGCGAATATGCCTACCGCACCCGCGGCGAGGACCACGCCTGGACCGCTGAATCGGTCTCGATGCTGCAGCATGCCGCGCGCGGCAATTCACTGGAGCGCTACAAGGCGTTCGCCAAAATCCTCAACGAGCAATCCGAGCGGCTATTGACGCTGCGCGGCCTGTTCCGGATCAAGTCCGCCGAAGACGAGAAGCGCAAGCCGATCAAGCTCGACCAGGTCGAGCCCGCCAAGGACATCGTCAAGCGCTTCGCCACCGGCGCGATGAGCTTCGGCTCGATCTCGCGCGAGGCGCACACGACATTGGCGATCGCGATGAACCGGATCGGCGGCAAGTCCAACACCGGCGAAGGCGGCGAAGAGGCCGATCGCTTCAAGCCGCTGCCGAACGGCGATTCGATGCGCTCGGCGATCAAGCAGGTCGCCTCCGGCCGGTTCGGCGTGACGACGGAGTACCTCGTCAACTCCGACATGATGCAGATCAAGATGGCGCAGGGCGCCAAGCCCGGCGAAGGCGGCCAGTTGCCCGGCCACAAGGTCGACGCCGTGATCGCGCGCGTGCGGCATTCGACGCCGGGCGTCGGCCTGATCTCGCCGCCGCCACACCACGACATCTATTCGATCGAGGATCTCGCGCAGCTGATCTACGACCTCAAGAACGTCAATCCGGACGGTCAGGTCTCGGTCAAGCTGGTCTCCGAAATCGGCGTCGGCACCGTGGCCGCGGGCGTCGCCAAGGCACGCGCCGACCATGTGACGATCGCAGGTTTTGAGGGCGGCACCGGCGCTTCGCCGCTGACCTCGATCAAGCACGCAGGCAGCCCGTGGGAAATCGGCCTTGCCGAAACCCACCAGACGCTGGTGCGCGAGCGGCTGCGCAGCCGCATCGTGGTCCAGGTCGACGGCGGCTTCCGCACCGGACGTGACGTCGTGATCGGCGCGCTGCTCGGCGCCGACGAATTCGGCTTTGCCACCGCGCCCTTGATCGCGGCCGGCTGCATCATGATGCGCAAGTGTCATCTCAACACCTGCCCGGTCGGCGTTGCGACGCAGGATCCGGTGCTGCGCAAGCGCTTCACCGGCCAGCCCGAGCACGTCATCAACTACTTCTTCTTCGTCGCCGAGGAAGTCCGCGAGATCATGGCCCAGCTCGGCTACCGCACCTTCAACGAGATGGTCGGCCAGACCCAGATGCTCGACCAGTCGACGCTGGTGGCGCACTGGAAGGCCAAGGGCCTCGACTTCTCAAAACTGTTCGTGCGCCAGAAGGAGCAGCCCGGCCAGAAGATCTACCACGCCGAGAGCCAGGATCATCATCTCGAGGCCGTGCTCGACCGCCGCCTGATCGAGAAGGCGCAAGCCGCCATCGACCGCGGCGCGCCGGTGAAGATCGACGAGGAGATCAACAACACCGACCGCTCGGCCGGTGCGATGCTGTCGGGCACCCTGGCCAAGATCTACGGCCATGCCGGCCTGCCGCTCGACACCATCCAGGTCAGCCTCAAGGGCACCGCGGGCCAGGCGTTCGGCGCGTGGCTGACGCGCGGCGTCACCTTCGAGCTCGAAGGCGAAGGCAACGATTATGTCGGCAAGGGCCTGTCGGGCGGTCGCATCATCGTCAAGCCGCCGCGCAATTCCGGCATCGTGCCGGAAGAATCCATCATCGTCGGCAACACCGTGATGTACGGCGCGATCGAGGGCGAATGCTATTTCCGCGGCATCGCCGGCGAGCGCTTCGCGGTGCGCAACTCCGGCGCGATCGCGGTCGTCGAAGGCGCCGGCGACCATTGCTGCGAATACATGACCGGCGGCATCGTCGTGGTGCTGGGCAAGACCGGGCGCAACTTCGCAGCCGGCATGTCCGGCGGCATCGCCTATGTGCTGGACGAGGCCGGCGACTTCGCCAAGCTGTGCAATATGGCGATGGTCGAGCTTGAAACGTTGCTCTCGGAAGAGATGATCAACCAGAACACCTATCACCACACCGGCGATCTCGAAGCGCATGGCAGGGTCGATGTGTTCCAGAACCTGCTCGACTCCGACATCGAGCGGCTGCACGTCCTGATCACGCGCCACGCCAAGCTGACCGACTCGAAGAAGGCCGCCGAAATCCTCGCCGACTGGAAGGCCTGGCTGCCGAAATTCCGCAAGGTGATGCCGGTCGAATACCGCCGCGCGCTGAAGGAATTGAAGGCGAACGCCGACGCCGAGCCGAAGATCGCGATCGGGGCGTAGGGAAGGAGACGTCATCCTGAGGTGCGAGCCCTCTTGGGCGAGCCTCGAAGGATGACAGGAAAAGGTGCTTGCTGCTCATCCTTCGAGGCGCGCAAGAGCGCGCACCTCAGGATGACGGCGGAACGAGTGGATAGCAGGTTGCAGGAACGTTGGGTTTAATGGGCAAGATCACAGGTTTTCTGGAAATCGACCGGCACGACCGCAAATATGCGCCCGTCGCCGACCGCTTGCAGCACTATCGCGAATTCGTCATTCCGCTGAGCGAGAAAGACACCCGCGACCAGGCCGCGCGCTGCATGAATTGCGGCATTCCCTATTGCCACGGCACCGGTTCGGTTCAGCCGGGTACGCCGGGCTGCCCGGTCAACAACCAGATCCCTGATTTCAACGACCTCGTCTATCAGGACAATTGGGAAGAAGCCTCGCGCAATCTGCACTCGACCAACAATTTCCCGGAGTTCACCGGCCGCATCTGCCCGGCGCCGTGCGAGGCCTCCTGCACGCTCAACATCGACGACAACCCGGTCACCATCAAGACCATCGAATGCGCGATCGTCGACCGCGCCTGGGACAATGGCTGGCTGAAGCCGGAAATCGCCCCCAGCAAGACCGGCAAGAAGGTTGCGATCGTTGGTTCGGGGCCTGCGGGCCTTGCCGCCGCGCAGCAGCTCGCGCGCGCCGGCCATGATGTCCACGTCTACGAGAAATTCGCCAAGGCCGGCGGCCTGCTCCGCTACGGTATTCCCGACTTCAAGATGGAAAAGCACGTCATCGACCGCCGCGTGGCGCAGATGGAAGCCGAGGGCGTCACCTTCCACTACGGTGTCCATGTCGGCGGCACCTCGCCGGGCGCGATCGATCCGCGCGAGTTGCACCGGCAATACGACGCGGTGGCCCTGACCGGCGGTGCCGAAGCCGGCCGCGATCTGCCGATCCCGGGCCGCGACCTCGACGGCATCCACTTCGCGATGGATTTCCTGCCGCAACAGAACCGCCGCGTCTCGTCCGAGCCGCTCGGGGCGGCCGCGGACATCCTCGCCGGCGGCAAGCATGTCGTCGTGATCGGCGGTGGCGACACCGGTTCGGACTGCATCGGCACGTCGTTCCGGCAGGGTGCGAGATCCGTGACCCAGCTCGAAATCATGCCGGCGCCGCCCGAGCACGAAGACAAGGGCCTGACCTGGCCGAACTGGCCGTTGAAAATGCGAACGTCGTCGAGCCAGGCCGAAGGCGCCCGCCGCGAATTCGCGGTGCTGACGCAGAAATTCTCCGGCGTCGACGGCAAGGTGCAGAAGCTGCATTGCGTGCAGGTCAACGAAAAATTCCAGCCGATCGCCGGCACCGAATTCGAACTCGACGCGCAACTGGTGCTGCTGGCGATGGGCTTCGTGCATCCGGTCCATGACGGTATGCTGAAGACGCTCGGCGTCGATCTCGACCAGCGCGGCAACGTTCGAGCCAACCTGACCGACTACCAGACCTCGGTGCCCAACGTGTTCTCCGCCGGCGATATGCGCCGCGGCCAGTCGCTGGTGGTGTGGGCGATCCGCGAGGGCCGCCTCTGCGCCCGCGCCATCGACCAGTATCTGATGGGATCTACGACGCTGCCGCGGTAAGCGGAGCCGGCCGAAATTGAACGGCAAAACAAAAATGGTGCAGCGCGCCCTCGCACGCTGCACCATTCATGTAACTGTCAGTCCTGCGGAATGCCGGTCTTACGGGCAGACCCGTACGGGGCCAGCCCAGTAGCAGCCATACCCGCCGCCGCCATAACCGTAGCCTCCGCCATAACCATAACCGCGCCCACGGCCGTAGCCGCGTCCATAGCCGCGTCCATAGCCACGACCGCCGCCGCGGCTGACACCGCGTCCGCCGCCGCGGCCACGGCCTCCGCCGCCACGACCACCGCGCTGCGCGTACGCCGCCGTCGTCGATCCTCCAACCATCAGTGCCGTCACACCGACGATGCTGAAACAATAGATGCCGACGAGAATAATCGTAGCCAAAGTACGTGATAAAATGCTGCGAGAGGCAGTTTTGCCCTGGGCCATTGAAACTCCTTCTGTAAGGGCCGGCAGATTGGGGCCGCTTTGGTCCGCGGTCAAGCAATAGTGGGTGTGACACCGTCACACAACCGTTAGCGGTGTGTCACAATTCACTCCCCTTGCCTTGAGCACACAAGCGAGGCGATGAAGTTCAGTGCTGCAGGCGCACGCCGAGCATAACAATGGTGGCGGCGGTGCTGTTGCCGGGCTGATTAGAATCCAGCCAGTCCCGACGCAGTGTGCCGGTGATCCACAGATTGCGGTTCATCTTGTAAATCAGGTCGCCGGAAAGTGAATAGAAGCGATCGAAACGCTGATCGCCCTGGTAGGTCTGCGTGCCCCACGTGAATTTGCCGATGCCGGTCAGCCAGCGCCGAAAATCGTGATCGACCTCCGCGGTGTAGGTGCGCGTCAGTACACCGGAGACGCCGGGCACCGTGGTCTCATTGATCGTCGTGGTGGCAAAAAATTTCGCCGTTGTCAGCGGCGTGGCGACCCAGACCAGCGAAGCCGACGTTAGCAGCCCTTGCAGCGGCAGCAACCGCGGATCCTCGTAGGTACGCGCCGCCCAGCCGACCGCGAGCTCGCCCGTCAATATCCGTGAGAATTCGAAGGTGGTGCCGGCCCGCACCGATCCGCCGTTGGAATTGCGCTGATAGCCGTTGCGATCGACCAGCAGATCGTGCGAGCGAACGTTACCTTCGATTTCACCGAATGGTTTCAGGCCCGGCATCAGATCGTAGCTGACACGCCCGAGACCGCCGAACTGATTGTAGTTGCGGTCGTCATTGGTGGTCGATGTGCCGTCGGTCAGTTGTGAATTCTGATAGACGGTGCGGTCGACGGCTGCGCCGGCGGAAAGCTGCAGCCGGTTGAAGTTCTGATCGACACCAAAAGTCCCTCCGAACGTCGCGTAGACGGGATATCTGGCGAGGCCCGCTTGAATGTTGGGGCTGCCCGGATTGTCGGTGGCGACGAGTAGCCGGGCTTGCCCGAGCAGTCGCGTATCGCGCGAGACATCGAGACGGCCATCGACATGGCCGTTGAAATTCGGACGATCGACATTGGTCGGCGCCGACGACACCACACCGTCCACCGGCGGGAACGTATTGGTGTAGCCGGTGAAAGAGCCCTTGAGATCGGCCACCAGCGCGTGGCGCTCCCAGTCGGAGACGGCGAGGAATTCGGGCGCGACTACATAAAATGGCGAGCCTCGCGGCACGGCGATTCGGGCGGGATTGGTGTCGTAGCCACCCCGCAGTTCGACCGCCGATTTGATCAGGAAGCTGCCGGCGTAATCGCCGACCGCGCCGAACGGATCGTCATCGTCCTTGAGGCGCTTGCGTGCGGGTTGACCCACCACCGTGCCGGCCATCGCCGGCGGGATCGGGGCCTTGTTCGCGGTCTGCGACGGCGGAATCGAAAGCCGCAGCGGCGTGTTCGACAGCAGCGGCGGCCGGCTGCCGGGTCCCGGCGGCGGCTTCGGCCGGACCTGTCCCGGATAATATTTCGGCTTCTGAAGCTTGCGGTTGAGCGAGTCGTAACCGGAGCTGGAGGCGCCGCTGGCGGCGGGCAGGCCATAGCGCGGGATCGCCCCGATGCGCGACGGCGCGGGCTTCTCCTTGTCGCGAACCCGGGCGTCGTTGGCCTCGTCACTGGTTTTGTCGTTGGCCTCGGCATTGGTCCGGCGCAGCGGCGAATCCACCGGCGTCAGCTGGCTGCTGCGGGTCGGGCTGAACAGGTCAGGCGTGACGATCTGGGCCTGCGCAATGGTCCCGGTCAGGGCGATCAGCGCAAGGCATGGCAATGCCGCGCGGAACACTGTCGCGCGCCTGCTACGGCCCTCTACTGGACCTGCCATCACGATGAAAATACTCCAACAACGTCAGCTACTTATTCGACGCATTCCGAGCGCGCGGGGAAAACGTCGTTAATGGAGTTAAAACAATTATGGTTAATGACCCGTTGAGAGCCGGCGGCCCGCGTCGCATCGCCAAATCGGCCGTGCTAAGGAGGGGTCCGGGGGCTTTGCCCCTCCTCCCTGGATTTGAGACATGGCCAAGCCGAAACCGCTGATGGCAAAATCATCCGGCACCGATCACGCCAACGCCGCCATCGAGTCGGCCCTGCGCACGCTCGACGTTGAGGCCGGCGGCATCGCCGCCATCACGGCGGCGCTGCAGTCCGACCTCCGCGCGCCGTTCGCGGCGGCCGTCGATCGCATCGGCAACGCCAAGGGCCGGCTGATCGTGACCGGGCTCGGCAAGTCGGGCCATATCGGCCGCAAGATCGCCGCGACCTTTGCCTCCACCGGCACGCCGGCGTTCTTTGTCCATGCCGCGGAAGCCAGCCATGGTGATCTCGGCATGATCACCGCCGACGACGTCATCCTGGCGCTGTCATGGTCCGGCGAGCAGCCGGAGATGAAGAATCTCATCACCTATGCCACCCGCTTTTCCATTCCCCTGATCGCGATGACCGCGGACCGGGAATCGACGCTGAGCAAGGCCGCCGACGTCGCGCTGACCTTGCCGAAGGCGCGCGAGGCCTGCCCGCATAATCTGGCGCCGACCACCTCCTCGCTGATGATGCTGGCGCTCGGCGACGCGCTGGCGATCGCGCTGTTGGAAGGCCGCGGCTTCACCTCGGTCGATTTCAGCGTGCTGCATCCCGGCGGCAAGCTCGGCGCGCTGTTGAAATACACCCGCGACCTCATGCATGCCGGCGACGCGGTGCCGCTGAAGCCGCTCGGCACCAAAATGTCGGATGCGCTGGTCGAGATGTCGTCGAAGGGCTTTGGCTGCGTCGGTATCACTGACGGTCGCGGCCACATCGTCGGCATCGTCACCGACGGCGATCTGCGCCGCCACATGCGGCCCGATCTGATGACCGCCACCGTCGACGAGGTGATGACGAAGAATCCGAAGACCATCGGCCGCGACCTGCTCGCGGGCGAAGCGCTGGAGATCCTCAACTCGTCGAAGATCACCGCATTGATCGTGACCGATGCCAGCAAGCCGGTCGGCATCGTGCATCTGCATGATTTATTGCGCGCGGGCGTGGCGTAATTTGTCGTCCCGGCGAAGGCCGGGACCCATACGCCGTGTCCTCTCGGTGAGGATACCAGCGTTAGACACCTTCCTAGACAATCAGGGCCGCGGAGTATGGGTCCCGGCGTTCGCCGGGACGACGCAATAGTTGAATCTCACCTCGGAAATCTCGCCGCCGTCTCCTCCAGCGGCAAGGCCAGCGCGTTGGCCAGATATGACACCGTGCGATAGAAACCGCAGAGCTGGATGATCTCGACGATTTTTGCGTCGTCATAATGCGCCGACAGCGCCTTGAACTCGGCCTCATCAAGCGTCGCTCGCTCGTGCAGCGCATCGACGGTTGCGATCAACACCTGTTCGGCTTCCGACCAGCAGGCGGCCTTGGCATCGCCGAGCACGGTGGCGCGGACCTGTGCCTCGGTCAGGTGGGCGGCCTCCGCGAACGCCGCGATATGCACGCCCCATTCGTACTCGCAGCCGGTCCGCGCGCAGGTGCGGTCGATCACGATCTCGCGTTCTCGCAAGCTGAGCGGGCCGCGATCCAGCAGGCTGCCGCCGCGAAACTTCTCCCAGGCGCGGGGCTGGCCGGCCATCACCCGGAACAGCATCAGCGGCGGCGCGCCGCGCATGATGCGGTCGAATTGTTGCTGAATCTCGGGTGGATAAGGCGGCTGCAGCGGCGCGATCCGCGGCGCGGATTGTGACATGGGTTCACTCCTGTGCTACAATAAATGTAGCAAGACGCTACAATATCTGTAGCGGCTCGCAAGAGGCTTTCCGATGCCGAAACAGGCCCCTGCTATGAAGAAACGCGCCGTCCGCGGCTCACGCACCGGCCGGCCGGTCATGGCGCTGCTGGACCTGCTCGGGCGCCGCTGGACCTTGCGCATCCTGTGGGAGCTGCGCGAGGGACCGCTGACCTCGCGCGCGCTGCGCACCGCCTGCGACGAGGCCTCGCCGACAGTCATGCAGACCCGGCTCTCCGAACTGCGCGAGGCCGGCCTGATCGAACTGCTGCCCGGCGATGGCTACGGCCTGACCGGGCTCGGCCAGGAGCTGAACGAAACCTTCCTTCCCCTCCACCGTTTTGCGGAGCGGTGGAGCAGGCAAATGCAAGACTGAGCATGATCTCCGCGCAAACGCATCGCGTTTGTCGCGAGGGAAAACCGGTGCCCACTTTTCCGGATCATGCGCTAGGCCACCGCTACCGTCAGGCTGGCGCCATCAGCGCGCACGACCTTGACGCGGCTGCCGGCCGGCGCATCGGGGCCGGCGACGCGCCAGATCGTGTCGTCGATCCGCACCGTGCCTGTGCCGTCGACGATCGGTTTCTCCAGCGTGAACTCCCGGCCGATCATCGCTTCGGTCCGCCGGTTGAGGAACGGGTTGCTCTGGCTGCTGCTGCCGGCGCTCTTCGCAAAATGCCGCCACGCCGGCACCGCCGCGGCCGCGAACAACGCGAACATCAAAAGCTGCGTCTGCCACGATGGATTGATCGCAAACGACACCAGGCCAACCATCAGCGAGGAAAGCCCGAGCCAGAACAGGAAGACACCCGGCGCCAGCAATTCCAGCGCCATCAGGATGAAGCCGAAGATCAGCCAGTTCCAGGTGCCCAGGGTAGCGAATATGTCGGCCATGACACGACCTCTCTAGTATCTGGTGCGATCCGTCAACGCTTCGCTCAGTGCGCTCCCTCTCCCGCTTGCGGGGGAGGGCTGGGGTGGGGGCTCTCTCCACCATACGACTCGTGGAGAGAGCCCCCACCCGCCTCGCTTTCGCTCGGCACCCTCCCCCGCAAGCGCGGGAGAGGGAAAACTCCCTACCGCTGCGGCGAGAACGGCGATGGCGACGGCGGCGGTGGCGGCGTGGCGGGACCGGTTGATGGCACCGAACCGCGCCGCGCGGCTGCTGCCGCGGTAGCGGCGTCACCGAAGGTCGCCTTGGCGATCTCGCCGATGCCGGCGAGCGAGCCCAGGATGCTGGTGGCCTCGATCGGCAGCATGAGGATCTTCTGGTTCGGCGATTCAGCCAGTTGCCCGAACGCCTTGATGTATTTATCGGCGATGAAGTAATTCAGCGCGGCAACGTCGCCCTTGGAGATGGCGTCGGACACCATCTGCGTCGCCTTGGCTTCGGCCTCCGCCGAACGCTCGCGCGCCTCGGCGTCGCGGAAGGCGGCTTCCTTGCGGCCTTCGGCCTGCAGGATCTGGCCCTGCTTGGCGCCCTCGGCACGCAGGATTTCCGACTGCCGCTGGCCTTCGGCCTGCAGGATGTCGGCGCGCTTGACGCGCTCGGCCTTCATCTGCCGGCCCATCGCCTCGACGAGATCCGCCGGCGGCACGATGTCCTTGATCTCGATGCGGTTGACCTTCAGCCCCCACGGCGACACCGCGGCGTCGACCACGCGCAGCAGCCGCTCGTTGATCTCGTCGCGGTGCGACAGCACCTGGTCGAGGTCCATCGAACCCATCACCGAGCGGATGTTGGTCATCGTCAGCACGATGATCGCCTGATCGAGATTGGATACTTCGTAGCTGGCCTTGGCGGCATCGAACACCTGATAGAACGCGACGCCGTCCACCGTCACGGTGGCGTTGTCCTTGGTGATCACCTCCTGCTCGGGAATGCTGATCACCTGCTCCATCATGTTCATCTTGCGGCCGACACGGTCGAAATAGGGAACGATGATGTTCAACCCCGGCGACAGCGTGCGGGTGTATTTGCCGAACCGTTCGATGGTCCAGTCATAGCCTTGCGGCACCGTCTTGACGCCGGCGAACAGGGTGACAATGACGAGAAGTAAAAACGCAATCGCGAAAATGTCGAAACCAGTCATGAATTCCCTCCAAAACCGGCAAGACCGTTGCCGGACGCGGTCGTCCATATGTCTGCCGGATGCCACCGCCGGTTCAGCCCGACTGTTCTCTAGCAATGGTTACGTAGGGAGCCGTTTGCCGCCCGCCAGATGTATGGCGTCTTGACGCGGGCGCTATGTTTTGACGCGTTTTCTTAACGCGGGTCCCCACTTCGCTCGAAAACGCTTTGTAATCAAATCCAGCCCTGAAGCTCGCGCAACACGAGCTGGCGGATCACGTCCATGCCGGGCTCGGAATCGTTGAGGCAGGGGATCGCCGCGAACTGCTCGCCGCCATTGTGTTTGAATATTTCGGCGTTTTCCTGCGCGATCTCTTCCAGCGTCTCCAGGCAATCGGCGGAGAAGCCGGGGGTCACCACGGCAATGCGCTTGACACCATCCTTCGCGAGCTGCGCGATGGTCTTGTCGGTATAGGGCTGCAGCCATTCGTCGAAGCCGAAGCGCGACTGAAATGTAAGCAGCAGTTTGGATGCATCAAGGCCGATGCGTCGGCGCAAGGCGTCCGTTGTTGCGATGCACTGCGCCTGGTAGGGGTCGCCCTTGTCGACATATTTCTGCGGCATGCCGTGAAACGACGCGACGATCAGTTCGGGCTGGAACGGCAAGGTCGTCAGATGCGCATTGATCGAGGCCGCCAGCGCATCGATGTAATCGGGGTCGTCATAGTAAGGCGGCGTCACGCGCAATATCGGCTGCGCGCGCATGCCGGCCAGCACGCGGAAAACCTCGTCGCACACGGTGGCCGAGGTCGCCGCGGAATATTGCGGATAGAGCGGCACGACCAGCAGGCGGTCGCAGCCTTGCGCGGTCAGGGCATCGATGCGCGAGCGGATCGACGGATTGCCGTAACGCATCGCCCAGTCGACCACGACGTGGTCATGGTCCGCGATCGCCTCCGCCAGCTTTTCGGCTTGCGCGCGCGTAATGGTCTTGAGCGGCGATTCGTTCTTCTCGACGTTCCAGATCTTCTGGTAGTCGCGCGCCTTGCGGCGGGGACGGATGCGCAAAATGATGCCGTTGAGGATCAGCTTCCAGCGTAGCCCCTGGTCCTCGATCACGCGCGGGTCGGAGAGAAATTCCTTGAGGTACACCCGCACGCCTCTGGCGTCGGCGCTATCGGGCGTGCCGAGATTGACCAGCAGCACGCCGACGCGCGCCGGCTTGGCTTCCGGCGCAGGCTTCGCATTTCCTATGGGAACGACCACGGTCATGATTTCCGTGGCTTCGCGCGTTGCACCATCCTTGTCAAGACAACCATCGGTTCGATACGCTCAGGTCTTGCCGCGGGCGGGAGGAACCATGACGGTCGCCGAATGGTGCGTTTTTGGAACGCTGTTGCTGTACTTGCTGACGATCGCCTCGGTCAAATGGATCGGGTTTCGCCGTTTCGACAATGCCAGGCCCCGCGACCCCGACTTCTACCAGGATCCGATCCGCGCCCGGGCGCTGGGCGCTCATCAGAACGGCATCGAGGCCTTTCCGTTTTTCGCGGTCGCGGTGCTGCTGGCCGAGTTTCGCCTCGGGCCGCAACATTTGATCGACGAACTGGCGGCATTGTTCCTGATCGTGCGGATCGCCTACGTCTTCACCTATCTCGGCAACCGCCCGACGCTGCGCTCGATCCTGTGGTCCATCGGCTTTGCGATCAACATCGCGATTTTCTTTCTGCCGGCGGTGAAGGGGTATTTGCCGGGGTAGCGCCAACTCTCGTCGTCCCGGCGAACGCCGGGACCCATACCGCGTGATCTCTCTGTGAAGCTCGGTAGCAGAGACCATTCGCAAAACTTCTTCCTGTGGTTATGGGTCCCCCGATGCGCAATTGCGCATCTGAGCTCAAGGCCGGGACGACGGCGGTGTTTGTGGTTGCACCATCATCCAAACGCAGTTTCGCGTTCTCGCGGCACATTGCGCCCGAGGTTTGCTGGAAACTTCCCGCCCTCTCATAGTGAGGGCGCAGGGAAGACCGGGTGCGCGCTGCACCCGCGGTCTCGCGTGCGGTTTGCACAAAACAAAGTGCACACGAGCATACAGGGCAGCGGAGAACACCCGGCCTTCCCTGCGCAATGGCTTTACGACTTATAACGCGATCTCCCTGGTGAACGGGCTTCCTTGCCACCATCGCCCGCAAGAAGCTTTTGGCTCCTCACGACCTTGACACCAGCAACGGGGTGTCAGGACCACGCGCCTTCGCCGTACGCCTTTGTCGCGTTACGTCTCCGCAACATCGGCGTCCACCGCAACCCGTCCAACGTCCGTGACGACGGCCGACGCCCTTCTGAGTAGGACGGGATGGCCAAAGATATGCCCCTGATTTGCCCTTCTGGAAAAGCGAAATATTTTTTATTTCGGGGCTTGACACGATTTCTGTAAAACCGAATTGATTTGCCCGTCGGGCAGATGTTGCGGCGTGTGGCCCGGGCGAACAACGTGATATCCGGATATGGTATCGCACTCACCCGGACGTCGCATCCCTCTAGGAACCGACGGGTCTTTCCGTCGCCCACCCCTTCTCGACCCAATGATAGGCTTCGCGGCTCCAGCGGACAACCGACGCATCATCCAGCGATACGTCGAACAGCTTCCACCGATAGGGGTCATAAGCGTCACCGGTCGTACATCCATGAATGGAAGATTGTGGTGTCACGATCGACCACAAATCTGGTTCATCCCTTGGCCACTGAAACGACGGAATGGGCATCCCGTGCAGATCGGACAAAAGATCCTGCTCATAATAGCGCGCCAGGCTTTTCAGCAGATCGGCACATTGCGCCGCGTGATCATATCCGCCGGTGATGTGCCCGAGCCAGTGCGGTGCTAGCGCCTCGATGCCCGGTGGTGCGTCCATGGTCCGCACCAGCGCGGAGCTGACGCGACCGCTCGCGAAATTGGCGAGGCCTTGGCAGGCGGCCGCAATCGCCACCATCAGGTGGGTCTGCAATCGGCTGACGAACAGGAACTCGCGTCCATTGCGCGCCTCCCATCCCGGCAGCGCGGCGCCGCCCACGCTGTTCTCAGGAGTCGCGTGTATGCTGTCCCAGTCGATCGACGGATTGGCGTAGCGCGCGAGCTTCAGCGTTGTCGGATCGCGCAGTAGCAGGTTCGGCTGCGACCTCACATTGGCATATCGATGCTCATAGGCGGCCAGGATGTCTGCGGTGCTCGCGCCCGCGCGCCGCGCATCGGTGATGAAGCACTCCTGGATCAGCGTCTCGAAGGTGTAGAAAAACGCGATCGTGGTGTCGATAATATAGGCAGGCTGAGAGGTGTCCCGCTCACACCAGGTCTGCCCGATGATACAAAACGGTGTCAGCGCGTAAAGCGCGTGGCATTTGTAACTGGGATGGCGCCCCTTCGGAAGCCGCGCCAGCCCGGCGACGATCTCCGCAAGCCGATGCGGCTCGCCGTCCCAGCACCCGACATGCCGGATCCACAGATTTGCCATGTCGCGCCGGGGCGGCGGACGAAAATCAAGCCCGGTGTACCGCCGCGGCAACGCGAGTGCTGACCTGACGTCCCCATCGAAATAACCGTCGATCATGTTCAGCATGGCGACTTGCTGGTCATTATTCCCGCCCGGCCTCACACCGAGCGGCCAGCCAGCGGCCTCGTACACGGGAACCGGCGAATCGAAACGAACATACCCGGACGGATCGACGAACTCAGACGAAAGCCATACCCGCGCTTCGTAAGACATCAACGGAACGCTCGCATACGGGTGTGGCGGCGGAGGCGGCGGCAGCGGATCTCCGGACCGGACCTCCTCTACCCAAACCCCTCCCTGCATGTTGGGCAATTCGAAAGGCGGACGTTCCGGCATTGGCAGGCGACTTTCTGCGGCGGGAGGAGTGATGGCAACGCTAACATAAACCAGGGCGGATCAAACACGCTGGAAGGAGAAGCGGCCTACCGAACTCCGTTGGCTATTTGGTGAACGATCCCTTTCGGATGCGGTCGAACTCTATCAGTTGGGCTGCGAATACGCGTAAGGCTTTGCGTTCGGCGAGCCGATGGAGCCGACGCCGCGATACGGCTGCCCCGCTAAAGAGGGCTCAAATAGTCGGCCTAAAGTCGGGCCCAACAACGAGCCGTCTGAACTGAAACGATGTCCGATCAGCGGAGTAAAGCAGACCTCACGGTCACAAACATTGTGGTTCGCAAATGACCCGAAGCTGCCATCGCCAAAATCAAAGACCAAGTCAGCGACCCGATCAGAAGCGGACTTAGCTGCGCGCTGTCGGCCCGGATTTCGATTGCAAGCTAGTCATGGACGGCAAAGCTAGCGCGCTGTCGGTCTCTCTCAAGAGTACAAAGGCGACCCAACTGCTCAGCACCTCCGGGAATTGGAGGCAGAATTGGGCTTCGAGGGAAGCGCGCACACACAATTCATATTCAGATGCGCGATACCCTCGCTGAGGGGGAAGGAAGACAAAGCTCATGCCTGCGCGAGTACCGCCAAATGATTACCCACGGATGTTATCTGCCATTCCCACTTCTTCCCAATTATAGTGCTTAGCGCTTCAGATGGAGGGCCTGGAGTTGCCTCTGACTCATAGCGTTAGGTCTTTTGATGAGAGTCTCGCGGAAGCGGTATTCCGTTCCGATGATCAGCCTGTCGCGCATTCGCAACTGACTGCCTTCATGCAATGGTGCGAGGTCCGGACGGGACAGCACTTGCCTGATCATTCCGCGATGGACCGCTTCTCGGTGGAGGACTTCCGCAATTTTTGGCGCCTCTTCCTGGAGTGGTCCGACCTGCCCCGGCACGGCGCGCTCGAGCCGGTCTGCGTCGGCGATGCCTGCGAGACCGCCCGCTTCTTCCCGGATCTCCGTCTCAATTACGCCGAGTGCCTCCTCGCCGGCAGTCCTGACCAGACGGTCCTGACGGCCTGTCACGCCGGCGGCAGCCGCGACCGGTTCACACGGGGCGCACTGCGCATCGCAGTCGCCCGGCTGGCGACCTCGCTGCAGCGGCTGGGTGTGCGCCCTGGCCTCCATGTCGCGGCGATCGGACGCAACAATGCCGAGGCGGTCATTGCCGCCCTGGCCACCGCTGCCATTGGCGCGACTTTCGCTAGCTGCGCGCCAGACATGGGCGTGCCCGCCATCCTCGCGCGCTTCGCCCCTCTCGAGCCCGTGGTGCTGTTCGGCTGTCTCCGGGCGGAGCCATGGGATTTGGGCGTCGCCGTCGCCGAGCGCGTCGCCGGCGCGGCGGCCGGTCTGCCGGGCCTTGCCGCGATCGTCGCGTTGGACAACGGCTCGTTTCCCGCCGGCGAGAGGACGGTGCCCCTGCACAGGTTCGCCGATCTGCTCCGCGATGCCGTTGGCCGCGACGCTCGACCCGGCTGGCTGCGCCATCCGTTCAACCAGCCGCTGTTCACGATGTTTTCCTCCGGCACCACGGGCGCGCCGAAATGCATTCAGCACGGCACCGGCGGCACGCTGCTGGAGCATGTGAAGGAGCACCGGTTGCACTGTGATCTCGGGCCGGGCGACAAGCTGTTCTTCCAGACCTCCTGCGGTTGGATGATGTGGAATTGGCAGCTCTCTGCCTTGGCCTCCGGCACGGAGCTCGTCCTCTACGATGGGCCGCTCGAAGGGCCGGACACCTTCTGGCGGATCGTCACCGAGGAGCGCGTGACCGTCTTCGGCACCAATCCTGCCTATTTGCACTTCTGCGAGCAGGGGGGCTTCTCGCCGGGCCGGGTGTTCGACCTTTCTGCGCTCCGGGCTGTGCTCTCCACCGGCTCCATCCTGCATCCCCGCCAGTACGACTGGGTCCGCGATCAGGTGAAGGCGGCGATGCCGCTGCAGTCGATCTCAGGCGGCACCGACATCATCGGCTGCTTTGTCCTGGGCAATCCGAACCTGCCCGTTCATCGCGGCGAGGCACAGTGCCGCAGCCTCGGCCTCGATGTCCGCTCGCTGCCGCCGCCTGACAATCCGGAGGCACTGATCGGCGAGCTGGTCTGCGCCAACCCTTTTCCCTCGCGCCCCCTCGGCTTTCACGGTGATGCCGACGGCACACGCTTCCATGCCGCCTATTTCGCCCAGAACCCCGGCTTCTGGACGCATGGCGACCTGATCGAGGCCACGCCCGATGGCGGTTGGCGGCTGCACGGCCGTTCCGACGGGGTCCTCAATGTACGCGGCATCCGCATCGGCACCGCAGAGATCTACCGCATACTCGATCACACCTGGGAGATCCTCGAGGCGATGGCGGTCGAGCAGCAAGCAGGGGAGGAGCCCGGTGGCACGCGCATGGTTCTCCTGATCGTGCTGCGCGAACGCCTGATGCTCGACAACATGCTGGCGAAGCACATCCGCTCGGAGCTTGCGCGCTGCGGCTCCCCCGCCTTCGTGCCGGCGCGCATCGCACAGGTCGAGGCGCTTCCTGTCACCTTCAACGGCAAGCGGTCCGAAGCCGCGGCGCGCGATGCGGTGAATGGCCGCCCTGTACGGAACCGGGATGCCCTGCAGAACCCGGAATGCCTCGATGCCATTGCCACGCATCCGGTTCTCCGGGCGCCTCCGGCCGTCAGGGTGTCGCGGGGGCCGCCGTCAGGCCGTGGGGCGATCCCGGAGCCTGAGCGGCTACCGCAGGAGCTGCAGGCGATCTGCGAGCGCGTGCTGGGCGTCGCGCCCATCGGCTGGTCCGACAATCTTCTTGGCCTCGGTGCGGACTCGCTGGCACTGCTGAGCCTGCTGCTCGAGATCGAGAGCTATGCCGGGCATCCCGTGCCCCTCTCGGCCTTTCTGGCGGCGCCCTCGATCGAAGGCTTGATCACGGTCCTCTCCGGCGGCGAGGAGGCAATGACGGCGCAGCAGTTCGGTCAGTCCGGCCCGCATCTCCGTGCCGTGGGTCCGGAGGACTGGGAGCCGATCTGCCGCTTCCTTGAGGAATCCTTCCGCGACTCGGGCATCAATGCCGCGACGTGGCGTCGGTTGTTCGACCATGAGTGGTCCGATCACGGGCGCGGCTTCATACTCCTCGACCGCAACGCAGTGGTCGGCTTCATCGGAGCTGTTACCGCCCGGCGTCAGGTGAACGGGGAGGCAGTGCTCGTCTGCAATCTGTCTTCCTGGGTCGTACACGCGCAGTACCGCGGCTGGGGCTTGGCCCTGCTTGCCTTGCAGCTGGAAGGCGCGAAGCTCACCTATACGTGCTTCACCCCACAGCCGATCTCTTGGGCTGCCCTCATGGCGCAGCGCTTCAAGCCGCTGGAGTCGCACAGGATCGCCATGCTTCCATTGCTACAGGCCGAGACGATGTTTGGGCCGAACCGGCCGGTCATCAGCTTCGATCCGGTCGTGGTCCGGGAGAGGCTGACCGGCGAACAACAACAGATCTTCGACGATCACGCACGGTATGACTGCCTGCAGCTAACCGTCAGCGACGGGTCCGATTATGCCTATCTCGTGGTGAAGCGCCGCATTCACCGTGTTGCAGCGGGCCGACTGGGAGGACTGGCGCGAGTTCTGCCGCTGCGAATCCCCTATTCGGACATCCTGCATTGCAGTGCACCGGAATTGCTGTTGCGGCATCTCGAGCGCGTCAAGCTGACGATCCTGCGTCGACAGCGGACGGCAGCGCTCGTGGCGGACGCGCGGCTCTTTCCTGTCCGGCCACGGGGCGTGCTGCTCCCGGTGAGCAACTGTTACCGCTCCGCGTCGATCGCTGCTGGTGAACTCGACAGGCTATATTCGGAAATCGTGCTCCTGCCCATCTGATTTTGGCACATTTCGGACCTCGCGCAATTCCATGCTTGAGTCCGTCATGCGCACCAAAGCGGACGTAACGCCTGCAGATGCGGCGATGCGGCTTCTGAAGGGAAGCGCGGTTCGAAGCGGCCAGCTAATACGGCCGTCGTCCCGGCGTTCGCCCTAGTGCATGCACACATCTCTGAGGCTCCATCCTGCGGCGGCGGCGTGGAAGTATTCGAGGCCGTGCTTCATG